>NZ_JBVKAE010000022.1:0-166477 GCF_055598845.1 Amycolatopsis sp. NPDC039088 | reverse complement strand
ATCGGGCCTCTGCTGGTCGTGATCATGATGTGGTGTCTAGATCACTAGCAGAGGCCCGACCCATACCCACCATCGGGATCACAGACAGGCTCTAAGAGCCGACAGTGCTTTAGGTGCCTACAGCGAGCAAGTCGGGACCGGGTGTCCGTGAAGGACTCCTTGAGGGACTCTGGGTCCCTCAAGGAGTCCTTCACGGATCTGGAAGGGCGCCAGTGACCGTTGGCTGCAGAGCCCGAATCGCCACTCACGAGCCATTTCACTCAGTAGAGCGTGTAGCCGCCGTCCACCGCGAGCGTCACGCCGGTGACGTAGGACGCCGCGTCCGAGAGCAACCACATCGCGGCCTGCGCCTGCTCGACCGGCTCACTGCCGCGGCGCAGCGCGTGCGTCGCCTCGACCGTCTTCACGTAGTCCGGATTGAGCTTGATGTACTCCAGGTACATCGGCGTCATGGACGTCGAAGGACCGATCGCGTTGACTCGGATTCCCCGCTCACCGTATTCGGCCGCGGCCGCCTTGGTGAGCCCCATCAGCGCGTGCTTCGACGCGGTGTACTCCGCCGCCTTGGGGATGTAGACGAACGCACCGACGGAAGCGGTGTTGACGATCGAACCCCCGCCGGTTTCGAGCATCGCCGGAATCTCGTGCTTCATGCACAGGAACGGCCCGGTGACGTTGATGGCGAAGATCCGGTCGAAATCGGCACGGTCGATGTCGGCGAGCAGTTTGCCCGTGTTCGGGACACCCGCGTTGTTGAACGCGCCGTCGAGCCTGCCGTAGGCGGACACGGCGGCGTCGACCATCGCCTTCACCTGGTCCTCGTCGGTCACGTCCGTCGCGACGAACTGGACCTCGTGTCCCTGGCCCTTCAATTCCTTCGCCAGGGCTTCCCCCGCGTCCTCCGTGCGGTCGGCGATGGTGACCTTGGCGCCGTTCTCCGCGAAAAGCCGTACGGCGGCCTCGCCGATGCCACTGGCCCCACCGGTGACGATGACGGATCTGCCCGCGATTCCGGACATGTCGTGCTCCTTCTGCCTTACCGGGCGGGACTTCAGACCGCGAGGTCCGTCTCGGGACCGATGTACTCCTCGGCCTGGACGACCTTGCCGCCCTCGACGGTCGCGATCTGGATGAGGTGGACCTTGACCTCGGGCCCGTCCTCCCCCTGCGGCTTGAGCACACCCGAGGTCTGGGCGAAGAAACCCTTCTCGGTCAAGGTCACGCGGGAGTTGATGAATTCCGGTAGACCGCCGCGGTCGTGCACCGCGTCGATGGCCGCCTTGAGCGACATCCACTTGTCGTCGGCGCTGTGCCACACCCGGCAATCCGGTGCGCAGATCTCGTAGAAGTGATCGACATCGGTCAGGGCCTTGAGCCAGCCCTGTGCGAGTTCTTCCTTGGTGGCTTCGGACATCGTCGTCCTCACTTTCCTGGGGTTACGGGGATCTGCTCCGACGATAGGGAGCCGACGAGGGCCTCACTGTCCAAGAATCTGGACACTCAGGACTCGTCCGCGTACAGCACTCCGGCCGTGATCAATTCTTCGATCTCTTCCGCGGTGAGCACTTCACCGGCCACCGCGCGGGTGTCGGCACCGACCTTCGGCGCGCGACCGGGGCGGTCCGGGCGTTCGCCGTCGAACGTCCAGGGTGGACGGAGAAGCGCGAGACCGTCGGCCTGGCGTTCCACGAGATCGAGATGCCTGACCTGTTCGTGGTCGAGGTAGCCGTTCATCGACAGCACCGGGGCGAACGGGACGTCGTGGTCGGTGAGGACCTGTTCCCAGTGCTTCTTCGGCTTGGCCGCGAACTCCGCTTCGACGATGGGCACCAGCTCGAAGTAGTTCGCCTCGCGGGCCCGGTACTCGGCGAAGCGCGGATCCTCCGTGAGATCCAACCGGTCCATCGCCCGGCACAGCGAGGTCCAGAACTTCTGCGACGACGACAGGTGCACGGCCAGATACTCACCGGTCGACGTCGGCACACAGAAGTTCTGCGCCTGCGGGTGACGGCTCGTACGGCTGGGATCGTGGCCGAGCTCGAAGGCCTGGGTCACGCCGTCAGTGATGAGGACGCTCACCGCCTCCATGATGGAGGTCTCCATCCGCTGCGGCTGTCCGGTCTTCAGCCTGCCCACCAGCGCGGCCAGCACACCGGTCGCCGTGCTGAGCCCGGTGACCAGATCCGCGCTCAGACCGCCGGCGAGTTGCGGATGGTCGCCGTCGCTGAACAACGAATAGAGGCCGCCGAACGCGTGGCCGATCGTGTCGTAGGCCGGCCGGTTCGCCAGCGGCCCGGAGGTGCCGAAACCCGTGACGGAGCCGTAGATGACGTCCGGACGCAGGGCCCGGCAGTCGTCGGGCCCCAGGCCCATCGCGGCGACCTTGCCGGGCCGGAGGTTCTCGAGCACGACGTCGAAACGCGGAACGAGCGCTTTCACCACGGCGACGCCGTCGGCCGATTTGAGATCGACCGCCAGACTGCGTTTGCCGGTGTTGTACTGACGGAAATATGAGCTGCGGTCGTTCTGGTGGCGGCGGAAGTCCTCGCCGGAGCCGGGGCGTTCCACCTTGACCACCTCGGCGCCGAGCGCGCAGAGCATCGAGGTCCCGAACGGAAGCGCGATGTAGCCGCCGATTTCGAGGATCCGGATGCCGTCGAGCGGCTTGTGCTGCATGCTTCCTGCCTTCCGGAGAATTCTACATATTTTATATAATCTACGGTAGGGTCGGTCAAGGCAGCGAACGACAAAGGAGCC
The DNA here is from genome assembly GCF_055598845.1 of Amycolatopsis sp. NPDC039088. Taxonomy (NCBI): domain Bacteria; kingdom Bacillati; phylum Actinomycetota; class Actinomycetes; order Pseudonocardiales; family Pseudonocardiaceae; genus Amycolatopsis; species Amycolatopsis sp. NPDC039088. The sequence goes on along the minus strand of NZ_JBVKAE010000022.1, from coordinate 163,720 downwards.
GAACGCGATGAGTACGCCGACCGAACTCTGGCAAGGCCAGTACGACAAGTTGTTCATCGGCGGCCAGTGGGTGACGCCCGTGTCCGACCGGATCATCGAGGTGGTCTCCCCCGCTACCGAGCAGACGGTGGCGCGCGTACCGGAAGCCGTCGAAGCGGACGTCGACGCCGCCGTGGCCGCGGCGCGCGAAGCGTTCGACAACGGTCCTTGGCCCCGGCTGCCGCTCGACGAGCGCATCGCCGTTCTCCGCAAGCTCAGTGCGGAACTCGCCGCCCATGAGACAGAGGCTGCTCACCTGGTGAGTACCGAAATGGGCTGCCCGATAACGCTGTCGACCAAGATGCAGGCGATGGGCCCGCGCCTGCTGCTGGATTCCTTCCTCGACCTGGCTCCCACGTACCCCTGGTCGGACACCCGGCGGTCCGCCACCGGGCACGCCCTCGTCACCCGCGAGCCCGTCGGCGTCGTCGCGGCGATCGTCCCGTGGAACGCGCCGCTGCTGATCACCATGATCAAACTCGCCCCGGCCCTGCTCGCCGGCTGCACCATGGTCGTCAAACCGTCGCCGGAGACACCGCTCGACGCGTACCTGCTCGGTCACCTCCTGGAGCGGGCGGGACTGCCTGGGGGCGTGGTGAACATCGTGCCGGCACAGCGGGAAGTCAGTGAACATCTCGTGCGCCATCGCGGCGTGGACAAGGTGTCCTTCACCGGGTCCACGACGGCGGGTCGCCGGATCGCCGCACTGTGCGGGCAGGACTTGCGGCGCGTGACGCTCGAACTGGGCGGCAAGTCGGCCGCCGTCCTGCTCGAGGATGCCGATCTCGACGCCGCGATCGGCGCCGTCCGCGCGGTTTCGCTGCGCAACAGCGGCCAGGTGTGCAGCAACAAGACGCGGATCGTGGTAGCCCGGTCGCGGCGGGACGAACTGCACGACCGGCTCGTCGACCTCATCTCCTCGATGCCCGTGGGCGAGCCGCTCGACCCGGCCACCGAGGTGGGCCCGATGGTGAGCGCGGCCCAGCGAACCCGCGTCGAGGGTTACATCGCCGAGGGCAAGGCGTCGGGCGCGTCCGTCCTCGTGAGCGGCGATCGTCCCGAGGGCCGTGGCTGGTACGTCGCGCCGACGGTCTTCGCCGACGTCGACCCCGACGCGAAGATCGCGCAGGACGAGATCTTCGGCCCGGTGCTCACCGTGCACACCTTCGACACAGAGGCCGAAGCGGTCGCCATCGCCAACAACTCGGAGTACGGCCTCAACGGCTCGGTGTTCGCCGCCGACCCCGAACGCGCGCTGTCGGTCGCGCGGCGGATCCGGACCGGGACCGTGGAGGTCAACGGCAATCCGGTGGGCTTCACCGCGCCCATCGGCGGTTTCAAGAACAGCGGCATCGGCCGTGAGGCGGGCCTCGAAGGGTTCGACGCGTACGTCGAGCTGAAGTCCTACGGCCTCCCCCACTGAAAGGCGGCAAGCATGGGAAACCTCGAAACCGCGGTGGCGCGGCTCGTCACCGGACTCACTTACGACCGGATCCCGGCGGACGCGCTCGCCGGTGCCCGGCGCCTCCTGCAGGACCAGCTCGGGCTGCAGGTCGGCAGTGCGGCTCTCCCGTGGAGCCAGGCGATCCTCGACGTCACCCGCGCCGCGCACGTGCCGGGCACCGCGCATGTCACCGCGACCGGGGACGCGATGGGCGCCGCCGACGCCGCCTTCGTCAACGCGACGTTCGGGCACGGCTTCGAGTACGACGACGCGCACCGCGCGAGTTCGTCCCATCCCGGGAGTTGCGTCGTCTCCGCGGCGCTCGCCGTCGGTGAAGAACTGGGCGCCACTCTGGGCGAGGTGGTCACCGCCGTCGTCGCCGGGTACGAGGTCTACACCCGGATCGGAAACCTCGCCGCCCCCGAACTGCTGGAGCGAGGCTTCCACCCGCACGGACTGCTGTCGAACTTCGGTGCCGCCGCGGTGACGGCCAAACTGCGCGGGTTCGACGTCGAGACCACGGTGCACGCGCTCTCGATCGCGCTGAGCCACGCCTCGGGCACGACGGAGTACACGTCGTCCGGGGGATCGATCAAACGCGCGCACTCCGGTATCGGGACCCGCAACGGCATCCATGCCGCGGAGCTGGCCGCGGCCGGCATCACCGGCCCGACGACCTTCCTCAGCGGCCGCAAAGGCTTCTTCCAGACTTTCGCCGGACGCTCGGTTCCCGACACCGCCGCCTTCGACCTGGACCAGCCCTTCGAGATCACGCGGGTGTGGATCAAGCCGTACTGCTGCTGCGGGATCAACCACGCCTACATCGACGGCGCTCGCCAGATCGCCTCACACGCCTCGGAAATCGACTCGGTGCTGCTGGGCATCCAGACCGGTGGCGACATCATCATCGGTAACCAGAACGCGAACGCCTACGCGCCGAAGATCATCGAGCATCTGCAGTACAGCCTGCCGTTCCAGTTCGCGTTGTCGGTTCTGGGCTACGGCAACGGCTTCACGACTCATCACGACTACCTGGCTGGACGCCTCGACCTCGGTGAGGACAGCGACATCGCCACGATGGCCCGTCGGGTCAAGATCGAGGTCAAGCCGGAGCTGGACCGGGCGTATCCGGGCCGTTGGGTCGGCGACATCACCGTCACCTACCGGGACGGCGCCACCGAGCACGTGTTCGTCGACAATCCCGCCGGTACGGCGGAGAACCCGATGTCGCAAGAGGATCTGGACGCGAAGTTCCGCGACGTGACCGTGTCCACTATGGGCACCGAGCGGAGCGAAACGCTGCTGAAGGCGATCCGGACGCTGGACCCCGACCAACCGGTCGGCGAGTTCGCCGCCTTGCTGAGGGCCTGAAACGCGTTTAGTCCTCTGGTTGCGATGGAACGAATCGCAACCAGAGGACTAAACGCTAGGCGCGGAAGATCGTCTTGTACTCCAGGTAGGCGTCCACACTCTGCGGACCCAGTTCGCGACCGATCCCGCTCTGCTTCACCCCGCCGAACGGCGTCTCGATGGGCAGTGTCGAGGTGTTCACACCGATGCTGCCGCTCACGATCCGGCGGGCCACCTCCGTCGCCCGGTCGAGATCCGGCGAGAACACCCCGCCGCCCAGTCCGTAGTCCGAGTCATTCGCGATGGCGACGGCCTCGTCGACGCTCTCGTAGGGCATCACCACCAGCACCGGCCCGAAGATCTCCTCACGCGCGATCCGCATGTCGTTCGTGACGCCGCGGAAGATCGTCGGCTCGACGTAGTAGCCGCGGTCGAGTCCCTCGGGTCGCCCACCACCGAGGACGAGCTCGGCGCCTTCGGAACGGCCGAGTGCGATATAGGACTCGACGCGCTCGCGCTGGGTGGCGTTCACCAGCGGTCCGAAGAAGTTCCCGGGGTCCGTCGGATCCCCCTGCGGAATGGCGCTCATCGTCGCGCACAGCATCTCGATGATCTCCTCGTACCGTGACGCGGGTGCGAGCACCCTGGTCAGCGCCCGGCACGTCTGCCCGGTGTTCGGCGCGCACGCCGACATCACCAGCGGCCGGAAGGCGTCGAGGTCGACATCGTCGAGCAGGATCCCGGCGGACTTGCCGCCGAGTTCGAGGGTGACGTGCTTCAGCTGCTTCGCGCATTCGACCGCGATCGCCTTGCCCGCGACCGTCGAGCCCGTGAACGCGACCTTGTGCACACCGGGATGCGCGACCAGGGCGGCGCCGGTTTCACGCCCGCCGGTGACGATGTTGACGACGCCGTCCGGGATCCCCGCGGCGGTCAGGATCTCGGCGAACACGAACGCGTCCAGCGAGGTCTCCGGCGCGGGTTTGATCACCGCGGTGCATCCCGCGGCCAGCGCGGGGCCGAGTTTCCACGCGATCAGCGGCTGCGGGCCGTTCCAGGGAGTGATCGCGCCGACCACGCCGACGGGTTCCCGGCGGACGACGGCGTCTCCGCTCGCGGTCTCGACGTGGCTCTCCGTCTCCAGTTTCTCCGCCAGCGAAGCGAAATACCGATAGGTGATGGGGACCTGGCTCTGCATCGCGCGGGTGATGCTGATCGGTGTGCCGTTCTGGCGGGTGACCAGTTCCGAGATCTCCTCGGACCGGGCTTCGAAGGCGTCCCCGATCGCGCGGAGATACCCGGCGCGTTCGGCGGGCGTCCGGGCAGCCCACTGCTCCCCCGCCGCCGTCGCCGCTCCGACAGCGGCGTCGACGTCGGTCGCATCGCCGTCCACAATGGACGCGAAAGTCTCTTCGGTCGCCGGGTTCGTGACCGGGATGCGATCAGCGGAGTGCGCGGGGGTGAGACTGCCGTCGATGAAATGGTTCGTCATGGGGACTCCAGGGATTTCAGAACTCGATGACGGCTTTGCCGCCGGTCTGCCGGTCGAAGGCCTCGTAGGCCTTGACCGCGTCGTCGAGCCGCCAGCGGTCGGTGAAGACGCGGTCGACCTCGACGTCGTGCGCCGCGATGAACCGGGCGCAGTCGGCCTGCCCGACCACGGAGAACGTGTACGAGCCGAGCACGGTCAGCTGTTTGCGGATCAGATCCGGGCTGACGTCGAGGGTGACGTTCGAGCCCTCGCCGACGAAGGCGACCGTGCCCCACTTGGCCGCCGACTTCACCGCGGCGGCTCGTGCGGGCGGGGCTCCGGAGCAGTCGAGGGCCTTCGTCACGCCCTTGCCACCGGTGAGGTCCCGGATGGCTTCGATGGGATCGGTGGCGCTCGAGTCGACGGTCTCCGCGGCCCCGAAGTCCGTCGCCCGCTCGACCCGTGCGCGCTCGATGTCGACCGCGATCACCCTGGCGCCCATCGCGGCGGCGAGCTGCACCGCGGACTGGCCGACCGGGCCTTGGCCGAACACGGCGATCGAGTCGCCGGCACCGACGCGCAACCGGGTCAGCGCGCCGAAGGCCGTGCCGGTCCCGCAGGAGATCGCCGCCCCGGCGGCGAAACTCAGTTCGTCCGGCAGCGGGACGAGGGTGCGGGCGGGCACTTTGAGGAAGTCGGCGTGCCCGCCGTGCGCGGTCGCGCCGTAGATGACGTTCCCGCGTTCGCACAGTTGCGGCCAGCCGGTGCGGCACTGGTCGCAGAACCCGCAGCCGTCGTAGTGGTGGACCATCATCCGGTCGCCCACGCGGACCGCGCGGGGATCGACGTCCGCGCCCACGGCGGCGACCACACCGCAGGGTTCGTGTCCGCCGATGATCCCGGCGTCGTCGCCGGTCAGGCCGAACGCGGCGAGTGCCTGTCCGGCCGGGGCCCGGTAGAAGTGCAGGTCGCTGCCGCACATCCCGGACGCCTTGATCTCCAGCACCGCTTCGTCGCGGCCTGGAGCGGGGTCGTCGAAATCCTGGATCTCGACGACCCGGTCGCCCTTGAAAACAACTCCACGCATGTTCTTTTCCTTGCGCTAGAAGGGGTCAGTGCACGGCGGCGAAGATCAGGCTCTCCTCGTCCGCTTCCTCCGGGGAGAACTCGGCGGCGATGCTGCCCGCCCGCGCCACGAGCACGCGGTCGGACATCGCCTGGATCTCCGGGAGATAGGACGAGATGACCACGACCGCGACGCCGTCGTCGGCGAGTGCGCGGATCATCGCGTGGATCTCGGGAATGGTGCCGAGGTCCACGCCACGCGTGGGTTCGTCGATGATCGCGACGAGCGGTTTGCGGGTCAGCCCCTTGGCCAGCACGACCTTCTGCTGGTTGCCACCGCTCAGTTCTTCGACGGTCGCCTCGCCAGGTTGCAGGGTGCGCACCTGGAAACGTTCGACGAACCGTTTCGCGACCGACCTGCGGTCACCAGGGCGGTAGAAGAACGGCAGGCGCGGCGCGCTGCACAGGTGCCCGAGGTAGATGTTGTCCGCGATCGTGAGATGGCTGAAGAACCCCGAAGCCTTGCGGTCTTCGGTGATGTACACGATCCCGGCCTTGCGGGCGTGGCGAGGTGTGCGGAAGCGGACCGGTTTCCCGTTCAGCCGTACCGTTCCGCCGCGCAGCCGTCGCCGTTTCATGACACCGCTGACGATCATCGCGGTCTCGCTGCGGCCGGCGCCGACCAGCCCGTAGATGCCGACGATCTCGCCCGCGTACGCCGAGAACGCCATGTTGCGCACCACGGGCAACAGCGTGACGTCCTCCACCTGCAGCGCCGGGACGGGTTCCGGCGCGCGGCCGGGCGCCACGCGCCCCATCTCGACGGTGCGGCCGACCATCATCTTGACCACGCGTTCCCGGGTGAATTCGGGACGCGACAAGGTTCCCTGTGCGACGCCGTCCCGCAGCACCGTGATGCGGTCCGCCTGCTCGAACGCCTCGTCGAGCATGTGCGTGATGAAGATGACGCCGATCCCGCGGCGCTTCAGCCGCTGCATGGACAGGAACAGCTGGAGCCGTTCCTCGGGCGTGACCGAGGACGTCGGCTCGTCGAGGATGACCAGTTTCGCGTTCCGGTGCACCGCCCGCGCGATCTCGACCATCTGCTTCTGGCCGATGCCGAGCGCCCCGGCGGGGACGTCGGGCCGGATGTGGAAGTTGTGCGACTCCAGCAGTTCACGGGCGACGACGTTGAGACGCCCGAGGTTGTTGAACACCTTCTCGTCGCCCATGAACAGGTTCTGCGCCACCGTCATCGACTCGACGAGCGAGCCCTCTTGGTAGACCATCGCCACCCCGGCCTCGACCGAGTCGCGCGGGGTGGTGAAGGACCGCTTGCTTCCCTCGATCTCCAGCGTGCCGGAGTCGTGCGCGACCGCGCCGGAGATGATCTTGACCATCGTGGACTTGCCGGCGCCGTTCTCCCCCAGCAGTGCGTGGATCTCTCCCGGCTCCACGTCGAAGTCGACGCCGTCGAGGGCGTAGGTCCCGCCATAACGCTTGCTGACGTCGGTCAGCCGGATCACGGGTGTCACGCTCGCACCTCCAGAAGATTGCCGAAGCCACGCGCCGCCGCGAGCACGCGGCCGTCGCGCACGGCCACGCCGGTGACGCCGTGTCGCGCGCTGTCGACGCGGGCGTGGGCGCTTTCGGCCACCCGGCCCGCGCCGTCCACCCGGAACACGAGGCCGCAGGATCGGGCGGGCGCCCAGCTCTTCACCACGCCGAGTACGCGCAGCTGGCCCATCTGCATGGTTTCCGTGAACGGGCTCCCGCCGCGCAGACGGGGCACGAACCACTCCGCCGGACTGATCGTCCCGGTCATCTCGGCGAGTACTTCGGGCTCGTCGAGGAGCATCTCGGTGACCCGGTTGCGGATGTACGGCGCGGCGAACCACCGTCCGGAGATCCGGCCGGGATAGACGGGCAGGTTCGCGATCAACTCCCGGCCAGGCTTGCCGAGGGCGTCCGGCGTCCGTACCTCGACACGGTGCTCGAGACTGAGCGACACCAGCACTTCTTCGCCCGACGCCTCGATCCCCGACGGCCAGGCCAAACCTTCGGCCACCACCTCGGCGCGCTGGCCGTCAATCCGCACGATCGCCCCGGACCGGTCTCCCGTGACCAGCGCACGAGCCCAGTCCCGCTCCGCCGTCGATCCGACGGTGACGAGCAGCGAACCGTCCGGTGCCACGGTCAGATCGGTCACGCAGGATTCGACCGGTGCGGCGGTGCACACCTCCTCCGCAGTGCCGGCTGAGACGATCCCCACGCCGTCCACCGCGGCGAGGACCTCGTTGTCGCGGACCGCGAGAGCCGCGACACGGCCGCCCAGCTCGGCGACGCGCACCACGTCGCCCCCGCGCAGAGCGAGAACCAGGTTTCCACTGCTGAACACCACCTCACCGGCGCCGGTGATCACGACGTCGTCCGGCTCGAAAGCACCGGACGGCAGCAGCTCGGCCGCTTCGTCGAGCCGGAGATTCGGCCGCAGCCCGGTGTCCATCGGCGGCACACCCCGGCGCCGTGCCCAGTTCGGATTGATCAGTTCCTTGAGCGTGGAAAGACTCATCGGGCCACCTCCGAGACCTGGCGCGCGCCCGCCGTACCGGGTACGGCAGAAGGATCGATGTCGCCGATCTCGGCCGGGTCCAGCGGCAGCCGCCCGATCCGGTTGTTGCTGACCCCGCAGAGGTACAGGTATCCGTCGCGTTCCTTGACCGCGGTGACCATCGGGTAGTTCTCCATCGTCTCGTCCCACAGCACCGCGAGGATCTCCCCGCTGTCGCTGAACTTGATCGCGCACGACACGTTCAGCTGTGGCACCACCCAGTTGTCGACGGACACCTCTCGGGTCATCCGCCGTCGGACCGACGGGTACCGGCCGAGCAGGTCCGACATCTGAGTCCGCATGGCGCACAACGGCATCCAGTAGTTGCCGTCCGAGGAGCGGTTGATGTTGTCCGGGTAGCCGGGCAGGTTCTCCAGCACCGGTTCGAACTGTCCTTCCTTGGGCCCGGAGATCCACAGCCGGTCGACGCGGCACAGGCCGGTGCTGGCGATGAGGATCGACTCGCCGTCGTGAGAGGTGCAGACCCCGTTGGGGAACACGTAGTTCGACACGACCACCTCGGTGGTCCCGTCCGGTTTCACCCGCACGATCCGCCCGTTGGGCCGGAACTCGACCAGTTCGAGCAGGAAGTCCGCGGTGTTGGTCCGAGTGGAGAAGTCCGAGGCGTAGATCGACCCGTCGGGCGCGATGTCGAGGTCGTCGATCGCGCGCAGGCCCGAATCGTCGATCAGCGACAGCGGGCTGCGTTTGACCTGGTTGGCGACCAGTTCCGGTTCGCCGTCCTGACCGATGCGGTAGATCCCCATGCCGCCGACCGCGACGACGAGCCTGCCCTCGGCGTCCCAGACGTGTCCGCAGGGGAAGCCACCGGTGCGGGAGAAGACCTCGCCCTCGGTGTCCTCCAGCCCGCGGAAGCGCCACACCCAGCCACGCTGGTCACCGCAGTACACGTTGCCCTCGGCGTCGACGGCGCAGTCCTCCGCGCCGCGGATCTTCCCGAGTCCGACCGGCGGCGCGTCGGTCAGCCGCCGGTTCGGGGACCAGACGGTGCCCGGTTCGGTGACGTCGAGAAGCGGACCGAGCGAGAGCCGGGCGGGGTCGATCTTCAGCTTCTCGACCGCGCGCTGCCGGTACTTGCCCCATTTCAGGTCCAGGATGGTGAACACGGCGAGCACGGCCGCGAGCACGACGGTGTAGAAGGAACCCTGGGCGCCGTCGGAGACGGTCGCCTGCTGGATGATCGCCACCACCGCGACCCCGACGGTCGCCCGCAGCACCGAACCGCGGCCACCCTGGATGCTCACCCCGCCGAGGACGACGGCAGTGAGCACGATGATCTCCCACCCGTGTCCCACGTTCGGGTCGGTCCGGGCCAGCCGCGCGGAGGTCAGGATCGCTGCCGTGCCCGCCAGCGCGCCGGAGAGCACGTAGGTCCAGAACGTCACCGCGGTGACCGGGATGCCGTTGCGCCGTGCCGAACGCCGGTCCGAGCCGGTCGCGGTGACCCACCAGCCCCAGCGGGACCGGGTCAGCGCGAGATGCACGACGAGCAGCACCACCGCGAAGAGGAACCAGGCGGCTGGGACACCGATGATCCGGCCGTTGCTCAGGAAGTCCCACGCCAGGGAGTCCTTGGCGATCCCGATCCGGGTGCTGTTCGCGTTCTGCAGGACCGACGCGGCGCCGCCGAAGGCGATGAGCGTGACCAGGGTGGTGATGAACGGGCGCATCCGCAGGATTGCGATGAAGAACCCGTTGACCGCCCCGAGGAGGGCGCCGGTCACGATCGCCGCCGGGACGACCACGGCCGTCGGCCACAGCCACACCCGGTCGGCGACCAGCGCGCCGAGCGCGCAGACCCCGACCATGGAGCCGACCGACAGGTCGATGCCGCCGCCGACCAGGACGACCGTCAAGCCGATCGCCAACAGGCCGAACTCGGCCATTTCGTCCAGCACCAGCGGCGCGTTGTCGGCGCCGACGTTCGTGGTCATCAGGACGTACAGGCACAGTGCGAGCGCCAGTACCAGCGGGACGGCGCCTTCCATCCACCGTTTCTCGAACAGATCGGAGATCGTGCGGAACCGCGCGATCCTTTCAGTGGGCCGTCCGCCGGTCATGCCGAAGGCGTCGAGCCCGCGCCGCAGCGGGGAGAACCCGCGAGACGAAGTCGTCATCGGTGCTCGTCCCTACTGGCTCTCGTAGCAGGCGATGGTGGTCTTGTCGATGTTGGTCTTGTCGACGATCGTGTCCGACACGTACGCGACCGAGTGCGTGCTGCCGGGCTGCGCGCCGTTCATGATCAGGTTCTGCGCGGCGACCGCGCCTGCCGCGCCGATGCCCTGGACGTCGTAGGCGGCCGAGGCGGTCACCAGGCCCTGCTTCAGGGCGGCACACCAGTTGCTGTCGGCGTCAAGGGTGTAGACGCCGACCGAGCCGGGCTGCACCTGGCCGCGCGATTCGGCGGCCTTGACCGTCTGCCCGACGGTGATCGAGTTGAGGTCGAAGGTGACCATGAAGCCGCAGAGCTTGCCCTGTTGCTGCTGGAGCACCGATTCGGCGGCCGCCTGCGCCTGGGCGTTCTGGAACTGCGAGTGGGCGACGAGGACCTTGTAGCCCGCCGGTTCCACGACGTCCTTGATCCCCTGGTTCCACAGGATCGACGCCGGGTCGTTGCCGGGGCCGTCGATGATCGAGATCGTCTTGGGCGCGTTGCGGCCGTCGCAATCGGACATCGCACGTTTGGCGATCGACTGTGCCGCGCCGTAGACGTCGACACCGACGAAGGCGTCGCCGAGCCGGGCGGACATCATGTTGAGCACCACCGTGTAGATACCGGCCTTCTGCGCGCGGTCGATGGCGTTGTCGAGCAGGCCCAAATCCTGGTTCTGCAGCACCAGCACATCAGCGGCCTTGCGGGCGATCAGGTCGTTGATGGTGCTGATCATCCGGTCGCTGCTGAAGTTCGAGTCGTACACCTTGAACTCGGCGCCGACCTTGTCGAAGGTGCGCTGCATCGTCGTGCCCCAGTTCTCCGTGAGCTGGTAGCCCTTGAAGAGAATCGGCACGAAGGCGATCTTCTTGCCCTTCATCGTGTCGAGTGCCTTCTGCCGGGCGGGCATCAGTTCCACAGTGGCCCCGAAGGCCTGGTTTTCGTTGCCGGACTTGGCTTCCGACGAACCGCTGTCGACGGAGCAGCTCGCGACGGCGGTGGCCGTCACCGCGGCCAGCGCGAGGGCGACGATCTTCTTGGTGAGTTTCATGGTTCCGTTCCTGTTCACAGTTCGCCGGATTTCTCGGTTTCGTCGTTGCGCGGATGCAGCCACGCGTCGAACGCGATCGCGGCGGCGAGGACGCCGCCCCGGATCAGGTCCTGCACCGCGGTGCTCAACCCGTGCAGTACCAACAGGTTGTTGAGCACACCGACGAAGAGAGCGCCCGCGAGGACGCCGAGGATGGTTCCGCGGCCACCGGACAGCGACACCCCGCCGATCACGACCACCGTCAACGCGGTGAACAGGATCGGGGCAAAGGACGTGACCGTGGTCTGCACGCTCCCCTGAAGGGACACCGTGACATAGCCGGCGAGCGCGGCCAGCAACGCGGAAAGCACGTAGGTGAGGATCTGCAGCGGCCGGACCGGGGCGCCGGTCGACCGTGCCGTCGCGAAGTTGTCCCCCATCGCGCGGATCAGTCGCCCCGGCGAGGTGTAGGCGACGAACAACCACGCGATCACGAAGACCGCACCGGCGATCAGCACCGGGCGGGGCACACCGAGGACCGAGCCGCCGCTGAGCTCGGCCAGGAACGACGCGGGCGGCACACCGTAGACGTTCTCGGTGAGGAACAGGATGTCGATTCCGCCGATGGCGAGCATGCCGGTCGCGAGCGTCACGAACAGCGCGGGCACCTCGAAAAGAGCGACGAGGATTCCGTTGACCAGGCCGATCGCCAACGCCAGCGCGGTCATCAGGGCGATCGCCTGCCATTCGGGCATGCCCCGGTCGATGAACGCCAGCGTCGCCTGGGCACAGCCGAGACCGATGCCCGCCACGGACAGATCGAGTCCCTTGCCGAGGATCACGATCGCCTGGCCGATGGCGAGGATGCCGAACGCCGCCGACAGGTTCAGGATACTCGCGAAGTTCCCGGTGCTCAGGAAGTTCGCCGTGGTCAGGCCGCCGGCCAGCGCCAGCAGGACGGTGATCGCGAGGACCGGATAGGTCTGGTCGTAGCCACCCAGGCGCGCGCGAAGCGACCCGCGTGGCTTCGTTGCCACAGTAGTCATGGAAAACCCTTATTCGGTCAGGAGGGAAGGACCGGGCGGAGCCGTTTTGTGAACTCGGTGACGTCCGCGACGTTCCGCAGGTCGAAGACGGCTTCGATGACGGCGTCCGCGTCGGCGTCGGTCAGGACGTCCTCGACGTTGTGCCGGAACTTGGCGATCAGTTCGCCGTCGGTCATGAACGTCGCCGGGTCGGGCGACGGACTGCCCTTCGGATAGGCGCGTTCACCGGTGAAAGTGTTGCCGCGGGCTTGCACCTCGACGCGGGATCGCCGCGCCGCCGGGTCGCCGCGCAGGGCAGCGGTGTAGTCCGGATGTTCCCGGAAGGTGGCTTTCTTCGTCAGTTCGAGCACGGACGGGTCGAGCACGGCTTCCGGTGTCTGCCAGTCCTTGCCCGGCGGGATCCGGTGCGCGGCCATCGCCAAACCGTGCGTCATGCCGAACTGGGCGTCACGCGGATTGCGGATGTCCTCGTTGACCCACACCGGCTGCAGCACAAAGCTTTCGCCCCACGCGTCGATGGCGTCGATCTCGTCCGGGCGGATGTCGTGGGTCTCGACGATCTCGGTGAGCGCGTCGAACAGCGCGTGCATCACACGGCAATGCGGATACGGCTTGAAGGACTGGAACGGGGTGAAAGTCCAGTCCGTACCCAGTCCGGCGGTGATCGGCGCCGGTTCCCACCGGGAGGTCCCGATGAAACGCGGGAAGCCGTAGTCACGGTCGTCGAGCATCTCCCGGTCGCCGGTGTGCCCGAGTTCGGCGAGGTTCGCCGCGGTGACCGCCGACAGCGCCATCCCGCCGGCGAGCTGGTACTTGATCGTCGTCGACGGTGCGTGCATCATCCACGCCCGCTGGGTGTTCGTGGGGACCGTGGACCCCATGATCCCGAGCGCGTCGGCCAGGGTCTCGCGGGAGAATCCCTTGACCACACCGATCGCGGCAGCCGCGCCGAACAGCGTGCTGCTGTAGCCGATGACGTCGGGGATGGTGACGACATCGTCCTTGATGTCGCGCAGGTAGTCGGTCGCCTTGCCGATGCGGAAGGACATCTCGTGCGCGACCGCGATCGCGGTCAGGAGCTTCTCCCCGCTGCCCTGCAAGGATTCCGCCGTCGCCAGGGCTCCGGGCAAGACGTACGGCGTCACGTGGCCGGGCGGCAGGACGGCGTCCTGATCGAGGGCGTTGATCAGCTCCGCGTTGGCGAAGGCCGCACCAGGCACCGAGGTCGTGGTCCCCGTGCCCAAGATCGACGCGGGCCCCTCGGTACCACCGAGGTACCTGCCGTAGCCGACGCCGCGTTGAGCGCCTTCGTCGTCGAGCGAGGCGACAGCGCAGCCGAGCGAGTCGAGCAGGATGCGCTGGGACTCGCTCACCACCTCGTCCGGCAAGTTCCGGATTTCGGTATCTGCCGCGAATTCCGCGAGTTGCTCGATGATCGTCGGCATCTTCTGCGCGCTCCCTCGGTGATCTGTGCCACGTTGCGGGAGTCAGTGTGGCCGTCGACCGGGCCAGGCCACATCTGTCGCCGGTCGGAGTTCCTTTCCTACCGGCGGCCGATTTCTCGGATTCGACTGGACAATGGTTCGCGCACTACATACGATGTGCCGCCGCTCAATTGGCGCTCGTCCGGCGAAGCCAGCGGGAGACCGCCTCGGCCCGGTTGGCGGCGCCGAGCTTGCGCAGAATATGGGTGACGTGGGATTTCACAGTCCCCTCGGAGATGAAGAGCCGCCCGGAGATCTGCTGATTCGACGCACCCGCCGCGAGCAACCGGACGATCTCGACCTCGCGCTGAGTGAGCCCGAAGTCCTCCCCCACGACCTCAGACGCCCGCACAGGTGGACGACCGCCCGGCGCGACGAGCCGCTCGATTCCGGCGGCCACTGTGGACAGTCCATCCAGGATGGTCACCCGCGCGAGGACCTGACTGAGCCCCTCGGCGAAGAGATTGAGCATCGCGCGGTCGGTCGCGTCGACGTCGCGGCGCTGGTGATAACAGTCGCCGTGGACCAGACCGACCACCTGCCCCTGGACGGTCAGCGGCGCGATCCCATAGGAGCTACAGCCGGAGATCCGGACCAGGTTCCGCGCGACGCGGGGATTGTTCTGAACGTCGTACACCAGCCCCGGCTTTGCCTGCGAGACAACGTCGGTCTCGACGAGGGTGCCGTCGAGCCGGGGCGGATTCGCCTGCCCTGCCGCGACCATCTCTTCGGCCATCCGCGGATCACGGATGATGCACATGGTGTGCAGCTTCCAGACCGAATCCTCCACACGCGACACCAGAGCGCGGTCGAAGCCGAGACTGCAGCAGGCCTCGGGGGCGCGGGCGAGCAGCTCTTCGACACCGGTGACGTCGCGGACCTCGGCCAGCGCGGCGCGCACCCGGTCGAGCAGACCGGCTCCGGCAGCGAGCCGGAAGTCCGTGACGGCTGATTCCGCCGAACGGATGCGGGCGAGCAGCTCGGTCAGGCGCCGCCGACGCTCCGGCGATACCTCCGCCTCAGCCGAGTGCATCGTCTCCGCAAGGACGGCGTCCCACATGGCCGACAGCGACCGCAGCGCGTTCGCCGCGTTGCCCGCCGGACCGCGCGGCGGGGTGAACTCCCGGTCGAGCACGGCGCCGACCTCGGCGGCCAGCTGTTCGAGCCGGACACCGAGGCCACCGTCGAGTACAGCACCGCCGGGCGACCTGCGAAGACGTTCGAGCGTCATTGCTCACTCCACAACAAGCGGAAAATACACAATATAAATTGCGCTCGCCAGACGGTCAACCCTGAGGGCGACCTCAGTCCCCCACCACGAACACGGTCTCGTCCACCGCGGCGCGCTCAGTCCGGTACTGGTTCACCGAATGCCCTGTGTCCGCGTACCCGAACGAAACAGCGCAGGCGACCAGGCGGTCATCCGGGAGATCCAAGTACTCGCCGACGTGACCGGAGTGCCTTGCGACCGCCGCCTGGGGAATCGTCGCGACGCCGAGGGACTGGGCCGCCAGGAGCAGGTTCGTCACCTAACCGCCGCAGTCGATCGCGCCGTAGGTGCCCTGCTCGCGGTCCATGGTCACGATCGCCACATGCGGCGCGCCGAAGAAGTCGAAGTTCTTCAACCCGCTGCGCCACGCGGGCGTCCAATCCTCCTTCGAGATGCCGAGACTGGCATAGAGGGCGTACCCGGCGGCGCGACGGCGATCGCGGTAGACGCCGTGGTAGCCGCTCGGCATGTCGAGATCCGGCGTTTCCTCGTGGGTCTCGGCATGCGCGGTCAGGCTCTTCGCGAACCGCCGGGTCGCCTCGCCTTTCATCACGTGGACCTGCCAGGGCTGGGTGTTGCACCATGAAGGAGTCCGCTGGGCGATCTCGAACATCTCCCGCATGACTGCGTCGGGCACCTGGTCGGGCAGGTACGCCCGGCAGCTCCACCGCTCGGTGACCAGCTCCCGGAAGTCCACAGCGGTCACCTCAGTACGACCGCGGCAGGCCGAGCACCTGCTGTGAGATGTAGTTGCGCACCATCTCCTGTGAGAACGGCGCGTTGCGCAGCAAACGGACCTCCCGCCACAGCCGTTCGATGTGGTACTCCCTGGCGTACGCGTAACCGCCAAGGGTCGAGAACGCACGGTCACACGCCTCGAAACCGGCCTCCGCTCCGAGGTACTTCGCGGCGGCGGCCTCCGGCCCGCACGGCTTCCCCTCATCGAACAGCTCCGCCGCGCGCATCGCCATGCCCTCGGCCGCTTCCAGCCGGATCCACGAGTCGGCCAGCGGGTGGGCGACCGCCTGGTTCTGCCCGATCGGCCGGTCGAACACCACCCGGTTCTTCGCGTACTCCGACGCGAGCTCCAGCGCGGCCCGGCCGAGACCGATGCCCTCCATGCCCACCACGATGCGCTCGGGGTTCAGGCCGTCGAGCAGGTAGTAGAAGCCCTTGTCGACCTCGCCGACCAGCCGATCCTCGGGCACGAAGAGGTCGTCGATGAACAGCTCGTTGGTGTCGATGGCGGCACGGCCCAGCTTGTCGATCTCCCGCACCGCGATGTGCTCACGATCCATGTCCGCGAGGAAGAGCGACATCCCCCAGAGCGGTTTGTCATCGCGACGGGGTGACGTCCGCGCCAGCAGGAGGATCTTCTGCGCGTTCTGGGCGTTGGTGATGAAGACCTTCTGGCCGTTGACCTTCCAGCCGCCGTCCACCTTGACGGCCTTGGTCTTGATCCGCGAGGTGTCCACACCGGCGTCGGGCTCGGTGACGCCGAACGCCATCAGCAGTTCACCGGAGGCCAGCCGGGGCAGGAACTCGCGCTTCATCTCCTCCGAGCCGTACTTGACGACCGGTGCGGGCGGGAAGACGTAGAAATGGATGGCCGAGCCGCCGCTCATCCCCGCACCCGAGGACGAGATCTCGTTCATCATCACAGCGGCCTCGCGGAGACCGAGACCGATGCCGCCATACTCCTCAGGGATCATCGCGCCGAGCCAGCCGCCCGCGGCGAAAGCCTTGATGAAGTCCCACGGGTACTCGTGCTTGCGGTCCTTGTCCAGCCAGTAGTCGTTGTCGAACTTCCGGGCCAGTTCACGGGTGGCCGTCCGGACGATTTCGACGGTGTTCTCGGCTTCCGCCATTGCTGCTCTCCTAGTCTTCGTCCGCGAGGACGGGGATGTCTTCCAACGGCGTCGCCGGGTCCAAAGAGGACAGGTCGCCCACCGGTGTGCCGGTGAACCGCGACCGGATCGCGCGGCGCATGATCTTGCCGTTCTTGGTCTTGGGCAACGTCTTCACGACGTACACCTCCGGCGCGAACGACCTGCCCGCGTTCGCCAGCGCCGTGGCGCGCAGGTCGTCGAGGTCGACGTCCTGGCGCCGGAGCACGACGAAGGCCACCGCGCGCTGGCCGCGGCGTTCGTCGGGCGCACCGATGACCGCGACCTCCGCGATCCGCTCGTCCTTCAACAGCGCGGCCTCGATCTCGGCCGGGCCGACCCGGCGACCGGCGAGTTTGAGCGTGTCGTCCGAGCGGCCGTGGATGACCCACGAACCGTCCTCGTCCACGCTCGCCAGGTCACCGTGGACCCACACACCGTCGAACCGGGCCCAGTAGGCGTCGAGGTAGCGCTCCCGGTCCCGCCAGAACGCGTGCGTCATCCCCGGGAAGGTGTTGCGGACCGCCAGTTCGCCGATCGCGTCCACGACCGGTTTCCCGTCGTCGTCGAGCACGGTCGCGTCGACGCCGGGCAGCGGCCCGGTGAACGCGGCCGGTGCGGCGGGCAGGAACGGATAACCGATCAGGATGCCGCCGCCGACCTCGGTGCCGCCGCTGTAGTTGACGATCGGGATACGCCGCTTCCCGACCTGGTCGAACAGCCACCACCAGGTCGGCTCATCCCACGCTTCGCCGGTGGAGACGAAAGACCGCAGCGTCGAAAGGGTGTGCGCGGGCCGCTCGTCCGCGGACCGCAGGGCGCGAGCCGCCGTCGGGGCGATGCCCTGCACGGTCACTCCGTTGCGCTCGACGACGTCCCACAGCCGCTCCGCCGTCGGATGAGTCGGCAGTCCCTCGATCATGACGATCGTCGCGCCGAGTTGCAGCGGTCCGGTGATCAGCATGGGGCCGACCAGCCAGCCGAGGTCGGTGATCCAGCAAACGACGTCCTCGGCGTGCACGTCGAAGCCGTAAGCGAAGTCGGTGGCGGTTTTGACCGCGAACCCGCCGTGCGAGTGCACGATGCCTTTCGGCCGTCCGGTGGTCCCGGAGGTGTAGACGATGGTGAGCGGGTCGTTCGATTCCGTCGCCGCGGTCTCGACCGGCTCGGGATCGGCGTCGAGTTCGTCGTAGTAGACGTCGCGGCCGGCCTTCATTGGCACGTCGGTGCCCAGGTGCCGGAGGACGACGACCGCGCGGACGGACGGCGCGTCGGCGACCGCGGCGTCGGCGGTGGCCTTGAGCCCGATTTCCTTGCCGCGTCGGGTGGTGCCGTCCGCGGTGATCAGCGCGACGGCTTCGGAGTCCTGCAGCCGGGTGGCCAGCGCGTCGGCCGCGTAGCCGCTGAAAGCCGGGACCGACACCGCGCCGAGCATCGCGATCGCCAGGAAGGCGACGACGGCCTCGGGAACCACGGGCATGAACAGCACGACCCGATCACCCCGGGACACCCCGAGTGCAGCCAGGTTCGCAGCGAACCGACGCACCTGATCGTCCAGCTCGGTGAAGGTCAACGTCCGGCGCTGTCCCGAGTCGCCTTCGTAGACCACGGCGAGCTTCTCGGACTGCGCGTGACGATGGGCGGCCAAGGTCGCGACGTTGATCCGGCCGCCGGGGAACCACCGCGGGAACGGTTTGCCCTCGGACTCGTCCAACACCCGGGTGAACGGTTCGGCGAACTCGACACCGAGGTCGTCGACGACTTCGCGCCAGAACCATTCCGGGTCCGCGATGGCCCGGCGGTTCAAGTCGTCCACTCCGGCGAAGCCCCATCGGCGCAGCGCGGCCAGCAGGCGGCTGCGTTCCCGGACCGCGTCGTCCGGGACCCAAGCGATGTCAGGCATGGTCAGTCCTGCTTCGCGGGGCGCTTCATCATGAGCCCGGCGCGCAGCGCGTCACAGACGATCTCGTCGCGCTGGTTGATCCCGAAGTGCCGGAACATCACGATGCCGGAGTCGTCCCGGCTCTTGGATTCCCGCTTGCTGACGATCTCGGTGCGCACGTGGATGGTGTCGCCGTGGAAGACCGGCTTGGGGAACTTGATCTGCTCGAACCCGAGGTTGCCGAGAGTGGTCCCCTGCGTCGTCTCCGGCACGGTCACCCCGGACACCAGTCCGAGAATGAACAGGCTGTTGACCAGGCGCTGGCCGTAGATCGAGTTCTTGCTGTACTCGGCGTCCAGGTGCAGTGGCGCGAGGTTCAGCGTCATGACACTGAACAGGGTGTTGTCCGCCTCGGTGACGGTGCGGCGGGTCGGGTGGTCGATGACCATCCCGGGTTCGAACTCCTCGAAGTAAAGGCCTGCCATGGGATGATCCTTTCAAAAATATTATATATGCATTAGGTCACGCGTGAATCGACAAGGCGTCCGCCAGCTCAAGGACGCCCTCGGCCGTCTTCACGTGCGCGATGTCGATGTGCTGTCCCTCGAAGTCGACGGCCGCGCTGCCCGCGGCCTCCGCCTCGCGGAACGCGGCGATCATCCGGCGGGACTGCTCGACCTGCTCCGGCGACGGCGCGAACACCTCGTTCGCCACCGCGACGTGCGACGGGTGGATCGCGACCAGGCCCCGGTACCCGAGCCCGCGGTTGTCCAGGCAGAACCGGCGGCAGCCGTCCAGGTCCTTGATGTCCTGCCACACACCCGCCACCGGGTGATGCAGGCCGTTCGACCGGGCCGCGAGCACCAGCCGGCTGCGCAGGTAGAGCGTCTCCAGTCCGGCCGGCGTGAACTCGAAACCGAGCTCACGTCCGACGTCGGCGTTCGGCCCTGTGGCACCCAGCAACGACGCCACCCGAGGGCTGGCCGCGGCGATCTCCTCGCAGTGCGCCATCGACGTGGCCGTCTCGAAGCTCAGGATCAGCTTCACCGAACCGGGTTCGAGTCCGTCCCGTTGCTCGAGGTGGGTCAGGACGCCGTCGAGGCGGACGACCTCCCGTGCGGTGAACACCTTCGCGAGGAACAGCCCCGCCAGGCCGGGACGGACGACCGCTTCGAGGTCGGCACTCAGCAGGCCACTCACCTCGGGGTTGGCGCGCACCCAGAGGTCGGGGCGCACCCCGTCCGCGGTCAGCCGGTCGATCGTGGCGGCGACGGTCTCGCGAGCCTGATCCTTCTCCGCCGCCGGAACCGAGTCCTCGAGGTCGAGGATCAAGGCGTCCGCTCCCGAGGCGATGCCCTTGTCCGCCCAGGCCGCCTTGTGGCCGGGAACGAAGAGCATCGAGCGATACGGTTTCATCGTGCGTCTCCCTTGACTTCCTCGAAGCTGTTCGCCGTCGTTAAATATAAAATATATACTACGGACCGTGCCGAGGCGAGAGGCGACCGAAATGCTCCAAGAGACGACCACCTTCCGCGGGGCACATGGCCTCCGGCTCAGTGGCGACCGCTGGGAACGACCCGGCTCAGATCGCGGCACCGTGCTGTTGCTGCACGGCGGCGGCCAGACCCGCCATTCCTGGAACCGCACCGCGCGCGCTCTAGCCTCGGCAGGTTGGCAGGCCTGGACGATCGACACTCGCGGCCACGGCGACAGCGAATGGTCACCGGACGGCCGGTACACCCTCGACGACTTCACCGCCGACCTCTACGCGATCGTGGCTCAGCTGGACACGAAGCCCGTGGTGGTCGGGGCGTCGCTCGGCGGGCGCACCGCCCTCGCCGCCGAAGGTGAGCGCCCCGGCACCCTGGCCGGACTAGTGCTGGTCGACATCACCCACCGCACCGAGCAGTCCGGGCAGTCCCGCGTCAAACGCTTCATGACCGGTGCGCCGCATGGGTTCGGCACCCTCGAAGAAGCCGCAGACGCCATTTCCGCCTACCGGCCGGAACGACCTCGTCCCCGCAGCCTCGACGGCCTCAAGCGCAATCTGCGCCGGGGTGAGGACGGGCGCTGGTATTGGCATTGGGATCCCCGGTTCCTCGGCTCCACCGCCGACGCGGGGTACTACTCCCCCGAACGCCTCAGGCGCGCGGCGCGCGCGATCGCGATACCGACCCTGCTCGTGCGCGGCCTGCACTCGGACATCGTGACGGCCGAGTCAGCGGCAGAATTTCTTGACCTCGTCCCCACCGCGCGCGAGGTCGCGGTCGCCGCCGGGCACATGATCACCGGCGACGACAATGACGTCTTCACCACGCACCTGCGAGAGTTCCTGACCCACGACGTGACCTGACCCTCCGGTTGATGGTCCGCGAAGGCCTCCTTCCCTACCCTGAGAGTAGGGAAAGTCAAGTTGCAACTGACCTGGATCCACTGTTGCAACGGAGGGAGGTGGTGGAGTGTGCACACTCCACCACCTACTCACTAGCCTTTCGATCTCGTTGACGCGACGCACGAGTCGCGCGGAGTTCAGCGGTGGCGGATAATCGACGCGGCCGGTCTGACGGAGTTCACCTACGAGGACGTGGCAGCGACGCTACGCCAGGACGTCGGCCTGCCCGCCGACGCGTGGAACGTCGACGGCGTCCGGGCCACCGACAGCCCAATGCGGCGCATGGCCATGTCCACCCACGGCCCGATCCGCCACGACACGCGCAAGATCTCGGCCATCTGGGATTGGCAGATCGCCGACGTCCGGGACGCGCTCACCCGGCACGCCTGTCCGGTGCCGATCGACTACGAGTGGTACGGCCGCTCGTTCGACGGCCTGGACTACCGGTTCATCGAACCGCTGAGCCGTCACGCACCCGAGGACTACGCCCGAGTCCTGGACTGGTTCCCCCTCGCCGAGCTGGAGTTGCTGCGCCATGACCTCACCCGCTGATGACCCGAACGCCGCGCTGCTCGCACAGCTCAAAATGTCGTCGTCCGTGTCCGGCATGAACTCCAACGATGACGTGCTGGCCCTGCTCACGGCCGAGCTGGACCCCGACCCGCTCGCCGGCGTCGAATACACGGGCGACGAAGAGGACGACGCGCGCGCCGAGCTCGACGCACTGCACCGCGGCTTCCGCGAACGCACCGCCCGCGAGCTCGAACGGATGCAGCTCGCGACCGAAAGCGAGTACTGGTTCTGCGTCTGCTTCAAAAGCCAGGACGACAAGGACGCCTTCCTCACCGCCGCCGGTCTCGTCGTCATCGGAGACAAGTACCTCGACGGCTACGCCACCGCGGAACTGCTCGGCGTCACGATGCCCGACACCGACCACACCGAGAGGGGGTGAACTGAATGCCTCCACGCAAGCGACAGACCGCCGCCGCAGCCAAGAAGCGAGGCGCCGCCCGCAAGAAGGCCACCTCCGCCCCCAAGGCGAAGGGGCGCGGCAAGGCGTCCAGCGGCTCCAGCTAGTCGATGCAGCTTAGACCAAGCGGCGTGTGCGGCGCGTTTCACCTGCCTGTCAGCCGCTCGGCCAGGCAGGTGAAACACCGCTCTTTCCCTTGACGCGTACAGCTGCGACGCGAATACAGTGATCATTGGCGATCGACACTGGGGAGGTGTCATCGAGCGGGACTATGTCTATTCGCCGCCCGCATCAACCTACGTCACCAATGCCTCACTTCTTGGGGAAGAGCATGCGTGGAACCATGAGATCGACAGCGATACTACTCTGCACCTTTCTAGTCACATCACTTGCAACCGTCAGTGTCGCGAATGCTGCGACAGTCGAAAGCTCCTGCCTGCAAGCCGCCAAAACGGTAAAGCTTCAGACCCGTACCAACTTCATCTGCTTTGGCGGTATTGCTGACGTATCCACGACCATAGAAGGAAAGAAAAAGACATTTGTGGTCAACGAGGCAACGCATGAATATCGTGAAACCACCGGCAGGAACAAAGAAGAAAGACAGTTGCTGGTCTCGGAAATTAAGAAGGACTATCAGGCACTGATAAAATACGGGACTTACGTTGACTCTCCCTATCGTGGGCGCGCGGAGTATCCAGCTCAGTATGGCCAGTCAGGTGGCGGCATTCCGGCCTGGTCGACCAGCATGTTCCTGCGTGAGATCATCAGCCTTCAGTCGAATAACCACTGGTTTGAGTACTATTGGACCCAGAACGATAATAGGCTGGTAGCCTTCAGTGCGGTTATCCAACTGAAGCGCTACATTTACTGGCCTGGCACTGATGTTGTCGCCGATACTGTCCCCATGGGAAATAGTGTCTTCGCAACCAACGATAAGAAATCCACTTATCTGCAAACCGAATATTCGGATCGACAGTTCTTCTACTTCAACATGACAAATTTCAAGGTCAACGATCTGGACGCTGGAGTGGTATTCGAACTCGGCGGCGATGCACCTGGACCGCTATTCGAGTGCAAGCCAGCCAGCGGCTGCATTTATCCCAACGGGGAAGAAGCCAAACCCTAGTTACAAATTGGCAATATCAAAAGTGTCCGAATTGGGCAGCCAGACGGATGACCAATCGACAACTTCAATGTTGATCCATCCCAAATCCATCTCTCTGATGATCTTATCCGACAGGTCGACGGTCAGCGTTCCTGTGGTCTCGGGTTGATCTATCTTTTCGATCGTCACCACGACAATCGAATTTCCCGCCTCGCGGGCGTTAATGGGACGCCAATCGTCAGTCGACCTGCCGAGAATCGGGGCCTTTTCTGGCAAGATCGGGTAGAGAGGAAAGGGAACAAGGAGACTCGTCTCGGCAGGACGTGAACTCTGACCACCATGCACGGGTAGCGTCCACTCGGTAACGCCGTCGTTAACCCGGATCCCTTGGGCATTTTCTACCCTCCACCGAGCTGGGAAGGGTCGTCGCGTGATGGCAACAGCACTGGTAACCTCAGCTCCGGTCCGCTCCTTGTAAACCACAGTCCCTGCACCGGCAGTTGGTTCGTGGTCTAGCAACGCTCCAAATGCTTCACCCAGTGCGCGCACTCTGTCTCCTCATCTTGTTCATCCACTTGTCAGGGTGAGGATACCGGAACGGGCGGCAGGTAAGCGAATTGGCAGGATGTGGTCACTTCGCCCGAAGTGGCCACATCCTGCCTTTCTCTGACACGCTTGGAGCCCTGGTTGCGGTTGGAGGTCCGCCAAGAGCGAGCGGAATCTGCATTTGAGACGGTGACGATCTGGCGGCCATTCTCCGCAAGGTACCTATTGGGGTTACCTGAAGCACGGCTTTACAGGCATCTGGTAACTCAGATCGGTCTCGAAGGTCAGGTGATGGTCATGGGTAAACGTGGCCCTGCGGGGAAACCGACGTCACTGCGGATCTTGCACGGTGACCGTAAGGACCGGATCAACGATGCGGAGCCGGTGCCGCCTGCGGTGGAGATCGTGCCGCCGGAATGGCTGTCGGAGAAGGGCCGGGCAACGTGGGATCGGCTCGCGCCGAGCATGATTACCCGCAAGGTTCTGACCGCGTGGGACGTCGACGCATTCGGGGTGCTGTGCGAGGCGCTGGCCCGCTACACGGTGGCCACTGCTCTGGTGAACGGCTCGGCGCTGCTGGTTCCTGGTGCCGAATCCGGCGTTGAAGGTGCAGGCGGATTCTGAGCGCACGTTTCTGACGTTCGCGGCGCGGTTCGGGTTGACGCCGTCGGACCGGCAGGCGATCAAGGCCGAGGTGAGCGCCGATGGCGGGGCCTCGGGCGACGCGGGCCGCCTCCTCTCCTAAACCCCGTTCCCGCACGCGGAAACCCAGTTCTCAGACCGGCACGCCGAAGGCTCCGCGGCTTCCGGTGTGCGGCTGGTCCTTCGACGGACGTGCCTGCCGCCAACGCGGCGACCACCTCTGCCATCAGCGCGCCGATCATGCGCAGGCGTTCGCCGAAGAGATCTGCGTGCACACCAAAGACCGGTGGGCACGGACGCCGTTCATCCTGGCCGACTGGCAGCGCGACGACATTGTCCGGCCGCTGTTCGGCGAGGTCCGGTGGGATCCGGAGTGGCAGACCTACGTCCGCCGCTACCGGTCCGGCTGGATCGAGCTCGCCCGGAAGAACGGCAAGTCCGAGCTGCTGGCGTTCGTCGCGCTGTACATGCTCGTCGGGGACGGGGTCGAGTCCGCCGAGGTCTACGGCGCCGCCCGTGACAAGGACCAGGCGCGGCTGGTGTTCAACGTCGCCGCCCGCATGGTCGCGCTGTCCCTGGTACTGTCCAAGCGGCTGCGGGTGGTCGAGCACGCCGCCCGGATCGTGGACGAGAAAACCAACAGCGTGTATCAGGTCGTCGCGGCCGACGCGCTGGGCAACCTCGGCACGAACCCGTCATGCGTGATCTTCGACGAGGTCCTGACCCAGCCCAACGGTGACCTGTGGGCCGCGCTGCGGACCGGCATGGGAACCCGCGTGCAGCCGCTGCTGCTCGCGGCCACGACGGCGGGCAACGACCCCACCAGCTTCGCCAAGTCCGAGCACGACGAGTGCGTGAAGATCGCCGAAGACCCGTCACGCGCGCCGCACCGGTTCGTCTACCTGCGCAACCTCCCGCAGGACGCGGACCCTTGGGACGAAGCGAACTGGTACTACGCCAACCCGGCCCTGGGTGACTTCCTCTCGCTGGCCGCGCTGCGGGAAGAAGCGCTCGAAGCGCGCAACGATCCGGCGCGGGAGAACAGCTTCCGCCAATACAGGCTGAACCAATGGGTGTCGCAGTCCACGCGGTGGATGCCCATGCACCTCTACACCGCGTGCACCGGAACCGAGTTCCCCGAACCCGCACGGTTGCGGGAGCTGGTTGCTCGCCGGCCAGCGTGGGGCGGGCTGGACCTCGCGTCCAAACTGGACCTCACGGCCTGGTGCCTGATCGTGCCGGACGGCATCGACGGCCACGTCTCGGCGCTGTGGCGGTTCTGGCTACCCGAGGCCGGAGTGGACTTCCTTGACGAGCACACCGACCACCGCGTCTCCCAGTGGGTCGAGCAGGGCTGGATCACCACCACGCCGGGCGAGGTCATCGACTACGAGGTGATCGAGGCCGACATCGCCGCCGACTGCGCCGCGCTGCGGGTCGCGGACATCAACTATGACGAGTGGAGCGGGGAGCCCGTCCGCCAACGTCTGGAGCGCGTCACGCGGGTGCCGATGTACCCGGTGCCGCAGACGTTCCGCGGAATGACCCACGGCATGACCGAACTGATGACGCTGACCCGCTCCCGCTCGTGGTCGCACCACGGCAACCCGGTTGCGTCGTTCTGCTTCGACTCGGTGGAGGTGCGCCATCCGCCCGGAGAACCCGACCTGATCCGACCCGACAAGCCCCTACGCGGGAAGACCGGCAAGCGCATCGACGCGGTACCCACCGCCGCTATGGCGGTCTCAGGCTGGCGACTGCGTGGCCAGAAGCCGAAGAAGTCCGGCCGGATGGTCGTCATGGGTTGATGGATTTAATTCCTAGATCTCTGCGGCATGCTGCGACAATCGCATCCAGGAGTTTGCGAAAGTCTCGTTCAAAATCTTCGCGGAGGCCGTCGAACCCCGCTTTCTTTCTAAGGTACTCACCATGTACTGCCTCATCATTTAGGCCGTTGGCAGTCAACTTGGTGACAAAATGAAACGAGTATACATACTCGTTCAGCACGGAAACCTTAGAATTAACCTCATCGGAGCCTAAAACTTGAACTTTTGAGTATGGGGCAGCGATTAGCTGGTACTCGTTTATGGCAGCATCCAGCTGCTTAATGCGCTCAAGCAATGGCAGGTGATCTGCTTCGTTGCGACGCTGTCGGTAAACGTCCAGAATTTCAAATGACCGTTCGGCCCACCTGGCTATCTGGGCGATGTACTCCGAGTATGCGTCGAGTCTCTCGTCGCGCCAGTGGCCCCACTGGTCAAGCTTCTTAGCATCTTCAGCTCGCCTTTTTGTAAATATTCCAGCGACCAGTTGTGCGCCGATGCCGCCTATAAGGGCGCCAGCGCCACCCGCCAACGCGATCCAGAATGCAGTCTGCATCTCTCGATGTTAGAGCAGGAGACAGCTTGAGCCTGAATTTCGACACGCTGAAACCTGCTCAGTGGATCACTCGAATTACCCGTCAGCATGACGCACAGATCCCCGAACTGGAAATCCTCGACTCCTACTACGAGGGCGAACAGTCGCTGTCATACATGCACCCGGAATTGCTGCGCCGCCTGGACACCCGCGTGCGGCAGGTCGTGATCAACTGGCCTGAGCTGGTCGTGGACTCCCTCGACGAGCGCCTGGACGTGACCGGGTTCCGCCTCGGCGGCGAACAGGCCGCTGACCGGGACTTGTGGAATATCTGGGCGGGCAATGAGCTGGGCCTGCACTCCGAGCAGGCCCACATCGACGCCCTAGTGCTCGGCAGGTCCTTCGCGATCATCGGCACCAACGAGGACCGGCCGTCGATGCCGCTGGTGACGGTCGAGTCCCCGTTCGACGTCCATGTGGACATTGACCCGCGTACCCGTGAGGTCCGGGCCGCGCTGAAGCGACAGTTCTCCGAGGACGGCGACGGGGACCAGGCCGAGGCTTACGCAACGCTGTACCTGCCGAACGAAACCATCTGGTACTCGTCCGACAACGGCGGAGGGGTCTGGGAAGAGACCGACCGCGACGGGCACGGTATGGGCGTCGTGCCCGTTGTGCCGCTGGTGAACCGGCCCCGCACGCGGCGGCGGAGCAGCGCACCCCCGCGGCTTGGCCGTTCGGAGCTGGCGAGCGTCCTGCCGCTGTCGGACGCGGCCTGCAAGATCGCCACTGACATGATGGTGTCCGCGGAGTTCCAAAGATGCCGAGGCGGTATGCGCTCGGTTTCGACAAGGACGATTTCGTTGACAGCAAGGGAACCCCGCTCACCCCGTGGGAGGCCGTCGCCGACGTTCTCTGGGCGTCCTCGAAATCGCCGAAGGATGACGGGGTGGCGGTCGGGCAGTTCCCCGAAGCCGACCTGTCGAACTTCCACAACACCCTCAACACCCTGGCCCGTCTCGTCGCCAGCTTGTCCGGACTCCCACCGTACTTCCTTGGGCACAGCACCGAGAACCCCGCCAGCACGGAAGGGATCCGGTCGTCGAAGTCCCGCCACATCAAGCGGGCCGAACGGCGACAGCGCTCGTTCGGCAGCGGCTGGAACCGTGTGGCGCAGCGCATCCTGCACGTGCGCGACGGCAAGGTGCCCGACGAGGCGCTACGGGTGGAAACCCAGTGGGTGGATCCCGCTACGCCAACGTTCGCCGCACAGGCCGACGGCGTGGTGAAGCTGCACCCGGCGGACGCCGAGCCTAGCCGACACAGCACGCAACACCAGGGCAGGGACATGATCAGTGGCGGAGTGCTGGACCCACGAATCCGCAGGTCCAGCACACTTTTTCACTTGGGTTCCGGTCATGAGTTTGGGAACCTAAGCTGAAATGCCACCAAGGAGGCCTTCACGGACTTTCGAGAACGCAGGTCAGGGCGCGTCGAACACCGTGGTCGCCGGGTCCACCGCCGCGCCCCCGCCATCGGCCACCAGTACCTGCCCGGTAATGATCGAAGCGTCCGACGAGGCCAGGAACGCGCACACCGACGCGATCTCCTCGGGCTCGGCGACGCGGCGCAGCGGGATGTGTTCTGCCACCAGCCGGTAGGCCTCGTCGACCGTGATGCCCTCCCGTTGGGCGAGATAACCCATCGCGCCCTCCCCCAACGGCGTGCGGACCCAGCCGGGGCACACGCCGTTGACCCGGACGCCCCGCGGGCCATAGTCCCGTGCCAGCCAGCGCACCAGGCCGATCACACCGGCCTTCGCCGCGCTGTACCCCACGGTGCCGGGCGGTCCGGAGAGCAGACCGGCGGTCGAGGCGAACAACACCAGCGATCCGCGGCTCTCCACCAGATGCGGCAGTACTTCGCCTGCCAGGAAGTATGAGCCGTGCAGGTTCACGTCGAAGGCGCGGAACCACGCGTCGTCCGCCTTGGGGCTGGCGGTGCCGGCGACGGCGGCGCCCTGAGTGGCGATCACCGCGTCCAGCCCGCCGAGCTCGGTGACGGCCTGTCGCACTACTTCGGACAGGGCTTCGCGTTGCGTGCCGTCGGCGGGAAGGGCGATCCCGCCGATCTCGTCGGCCACTTCCTTGAGCCGGTCGGCGTTGATGTCGGTCACCGCGACGCGAGCGCCGTCCGCGGCGAAGCGGCGCGCCGTCGCCGAGCCCACGCCACCCGCGGCTCCACTGATCAGGATGTTCATGTCGTCGTCTTCTCTCTGTCCACTTCGGACTCGATAGCGGCGTGGGTCTCCCGCAGCCGGAACTTGAGGATCTTGCCCGAGGCGTTGCGGGGCAGTTCGTCCGCGAACACGAAGTACTTGGGCACCTTGTACCCGGCGAGACGTTCCCGGCAGAAAGCCCGGAGCGCGTCCGCGTCGACGGCCTGGCCCGTCTCGGTGACGACGACCGCGCAGCCGACCTCGGCGTAGCGCGTGTCCGGGACCGCGACGACCGCGGCCTCCAGCACCTGAGAATGGGTCGCCAGCACCTTCTCGACCTCGGCCGGGTAGATGTTCTCCCCACCGCTGCGGATCATGTCCTTGGCCCGGCCCGCCAGATGCAGGAAGCCGTCGGCGTTGACGTATCCGAGGTCGCCGGTCCGGCACCATCCATCGTGGAAGGTCGCGCTGGTCGCGTCAGGACGGTTCCAGTAGCCCTGACTCACCGCCGGGCCGCGCACCTCGATCTCGCCGACCTCACCGGCCGCGGCCGGTTCACCGAACGGCGTGACGACCCGTGCTTCGGCGAGCGGCAGCGGACGGCCGACGCTCTTCCGCTGCGCGAGGAAGTCCACGTCTTCGAGGGTCGTCGCGATCGCGCCGCCTTCGGTCAGGCCGTACACCTGCGTGAGCTTGACTCCGGGCAACCGCCGTTTGACTTCCTCCGCGGTGGACGGCATGAGCGTGTCCCCGCCGAGGATGAGCCGTCGCAGTGATTTCGGCAGCAGTTCTTCCAGGTCGGGCCGGTGCAGCAGTTCGTTGAGCATGAACGGGAACAGCAGGCAGTCGGTCACCTGTTCCTCGCGCAGCACCTCCAGGAGCCTGTCGACCGTGAAGTTGCCCGAGGGCAGGAACACCCCGCGTCCATGCATGAGCAGCGCGGGCGCGACGACGGCCTCGAACCCGCCGGCGTGGTAGATCGGCCCGGGGACCAGCGCGACGGTGTCCTCGGAGAACTGCCAGCGCAGTGCCTGTGCCGTCGCGACCGCGACGGTGTTGCGGTGCGTCCAGATCGCGCCCTTCGGCGAGCCGGTGGTGCCCGAGGTGTACAGCAGGCTCATCGGGTCCTGCTCCCCCAGTTCCGGGAGGTCGGCGAGCAGCTCACGACCACGCAGGACGTCGAACGGCGATGCCCATTCAGGCACAGGGTCGTCCGTGTCGGCGAGTACCACGTACGTGTCGACACCCGCTTCGTGCCGCACCGGCGCGACCCGGTCGGCCAGGCTGCCGTGGACGATCACCATCGACGCTCCCGAGTCCGCCAGGATGAAGGCCAGTTCAGTGGGTGCGAGCCGGAAATTCAGCCGGACGGTGATCACCCCGAGCCTCGCGGCCGCGAGGAACAGCGGCACGTACTCGGCGTCGTTGAACAACATCAGGCCGAGCCGGTCGCCTTTGCGCAACCCGAGTTCGCCGAGCGCGCGTGCGTACTGCCTTGTCCGCACGTCGAGCTCGCCGTAGGTCATCCGCACGCGGGTGTCGAAGCTGAACGCGACCCGATCCTTGGCGGGTGCGGCCTCGAGAATCCAGTTGAACGTCATCTCGTCCCTCCCCGCTCTTGCAGGATCTGCTTGAGCTCGGTGAATTCGAGAATCCCCTCGGGTCCGGCCTCCCGGCCCCAGCCCGACCCCTTCACCCCGCCGAACGGCGCCGTGAGCGCCGGGCCGAACGCGTTGACGGCGACCGAACCCGCCCGGATCCGGCGGGCGTACTCGACGCCCTTCGCCCGGTCTGCGGTGTAGACACTCGCCGACAACCCGTAGCTCGTGTCGTTCGCCAGCCGAAGCCCGTCCTCGGGATCGGTGTAGGTCAGCACGGCCGTGACCGGGCCGAAGACCTCGTTCTGCGCCAGTTCCGAATCGCGAGCGACGTCGGTGACGAGCGCGGGTTCGAAGTACCAGCCGCCGTCGAACCCGTCCGGCCTCTTCCCGCCGGTGACGATCCGTGCCCCGTCGCCGACCGCGCGAGCGAGGAACCCCTCGGTGCGTTCGACGACCGACGGTGAGGCCAGCGGCCCGAGCTGGGTGCGCGGATCGAGCGGATCGCCGATCGTGAGCCCTTCCCAAGCCTGCCGCAGTACCTCGATGATCTCGTCGTAACGGCGTTCGGGTACGAGGATCCGGGACAGCGCGGCGCAGACCTGCCCGCCGCCGCTGGTCGCGCCCGGCACCAGTGTCTTGAGCACCACGGTCAGGTCCGCGTCGTCGAGGATCAGCGCCGGGGACTTCCCGCCCAGTTCGAGATGCGTGCGGGCGAACCGGTGGCGGGTGGCCTCGATGATCTGCTGCGCGGCCACCCGGCCGCCGGTCAGCGACACCATGTCGACGTACGGGCTCGCCGTCAGGGCGCGGCCGACCTCGGCGTCGCCGCAGAGAATGCTCAACGCTCCCTCGGGGAATCCGGCGCCCGCCGCGCAATCGGCGATGATCCGCATGATCAGTTGCGACTCGATCGCCGCCTTGACGATCACCGGGCAGCCCGCGAGCAGCGCCGGGAGCACCTTGCTCGCGATCGTCACGAGCGGTCCGTTGTAGGCGATGACCGCGGCGACGACGCCCGCCGCCTCGCGCCGCAGCACGACATCACCGAGCGCGGACTCGCGGGAGTCGTCGCACAGGACGTGGCCGGCGCTTTCCAGCAGCGTCCGCCAAGCGGCCACGGCGGCGAACCGGTGCAGAGTGCGGCTGTAGCGGACCGGCATCCCGGATTCGACGGCCCAGACCGCCCCCATGTCCTCGAGCCGCGCTTCCAGCGCCGCGCAGAACCGGCCGCAGATCTCGACCCGCTCCGTGACCGGGAGTTCCGCCCATGTGGACAGTGCTTCGCGGGCGGCCTGGATCGCGGCGAGGGCGTGCTTTTCCGACGGCAGCCCGACCGTGGCGACCGGCTCGCCGGTGCTCGGTGACACGATCTCCCGGCGTCCGCCGTCGGCAGGCACCCAGCCGCCTGCCAGGAACAGCTCGTCCGGATGTGGGACCGCCACGCCGCCGATGGTCACTTCGTTCCCTTCGCCGGGAAGAACGGGCTCACCGGTCGCAGGAACATCGAGCCGAACGGCAGTTTCATGAAGTCCGGCAGGACCATGTCGCCGGAGATCAGCTGCCGTTTGACGTCTTCGCGCATCGGTCCGAGGTCGCCGCTGGTCTCGTAGATGGCCAGGTGGCTCACTTCGGGTGTCACGACACCCGGCAAGGGCTTGACGCTCGAGGTGACGAACCGCTGCGCCCGGACGAATCCAGGTGCCGACAGCACCTGCGGGATGTGCTCCTCGTCGTACCACTTGTCGTATTCGGCGCTGTCCTCCGGACGATCGCTGAAGACGAGCCAAAGGTGGCGGTCGTCGAGGTCTTCGAGCTTGCCGAAGCGTTCCGAGTGGTGCGGTTCGCTGACCGGTTCGAGGAACAACGCCTTGAACGGCTGGATCATGAAGTCCGGCAGCACCATGTCGCCGGACATGAGCATCCGCTTGACCTCTTCACGGAAGCCCGCCGGGCTGCCGTCCAATTCGTACAACGCCGCGTGCCCGTAGTCGATCGGCTCGGTGCCCGACAGCGGCTTGGTGTCCGCGACCACGAACCGTTGTGCGCCCACCATGCCCGGGGAGTCCATCACCTGCGGGATGTGCTCCTCGTCGTACCACCGGTCGAAGGTGGCGCGCTCACCCGTGAACGTCGAGAAGGCGAAGAACAGGGTGCGGTCTCGGAAAGCGGGGATCATTTACCAGTCCTCTTCGTACGGAGTTTCTCGGTCGCCTGCTCGTCGACGCGCAGGCCTTCGGGGTCGTGGTGTGGATCGCCGGTCACCACGACCCCGTAGTCCCTGGCCGCGCCCTCGACGCTGACGTACTCGTTGCGCACGTCGGCGAGCACACGGGCGGGGTCCCGGTCGAACGGATCACCCCAGCCACCGCCACCGTTGGTGACGCAGCGCAGGATCGTGCCGGGCGTCGTCTTCCACACCGGTTCGCTGGCGAAGTAGTGGTAGACGCCGTTTTCGGGGTCGAGCGCCTTGGACTCCGGATCGAGCACACCCGCGACCGGGACACTTCCGGCGTAGACGTCGGCGCCGGTGCCGAGGAGGCGCTGCTCGTCCTCGCCGGGCGGGATGAACCACATCGCCCCGGTGGGGCCTGCCTGGCCGCCGTTGGCTCCGACACCGCTGGGCACCTTGGTACGGAAGGGCGAGAGGTAGTGGCTCGCGTCGGACAGCCAGAGCGTGTCCTTCAGATTCGCCGCACCGCCGCGGAACGTGCCGGCGCCGCCGGTGTCGATCGCGTGTTCCTTGCGGAGCATCACGACCGGGGAATCGTGTTCGATCGTCTCCGTCGCCGGGTCGAGGTTGTTCAGGAAGAACAGCACCGTGTAACTGTCACCGTCGCCGTCCTTGGTGGCGCCCCACGGACCATGCTCACCACCGCATTGGGTGGCACTCGTCCAGGGGGTGCCGTCGGCGGTCAGCCCGGAAGCATTGTGGGTGTTGGTGGAGCCGTAATCGCCCGCCACGCCTTTCTCGCCCAGCACCGGGTTGAGTGCGTCGAAGATGGCCGACACGACGGCCCCGGAGGCCTCCCAGAACATCATGATCCCGCCGTCCGGCGGCAGCGAGGAGACCAGTGTGCCGGGCGGGGTGGCGAGGTCGATGGTGCGCCAGGTCCCCGAAGTGAACGGCACTTCCGGGTCCAGCAACATCGTCAGCGCGACGCCGACCGCGGTCTTCGTGTCCAGCACTCCGCAGTTGATGCAGGTGCGTGCCTGCGGCGAGGTGCCGTCGAGGTCCACCTCGATGTCCTGCCCGCGTTTGCGCAGGGTCACCTTCACCGTGTAATCGACGCTGTCGTCCAGACCGTCGGCGTCGATGACCGCGGAACCGGTGTAGTCGCCGTCGGGGACCAGCGCGATCGCCTCGCGCATCCGCTCGGCGGAGGTGTCACAGGCATAGGTGAGCGTGCCCAGGTAAGCGTCGAGGCCGTACCGCCCGACGTTCTCCAGGACGAGTTGCTCACCGAGTTTGAGCTGCTGGTGGATGCTCTTGAAGTCCGGCAGCAGCATCCCGCCCCAGCGGGTGTTGTCGAAGATCAGACTGAAGGTCGACCGCACGGGTTCGTCCTTGGCCCACAACAGGACCGGTGGGATGACGAGTCCGTTTTCGTACACATTGGACTTCGTGGCGGAGAACCCGCCCGGGACGGTGCCGCCCATGTCGAGCTGATGGGCGCGCATGTTGACGAAGGAGACGATCTCGCCGTCGACGAACACCGGCCGGATGAAGCAGACGTCGTTGACATGCGTGCCCCCGCGATACGGGTCGTTGCAGATCAGCACGTCGCCCGGCGAGAGGTTCTCGGGTCCGTACTCCTCGACCGTGTTCCGCACCGCGTCGCCGAGGGTGCCGAGGAAGACCACGAGGCTGTTGCTGACCACCGCCATCGGGTAGCCGCGGTCCGGCGGGCCGCTGATGGTGCAGGCGAAGTCGTACCAGTCGCGGATGATCGGCGAGAACGCCTCGCGCATGAAGCCAGTGGACATGTGCTCCACCGCGTAGCGCAGGCGATTCAGGATCACCGCCGTGGTGAACCTGTCACTGCCGTAGGCGGCGTTGAACTCGTCGTCGGAGATGTCGCGCAAACGTGTGTCCACTGTGGTCACTTCCTCCGGATGATCAGTTCGCCGTAACGGCCGACGCTCGCGCGCTGCCCCGCGCCGAGGTGCGTGGTCGAGAGGCCTTCGTCCACGATGGCCGGGCCTTCGAGCACGTCGCCCGAGCGCAGCGCGGCGCGGTCGTAGACGGCCGCTTCCTGTCCGGTTTCGCCGTCACCGAGGTAACGCAGCACGGTCGTCCGGACCGGCTCGAGCGGTTCGTCGCCGCGAACCGGGAGTTCCGGGTAGGTCACCTTCGGGGTGTCCAGGACCGCCCGCACGCGGAAGGTCACGCCCTCGACCGGGAGCATCTCGAAGCGGTTGCCCGACCGGCCCTCGTAAGTGTCGTGGAAGGCGCCGATCATGGTGGCGATCGCGGTGTCATCGATCGTGCCGTCGGGCACCGGGACGAACGGCGTCTCCCAGCTCTGCCCGACGAGGTGCGCGTCCATGCTCCGGTGGAAGGTCACGCGAGTCCCGCCGTCGAGCCCTTCTCGCAACCGCGCCTCCATCTCCGCGAACAGCGCGTCGATCTCCGGCGCCACCTCCGGGGTGAGGACGAGGTAGGCACTGCGGTTGACGGTGAAGACCTGGTCGGCCGACAGCAGGCCCAGCGCGGAGAACAGGCCGGGGTTCGGCGGCACGATCACCTGTTTGCAGTGCACGGTGTCGAGCACCGCGGGCAGCAGCATCGGACCGGCCGCGCCGTAGGCGACGAGACTGTAGTCGCGCGGGTCGACGCCGTTCTTGATGGCGATGTTGAACACGCCTTCGGCCATGTTGTTGACGGCCATCTCGTAGGCGTAGCGGACCCGTTGAGCGAGCGTGAATTCCGAATCGAGGCTCTCGAACGCCTGCTTCGCCAAGGCGGGGTCCAGATCGACCTTGCCGCCGGCGAACCGTTCGGGGTCGATGATGCCGATCATCAGGCAGGTGTCGGTCGTGGTCGGTTGCGCACCGCCCCGGCCGTAGCAGGCTGGGCCGGGATCCGCTCCCGCGCTGTCCGGGCCCACCTTGACCTCGCCCGCGGAGCCGATCGCGACGATGCTGCCGCCGCCCGCCCCGATGCTGGAGATGTCGTTGGCGAGCGCGTTGACGACGAGATCGTGTTCCAGCTCGAAGGTCGTGTTGACGAACGGTTCACCCGCCGTCACGACGCTGATGTCGCAGGAAGTGCCACCGACGTCGGCGCACAGGAGGTCCCGCTCCCCGATCAGCGCGCCGAAGTGGGCACAGGCGACCGTGCCGGCGGCCGGACCGGAGAAGACGATGCGGAACGGCTGCTCCATCGCGCGATCGGACGGGACGAGGGTGGCCGCGCAGTCGGCGAAGTTGAGCTGCCCCGTGAAACCCAGGTCGGCGAGCCCCTTCTCCAGTTTCGCGGTGTAGTCGGAATAGATGATCTTCATGAGGGTGTCGACCACCGTGGTGGATGCCCGCGCGTACTCCTTGGCCAGCGGAGAGACCTCGCTGGAGATCGAACAGGGCACGTCGCCGACCACTTCACGGACCAGTTCGCGCAGCCGTAGTTCGTGCGCCGGATTGACGTAGGCGTTGATCAGGCAGATCGCGACCCCGGTGACGCCGCACCGGCGGAGCACCTCCAGTTCGGCCCGTGCCTGCGCTTCGTCCAATTCGAACAGGACGCCGCCGTCGGCCGTGATCCGTTCGCTGATCCCCCGGCGAAGGTAGCGCTCGACCAGCGGACGGGCCGCGTCGCCGAAGCTGCGCCGCCAGCGCGGGTCCAGGATGGCCGACGCGGGCCGCCAGACGCGCCCCATGTCGAGGATGTCGCGGTGGCCCTCGGTGGTCAGGAAACCGATCTTGGGCAGGCGCCGGGTGATCACGGCGTTGAGGCCGTGCGTGCTGGCGTGGTTGAACACCTCGGCGTTCTCCACACCAAGGGTCGCGGCTCCTTCCAGAACCGGCCCGTAGACCTCGGTGTAGGACGTGGATACCTTCGCGGTGCGGATCTCACCGTCCTGCAAGGCCACCACGTCGGTGAACGTGCCACCGACATCGACTGCGATCATCGTTGATTCCTCCGCTACAGCAGGTCGGACAGGAGCTGGATCGGGCCGAGCCGTGACCACGGCGTGCGCTCGATCGACAGCAGGCAGTTCTGGCATTTGACGACTTGGAACCAGCCACCCTCGGAAACGACGGGGTAACGGCGGAGTTCGGCGGCCCCGCAGCGAGGGCAGGGACCGTCCACAGGGGTCCGTTCGAGGACCGGCGTATCGCTCTGTTCACTCATGTCGCACAACTCCACTGGTGTGCTCGGTGCTGCACTGGTGTGGAGAACGTAAGCCCACGTGGCGGCCGTCACCATCCCGTGAGCGAAGCACGGGCATCCACTTTTCGCAGGTCCCAGCCTCGGCGATCCAAATATGATATATTCAAAGGCACGCAATGAGGCGCGAGGAGGCTGTCATGCGCCCGCTCAACTTCCGCACCGGCGACCTCGACGTCGCCCACGAGCAGGTCACGAAGACCTTCGCCAGCCATGAGGTGCACGTGGCCGAAAGCCGCGACCTGAAGTTCCGGCTCGACCTCGCCCCTTCCCTGCGGCTGACGATCGCCCGGATGTCCTACGGCGCGGACACCACCATCCTCGGCCCCGCGATGCGGCTCTGCTACCACGTCAACCTGCCGGTCACCGGGCACAGCACGGTGGAACAGAACGGCGTGGGACGCAGTTTCGCCGCGGGCGAGGCCGGCGTCGCCTTCGTCCCCGAAGCCCCGGTCATGGTGCAGTGGAGCGCCGATTCGTGGCAGTACCACGTCAAGCTGCCCAAGGACCTCCTCGAGGCGCACGCCGCGAAGCTGATCGGTCGGCCGGTGGACGAGGAAATCGCCTTCGACCTGACGTTCCCCTTGGAGTCCAGTTCGGCGCAGGCACTGCTCGCGACCGTGGGCTTCCTTTACACGGAGCTGAGCCGCGAAGGCGGAGTCGCGACCATCCCAGCCGCCTGCCACGAACTGGAATCGGCCCTGATGAGCCAGCTGCTCATGACGGTGCCCAGTCAGCTGAGCGCGGATCTGCACAGCAAACCCGCGCACAGCAGGCACTCGAAGATCCGGGAGATCATCGATCACATCGACCGGTATCCCGAGGAGGAGCTCACGACCGCCGATCTCGCGGCTAAGGCCGGGATCAGCGCCCGTGCTCTCCAAGCGGGGTTCCAGGAGGTGGTCGGCATGTCCCCCACCGCGTACCTGCGCGGCGTCCGTCTCGACCGGGTCCACCTCGAACTGGTGTCGGACACGCGCTGGTCGGTCACCGAGATCGCGGCGCGATGGGGCTTCTTCCATCCGGGACGGTTCGCTCATCAGTACCGCGAGCGCTTCGGGATGCTGCCCTCGGAGACGGCTCGACTGACCAAGCGCTGATCAGCTTCTCCACGTCCAGCACGTCCGCCACCGGCGGCTGCGGCTCACGAGCGGGCGTCCGCCCCAGCCGAGGCGCGGGGTTCGGATGCAAGACACCACCGACCCGGCGGAAGACCTCACGCTCGGCGTTGTGCGGATGTTCCGCGGCTTCGTCGAACGTGAGCACCGGCGTGACGCAGGCATCGGTGCCTTCATAAATCCGGGCCCATTCGTCACGACCTTTCGCCGCGAACGCCTGACCGATCAGTTTCCGCAGGCGCGGCCATTCCGTGCGGTCGTCCTGTTCGGGCCATTCGGAAAGGTCGACGTCGAGCCGCGAGACGAATTCGCGGTAGAAGTCGGGTTCCAACGCCCCGACCGCGACGTATCGCCCGTCGGCGCAGGGGTAGGTGTCGTAGAACGGCGCACCGGAATCGAGGTAGTTGGTGCCGGGCTCGTCGCTGTAGCGACCGGCGGCGCGCAGACCCTGAAGCTTGGCCGTCAGCAACGCGACGCCGTCGAGCATCGCCGCATCGATCACCTGGCCGCGACCCGAGCACCGGGCTTCCAGTACGGCACACACGATCCCGTAAGCCGCCGCCAGCGCGCCACCGGCGTAGTCGCCGAGCAGGTTGATCGGTGGCCGCGGGGCCTCCCCCGCCCTCGCCATCGCGTGCAGGGCACCGGACTGCGCGACGTAGTTGATGTCATGCCCCGCCTGCTGGGCCAGCGGCCCGGTCTGTCCATACCCGGTCAAACGGGCATACACGAGCGCGGGATTGCTCCGGAGAAGGGCGTCCGGCCCGAGACCGAGCCGCTCGGCCACCCCAGGGCGATATCCCTCGATGAACACGTCGGCGGCCTCGGCGAGGCGAAGCACCGAATCGACCCCGGCGGAGCTTTTGAGATCGGCCTCGACCGTGCCCACCCCGCGATTGGCGAGGTCGTGCTCGGGCGCCATCCCCTCGGTCTGCCCCAGCGCGCGACCCCGGCGGTTCGCCGGACGGGCGACCCGCACGACCTCGGCCCCCATGTCCGCCAGCAGCATGCTCGCGAACGGCGTCGGCCCCATTCCGGCGAGCGCGATCACCCGCACCCCGGTCAACGGCCCGCTCACCTCGGTCGTCATCGCACTCCTTCCACGAAATATTATGTTTCAGCCGACGTAATGAGCTGTCGATGCCATGCCATAATCGACAGAACGTTGTATATGATGTTCGCAACCGAATTGGGGAGGTGCCGGGTGGCCGACAACTCGATCAGGCTCCGGAGCAGTGAAGGCCGGCAGCAGCTGCCTGAGGAGGTCGCCACCTACGTGCGCGAACTCATCATGTCCGGCCAAGTCAAGCCGGGCGAGTTCCTGCGCACCGAGCCGATCGCGGAAGCGGTGGGCGTCAGCAACACGCCGGTCCGCGAAGGTCTGCTCTCCTTGCGCAGCGAGGGATTCGTCGAGCTGGTCCCCCGTCGCGGTTTCGTCGTCGCACCGGTTTCGCGGCAGGACATCCGGGACCTCTTCTGGGCGCAGGCCCAGTTCTCCTCCGAACTGGCCGCCCGCGCCGCGAAGAAGATCACTCCCGACCAGATCGCCCGGCTCGAAGCGATCAACGAGGACTTCGAGAAGGCCGTCGAAGCCGGCGACCAGGAAACCCTCGCCCGGCTCGGACACGACTTCCACCGGCAGATCAACCTCGCCGCCGACTCCCACCGGCTGACGCTGCTGCTCAGCTCCGTGGTCAAGCACCTGCCGAACCGTTTCTACGCCTCGATCGAGGAGCACGTCACCGCCACCCGCAACGATCACGCGGAACTGGTCCAGGCGCTGCGCGGCCGGCACGTCCGCAAGGCTCGGACCATCGCGGAGCAGCACATCCTCGAAGGCGCCGACAGTGTCATCAAGGTGCTCGAGGAGCGCGGTCTCTGGGCCGACGAGGAGTAACTCTAGCTGATCACGAGCGGGGCGACGACCTTTCCGGCCGCCGCCCCGCTCGCCGTTTTCCCCGGTGGTCACGCCGCTTCGCCCACGATTCCGGCGGCCGCCACGCCCGCCACGCCCGCCGCGGTCAGCCGGGCCCGGACCCGATGTCCGAGCGGTCCCGGCTGCGCCTGGACGATCAGGGCGCGATGAGCGAGCACGTGCGCGGTGTACTGGTCGCAGCACGGCAACCCGTCGATGAACAGGTCGGGCTCACTGCTGCAGGTGATTTCCGCTCGCCCGGAGGCCACCGCGCGAAGGATCGCCAGCTCCCGGTGACTCAGTTCGTGATCCGGGGTCATGGCGGCCTCCTGCGTCAGCTACTTAATATTTTATATTATGCTTGTTCCTGCTTCGGGTCAAGGAGAGCGTCGCCAACGGGATCAGGCTGAGCACGCAGGCCGCGACGATGTAGCCCGAAACCGCCAGCGTCGTGCCGCTCGATTCGATCAGCGCGACCATGATGAACGGCGCCAGTCCCCCACCCAGGATGTTCGCGAACTGGACACCCAGCGAAGCGCCGGAGAACCGCACGTCCGACGAGAACATTTCGGCGAACATCGTGACCCCGGGCCCGAACATGGCACCCACCGCGATCTGTCCGACGCCGATGGCGAGCAGGATGCACCAGAAGTTCTTCGTGTCCGTCAACGGGAAGAGCGCGAAGGACCAAGCTCCCGCGAGGATCACGCCGGCCAAGTAGACCGGTCGCCTGCCCAGCGTGTCCGAAAGCCGTCCGCAGACGACCGTGCTCACTCCTGTGGCGATCATCGAGAACATCACCGCGGTGAGCATCGTGCCCTTGGCTATCCCGAGGTCCCGTACGCCGTAGTCGAGCAGGCCGGTCGCGGTCGCGTAGAAGGTGATGGTCGCGGGCAAGAAGATGACGATGACCAGCAGCAGCTGCTTCGGCCGCCGCATCACCTCCACCACGGGCGACCGCCGAGGCTTAGCCGCCAGCTTCTCCTCGACGGAACGGAAATCCGGGGAATCCTCGATGTAGCGGTGGATGTAGAGAACGACCGGGAACATCAGGACGCCGAGCAGGAACGGCACCCGCCAGCCCCACGCCGTGAACTCGTCGTGCGTGAGTACCCCGGTGAGCACGACGTAGACCAGGCTGCCCAGCACCATTCCGGCGAAGATGCCCAGCTGCGGCAGGGCGCCGTGCAAGCCTCGACGGTTGGCCGGTGCGTGTTCGACGGCCAGCAACGTGGCCCCGCCCCACACTCCGCCCACCGCGATTCCCTGCACGACACGCAGGAGTACCAGCAACACCGGCGCGAGCACGCCGATCGAGGCGAAGGTGGGCAGCAAGCCCACCAGAGTGGTCGCGACGGCCATCGCGATCGTCGACCCCAGGAGGGCGGGCTTGCGCCCGAAGCGGTCCCCGATGTGCCCGAAGAGCGCCGCACCCACCGGACGGCCGGCGAACCCGACCGCGAACGTCGCGAAGGCGGCCAACACCCCGGCGGCCGGAGTCGTCGACGGGAAGAACTCCCGATTGAAGACCAGAGAGGCGGCGGTGCCGTAGATCAGGAAGTCGTAGTACTCGATCGATTGCGCCGCGATGGCAGCGGTGAGCACCTTGCCGCGGCGCTTCGTTTTGGCTTCGGACGGTGCGGTACGTCCTTGTACGCTCATGTCTTCCTCATCCCGGAATCGTGACCTTGACAGACGCCCCGCGGGTCGGCCGCCAGGTGGCAGCAAAATATAAAATGCTTAACCTGGATAAACAAGGGCCATCCGGTCATCACCTTGGCCCGAGACTTCCAATGCGCTCCCGCAAGATGGCCGACCTTCAGCGGACCAGAGCCGCCGTCGCACCCTTCAACTTGGCGATCGCCGCCCGCACCCCAGCGGCGATCTCCTTCACCGATACCACGCGCCCTCCCAGGCGCCGTCCGATGGGACGGCTACCTCGGAGATCGACATCTGGGCGCGTTTTCGTGACCCAGAAGCAAGGACCTGTGCTACTGGCCGTGTCCTGAGCGGTTCCGCAAGCGTGAAAGCAAAGCAATCGCCTGCTGAGTCCTCGAGTCGTCTTCTCCTAAGACTCTGGCCATGTCTCCGCGTAGAAGCTTTACCGTTTCTAACAACTCGTCGGTCGGGGCTGAATCAGCCAGCCAGGTCGCTATGTCCAGCCGTGTAGCCAGCGTATGCGGGTGCTCGGGGCCGAACCCCGTGTCCGAACCGATACGCAGATACTCAGCGAGACGCTGCGACATGGGTGCATTAACGGGATAGGACCCGTAAGAGCGCTCTGATGGCCCCCCAGGGGTTGGCAAGTACCCGCTGACTTGCCTTCCCTGCCTGGGCGCCCCCATGCTGCCTTCGGCAAGACCGGTCACGAAGGCAACGTCCGACGGCTCGGTCTGCGGCGTTCCATGACCTTCGGGAACTGCGTCAGTGGGGGATTCTTCAACGATCTGGCGGATTAGCTTGGGGGTTTGTCGTCCCAACCT
The DNA here is from genome assembly GCF_055598845.1 of Amycolatopsis sp. NPDC039088. Taxonomy (NCBI): domain Bacteria; kingdom Bacillati; phylum Actinomycetota; class Actinomycetes; order Pseudonocardiales; family Pseudonocardiaceae; genus Amycolatopsis; species Amycolatopsis sp. NPDC039088. The sequence continues at coordinate 121,233 of NZ_JBVKAE010000022.1, read as the reverse complement.
CTCATCGAGCACGACACGCAACTGGGCTGCCGCGATCTGTTCATCAGTGAAGTTCTGTGACTCGCTCACGCTGGCAACCCTCCTTCCTTGCGTTCGCTCGGCAGGTCGTGCAACAGCCTGTCAAGTACACGCCCCTGGAACACGTCTAGCAAGAGAAGCTCGTCTCGCTGTGCAAGATCTGACTGCGCCAGCTTGGTCAAGAGTTTCAGTCCGGCAACCCTCTTGACCGGCGAATCGTCCAGCGCAAGTTCTGACGCCCAGGTGAACCGACGCCACCACTCCTCACGACGTGCGGCCAGCTCCCGCTGCTCAGTCGCCCTGTCATTCGCCCGCGAGCCCAGACGGGCGCCCAGGAATGCGCCGGAGGTGGCAAGGACACCTAGCACAGCGGTTATCGCGATCTGCCAGCCGCTCACTCGACTTCCCGCCAGGTCACCCCAGCAGGCCGGGCACCCCCCGAGGTCACGTAGTCGTGGACAGCCTTACGCACGGCGAACCATGAGATCTCCGAGTTGCTCGGCACCTCGCGTTCATGGGACTGGTAGTCGTAGGCCACCGGCTCCGGCGACGTCCCACCCGACGAGCTGATCACGCTCGCCTGGTCCTTGCCTGCGAAGCCGACGAACCCGCACGTCATATCCGCCGCGCGCACACCGAACTGAAGGATCGACCAGCCGTCCTCCTCCCTGCGGTCGATCTGAGCGACCAGGCCCACGTCAACCTCCGGGGATTCGGCCTCGGCCACCATCCGGTCCAGCAGTTCGTCCACCTCCGCCGGCGTGCTCACCTCGAGCGGTTCCCTCTGCCCAGGGTCGAACCACGCATCGAACGTCACCACTGCTTACCTCCCCGGTACACCTTCGTGAACCCACCCGTCCCGTGGACCGTCAGCGTGCTGCCCTCCGGCAGCACCACGCCCAGCAGATCGTCACAGCTTGCCTGACCGTGACACGGCACGTTGTTGATCACTACCGTGGCGTCCGTGATCCCGCTGTCGCGCATCTCGGCCGCGATCTTCAGTTCGACGTCCGCGGCGGCCGTCAACGGCACGAACGGGCACCCGGCCTCCTTCACGATCTCATTCACGCGGTCCGCGCGGTCGTCCCGTCCGCTGGTCACGGCCGCAGTGTTTCTACCAGGTGCGAACCAGCGGCCATGCGTCTTCGCCCCGCGACCGCGTGTCACCGGCGGCGGCAACTCCCGCCGCGCCTGTTCGGTCAACTCCTCGTCGCTGGACGGAGTGGCCGGACCAGGAGGGCCGGACTGTCCAGAAGCGCCAGCCGAAGTGGGCTCCGCCGGCACTCCTAGGCGAGCGAGGTAGGCGTTGAGCAGGTCGGAGGACCGGCCAATAAGGCCGGTGACCGTCCCCATCGAAGCGGCCACCTCGGCTGCCAGGCCAGATAGGCCATTGATCTCGGGGTCAGATGTACCTTCGGCGCTCCTCGACCAACCCGCACCAGCGTCTTCAAGCTCCTTACCACCGCGGCCGAGCGCCGCCGTGGCCTTCTTCATCAGGGCGAGTGCCTTCCGCACCCCCTCGGCGATTTCCTCAACCGAACCCACAGGCCCTCCCCAGAGCGTCGCTCAACGACGAGGCTACCTCGAAGATCGACTCATGTGAGCATTTTCGCAGGTCAGCGGTGCCAAATGCTCGGTCTACCCCGCATTCGGTGGCGCGCTGCGAGGGTCATCAGACGAAATCATCTCGGCGGCTTGGATATCGCCTAGACCGTCTGCGCTATATGCGGCCAGTAGAGGGCCGCCTTGACGCGAGGCCCGTTCAAAATGCTTCTCAGCCATAGCGATTTGCTGTTCAAGGTCGCTCTGATCCATGGCATCCGAGGCAGCCCGGGTCTTCGCCTCCTCAAGCTGGCGAAGACCTTCAGCCTCAAGCTCGGCAGAGAGCGCCTGGAGACGCAGCGTGCGCTCTGCGATGTCCAACCTGTGCTGCTGCCAAGTCATGACGACATTCAGCAAACGATGCAGTCCATAAAGGCCGGCAAGGCCGTATCCGATCGGGCTAGACACCCGTGCAAGATCCCCCAGCACGGTTACCCACGGACTCGCAAGCGAGACGCGCACGATGGGGAAGTTCGCCCCCGGTACACCACTCCTTGCGAAGTTCATGTCGAGGGCAAAGCGCCCAAGTGCCTCCAGTCCTCGCGTGTTCCGTGAGAACCCAGCAAGGTCTGGATTCGCACCCAGGTCCACCGATACGTACAGGAGGTCACTGGACGTTCGCACGAGCACATCGTCTGAAACGGTCACCCGAGTCATCCTGCCGCAAACGGCTCTTGATCACTGGGATGCGAACGCCGCGGGACGGCCCGAGCCTTGATCACCTGGCGGTGATTCCGCCACCGCCGGCCACCGCCCTGCTGCGAGGGCAACAGCGGCTCGACCACCCGCCCACGCCTTGTCCGTCAACCGCTTACAGGACGGGCCACTCAAGCTAGACGCGATCCCAGAATCCCTGCGCTTCCAGCAGCGCGACGGCCCGGTCGGCGCCATCGGCGAAGTGGTCTTCCACCGTGGCGCGCGCCCGGGCTCCCGAGCGCGCCGACAACGCGTCGAGGATCCGACGGTGATCTTCCCGCGCCTTCGCGGGCCAGTCTTCGTGGGCTTCGTAGAACCCGTGCGAGACCGTCTTGCCGAGGGTACGGAGGATCGAAATGAGCCTGCGTGCATCCGAACCATGATTGATCCGCCGGTGGAACTCGAAGTTGAGCCGTTCCTGCTCGGCGGGATCGGCGCACGATTCCGCGCGGTCGGCGAGGTCGACCAGTCCCTGAAGACTCTCCGGCGACAGGCTCTTCGCGGCACGCTCGGCCGCCAGACCGGAAACCAGCCCGAACACCCTGTACTGGTCCCGGATGTCGTCACGGGTCAACTCGGCGACGTAGGCTCCCCGCCGGGCGATGTGCTCGACGACGCCCTCGTGGTCGAGCGTGATCAGCGCTTCGCGCACCGGAAGCTTGCTGATCCCGAGTACCTCCGCGACTGCGTCCTGGTCGATCTTGGTTCCAGGCCGCAGTTCTCCCGCGAAGATCCGCCGCCTGATCTCCTGGGCGGCGAGCGTCTTCAGATTGCTTCGACTCACCGGATGAAGCTAACCCGTGGACTGTGATCCACACCAGAACTTGATAAAATATATTTTGTACTCGGTGCCGGGATGATGCATAGTGTGGAGCATGTCAGCCGTGACCCCCGAGGACTTCAAGCCGATCCTGACCCTCGTTCGAGACTTCGTCCGCGCGAAGGTCGTGCCGCGCGAGCGGGAGATCATGGAAACCGACGCGATCCCGGACGATCTGCGCGAGCAGGTGGCCGAGATGGGCTTGTTCGGTTACGCGATCCCCGAGGAGTGGGGTGGGCTCGGTCTTGACCTGACGCAGGATGTCGAGCTCGCCATGGAGTTCGGCTACACCGCGTTGGCTCTGCGGTCGATGTTCGGCACCAACAACGGCATAGCCGGACAGGTGCTGGTGAACTTCGGCACCGACGAGCAGAAGGCCGAGTGGCTGGAACGCATCGCCTCGGGCGAAGTCGTGGCCTCGTTCGCACTGACCGAACCGGGCGCGGGATCCAATCCTGCGGGGTTGCGGACCAAGGCGGTCCGCGACGGCGACGACTGGGTGATCGACGGTGAGAAGTGCTTCATCACCAACGCGCCCATCGCCGGCCTGTTCGTGGTGTTCGCCCGCACCCGTCCCGCCGACGCGTCCGGAACGGGGATCGCCGTCTTCCTGGTCCCGGCGGGCACTCCCGGCGTCAAGGTCGCGGCCAAGGACAAGAAGATGGGCCAGGAAGGCGCCTGGACCGCGAACGTCTCGTTCACCGGCGTCCGGGTGCCGGGTTCGAGCCTGGTCGGGGGTGACGAGGACACCGGCTATCGCGCCGCGATGACGTCGCTGGCTCGCGGGCGCGTGCACATCGCCGCGCTGGCGGTCGGTACCGCGCAGCGCGCTCTGGACGAGTCGGTCACCCACGCCGCGACGGCCACCCAGGGCGGGACACCGATCGGGGATTTTCAGCTGGTGCAGGCGATGCTCGCCGACCAGCAGACCGGGGTGCTGGCCGGGCGGGCGCTGGTGCGTGACACGGCGAAGCGGTATGTGTCCGGTGAGGACCGGCGGATCGGGCCGTCCGCGGCGAAGCTGTACTGCACCGAAATGGCCGGGAAGGTCGCCGACCTGGCCGTGCAGATCCACGGCGGCAGCGGCTACATGCGCGAGCTCCCGGTCGAGCGGATCTACCGCGATGTGCGGCTTCTGCGGCTTTACGAGGGCACCAGCGAGATCCAGCGGCTGATCATCGGCGGCGGCCTGGTGCGCGGAGCCCGGCGATGACCACGCGTGCCGAACGTCTGGTGAACCGGGTGCGGGACGCGGCCACGCTGCTGTTCGTGCCCGGCGACCGCCCGGAGCGATTCGCCAAGGCGGAGCGTGCCGAGGCAGACCTCGTCGTGCTGGATCTCGAGGACGCCGTCGCACCCGAGCGCAAGGTGTACGCGCGCGAGCAGATCGTCGCCTGGCTGGGCGAGCACCCGCAGTGCGCGGTGCGGGTCAACGCGGCCGGCACTCCGTGGCACGACGAAGATCTTGCCGCACTGGCCCGGTTCCGGTGCGTGGTCATGTTGCCGAAAGCCGATCCGGTCAGCACCCGTACCGCGGCGGGCGAGCTGGGCGTGTTGCCTGTCCTGATCGCCTTGATCGAAACCGCACGGGGAGTTCTCGACGCGCGGGAGATCGCGTCGGTGCCGAACGTGCACCGGCTGGCGCTGGGCACTTTCGACCTGGCGGCGGAACTGGGGGTCGATCCCGCGGACGTCGACGCGCTCGCCCCGGCGCGCGGGGCGCTCGTCCTCGCGTCGGCGGCGGGCGGTCTTCCGGGTCCGGTGGACGGGGTGACCGGCGATCTGCGGAACACCGAGCGGCTCACCGGTGACGTCCGCTACGCGCGCCAACTGGGGTTCACGGGGAAGTTGTGCGTGCATCCCCTGCAGGTCTCGGCGGCCGCGGCGGCGCTTCGCCCGTCCCGGGAGGAAATCCGCTGGGCTCATTCGGTGGTCACCACGGCAGGGGACGGCGCGGTCGCGGTGGAGGGGCAGTTGGTCGACAAGCCGGTGCTGGATCGCGCGCGGCGCGTCCTCCGGCAGGAAAGGGAAGGGTTGCGGCGATGACGCTGTCCGACGACGAAAAGCAGATGGTGGCCCTGGTGGCGGAGTTCGTCGACGAACGGGTCCGCCCGCGCGTCCGCGAGTTCGAGGAGGACGACGTCTATCCGGCCGAGTTCATCGACGAGATGAAGAAGCTCGGCTTCTTCGGCCTGCTGGCCCCTGCCGAGTACGGCGGTGTCGATGTCAGCACCGCCTGTTTCGCGCGGGTCACTGAAGAACTCGCCCGCGGCTGGATGAGCCTGGCGGGTGCGATCGGCGGCCATTCCGTCATCACCTACCTGATCAAGACCTTCGGCACGCCCGAGCAGCGTGAGAAGTATCTGCCCGCGATGGCCGAGGGCACGATCCGCGCGACCATGGCGCTCACCGAACCCGCCGGCGGCAGCGACCTGCAGGCAATGCGAACCTTTGCCACCCCCGACGGCGACGGGTACTCGATCACCGGAGCCAAGACCTGGATCTCCAACGCCGCCCACTCCGGGCTCATCGGGCTGCTGTGCATCACCGATCGTGACGCCTCCCCCAGCCATCGCGGGATGAGCGTCCTGCTCGTGGAGCCCGGTGACGGTCTGGCCATCTCGAAGAAGCTCCCGAAGCTCGGCTATCGCGGTGTCGAGGCCTGCGAGATCGTCTTCGACGGACGTCGGGTCGGTGCGGACGCCGTACTCGGTGGGACACCGAACCAGGGCTGGGCGCAGATGATGCGCGGTCTCGAGGTCGGCCGGATCCAGGTGGCCTCCCGCGCGCTCGGTGTCGGGCAGGCGGCGCTGAACGACGCCGTGAAGTACGCCCAGGAGCGGGAGTCCTTCGGCAAGCCGATCTGGAAACACCAGTCCGTCGGGAATCTGCTCGCCGATATGGCTACCAAGATGCGTGCCGCACGGCTGCTCACCCTCGACGCCGCGGAGAAACTCGACGCGGGCGAACGCGCCGACATGGAAGCCGGGATGGCCAAGCTCTTCGCGTCGGAGTCGGCGATGCAGGTCGCCCTCGACGCCATCCGCGTGCACGGCGGCTACGGCTACTCCAAGGAATACGACGTCGAACGCTACTTCCGTGACGCCCCGCTGATGATCGTCGGTGAGGGCACCAACGAGATCCAGCGCAACGTCATCGCCGCCCAGCTCATCGCCCGCCACAAGATCTGAGGAACGACAATGTCCTTGCTGACCGATCGGACCGCGGTCGTCACCGGCGGAGCCCAAGGCATCGGGCTCGCCATCGCCGAACTGTTCGCCGCCGAAGGCGCCCACGTGGTGCTCGGCGACCTCGACGGCGACGCGGCCGCGCGTGCCGCCGAGAAACTCGGTGGCGTCGGCGTCCGCTGTGACGTCACCAAAGCGTCCGATGTGGACGAACTGCTCGCAGCAGCCGAAGACACCTTCTCCCCGGTGGACGTCCTGGTCAACAACGCCGGGATCACCAGGGACGCGACTCTGCGGAAGATGACCGAGGACCAGTTCGACCAGGTGATCAACGTGCACCTCAAGGGGAGCTGGAACGGCGTCCGCAAGGCCGCGGCGATCATGCGCGAACGCAGCCGCGGCTCGATCGTCAACATCTCGTCGCTCTCGGGCAAGGTCGGCATGATCGGCCAGACGAACTATTCCGCGGCCAAGGCCGGCATCGTCGGACTGACCAAGGCCGCGGCGAAGGAACTCGCCCACCACGGCGTCCGCGTCAACGCCATCCAGCCCGGTTTGATCCGCACCGCGATGACCGAGGCGATGCCCGCCAAGGTGTGGGACCAGAAGATGGCCGAGATCCCGATGGGCCGGGCAGGTGAGGTCGGGGAGATCGCCTCGGTGGCTCTGTTCCTGGCCTCGGACCTGTCGTCCTACATGACCGGCACGGTGCTGGAAGTGACCGGCGGAAGGTTCATGTGATGGAGCAGTGGGCTCCGCACACCGTCACCACCCGTGAGCTGGTCGATCCGGCGCCGGTCGTGGCACTCGCCGCCCTGTTCGACGACGGGCTGCCCGCCCCGCTGCCCGGCGACGACCTGCCGCCGCTGTGGCACTGGGTCGCACTCCCCCGCTGGCCTGTCTCCTCGGAGCTGGGCAACGACGGGCATCCGGCTCGCGGCACGTTCCTGCCGCCGGTGGACCTGCCGCGGAGGATGTTCGCCGGCGGCGAGGTGACTTTCCACGCCCCGCTAAAGATCGGCGCCACCGTACTCCGTGAATCCACAGTGGATTCGGTGACGGAGAAGTCCGGGCGTTCCGGTCGTCTGGTGATCGTCGTCGTGCGCACCCGTCTGTCCACAGTGGATGGATCGTTGTGCTTGGAAGAGCGGCAGGACCTGATCTATCGCGACCGCGGCACGCCTGCCGAGCCGAAGCCTGCCGACTTCGACCCCGTCGGCGCTCCGTTCCGTCGCGCCGAGGCGGGTTCGTGGGACTTCGCCACCGACCCGACACTGCTGATGCGGTTCTCGGCGGCGACCGCGAACGCGCACCGCATCCACTACGACTGGCCCTACGCCACCCGCACCGAGGGCTACCCCGGCCTGGTCGTGCACGGCCCGCTGATGTCCCTCGCGCTCGCCGAAACCCTGCGCCTGGACCGGCCCGCGGTACGGATACGCCGCCTGAGGCACCGGAATCAGGCACCGTTGTTCTGCGGCGAACCAGCCCAGCTGAAGGCCGCCGGGTCCACGCTGGAGCTGATCGGCCCTGGTGGAACGCCGAGGACCAGCCTGGAAGTCGAATCTCACGAGGAAGGCACTCCCCATGCGTGACGCCGTCATCTGCGAGCCCGTCCGGACCCCGATCGGCCGCTTCGGCGGCTCGCTCAAGAGCGTCCCCGCCGCCGACCTCGCCACCATCGCGCTCACTGGACTGCTCGAGCGCACCGGGATTGACCCCGAAGCCATCGACGACGTTATCCTCGGCCACTGCTACCCCAGCGCGGAAGCGCCCGCGATCGGCCGCGTGGCCGCCCTCGACGCCGGGTTGCCGGTGACCGTGCCGGGCATGCAGGTCGACCGGCGGTGCGGCTCCGGGCTGCAATCCGTGGTCCAGGCCGCCCTCCAGGTGCAGGCCGGGGTCAGCGACGTGATCGTCGCGGGTGGCGCGGAGAGCATGAGCAACGTCATCTTCTATGCCACCGACCTGCGCTGGGGCGCCAAGGGCGGCGGGGTGATGCTGCATGACGCGCTCAACCGCGGCCGCGCCACACCCGGCGGCAAGCACTACCCGGTCGCGGGAGGAATGCTGGAGACCGCCGAGAACCTCCGGCGCGACTACGGGATCACCCGCGAAGAACAGGACCAGCTCGCCTTCACCTCGCACCAGCGCGCGGTCGCCGCGCAGAAGTCCGGGGTGTTCGCCGAGGAGATCATCCCGGTCCCGGTCGAGACCAAGAAGGGGACCGTCGTCGTCGACACCGACGAACACCCCCGCGCCGACACCACCCCCGAGACCCTCGCCAAGCTGCGCCCCGTTCTGGGCAAGCAGGATCCCGAAGCGACGGTGACCGCCGGCAACGCCAGCGGCCAGAACGACGCGGCGGCCGCGTGCGTCGTCACCCATCCCGAGCGCGCCGCCGAGCTCGGTCTGCGTCCGTTGGTGCGGCTCGTTTCCTACGGCGTCGCCGGGGTCGCCCCGAAGATCATGGGCATCGGTCCCGTTCCCGCCACCGCGGCCGCGCTCGCGAAGGCCGATCTGAAGTTCGCGGACCTGGACCTCGTCGAACTGAACGAGGCGTTCGCCGCCCAGGTCCTGGCCTGCACTCGCGAATGGGGCTTCGGTTCGGCCGACTTCGAGCGGCTCAACGTGCACGGTTCCGGTATCTCGCTGGGACACCCCGTCGGTGCCACAGGTACCCGGATCCTCGCCACGCTGGCCCGCGAACTCCACCGCCGGGACGCGCGCTACGCGCTGGAGACCATGTGCATCGGCGGCGGCCAGGGGCTGGCCGCGGTGTTCGAGAAGGTGACATCGTGATGCGGGTCTTCACCTCCACCGACGAGGTCCGCGCCGCACTCGGCGACGAACTCGGCCCCACCGAATGGCTGGTCGTCCAGCAGGATCGGATCGACGCGTTCGCCGACGCCACCGAAGACCACCAATGGATCCACACCGACCCGGCAAAAGCCGCCTCAGGCCCGTTCGGCGCGACCGTCGCGCACGGCTTCCTGACGCTGTCGCTGATCCCACGGTTCGCGAAAGAGCTGTACTGGCTGGATTTCGGCACGGCGCGAATCAACTACGGCCTCGGCAAGGTCCGTTTCCCGTCGCCGGTCCCCGTCGGCTCCCGGCTGCGGGCGAGCGCGACCTTCACCGAGCTCCGGCCCGGAACGGCCGGGGTGACGGTGACGACCCGTTACGTCGTCGAACTCGACGGCGCGGCCAAACCGGCCTGCGTCGCCGAAACCCTGGTCGTCGTCAGCTGAAGGTGGTCGGAATGGCAGTCGCACCTTTTTCCGCACAGCACTGGAGTGCGGTCGAAACCCTCTCCCCCGCTGTTGCCCGCGCCGTCCAGGACGAACGCCTGCGCGAGCAGGCCGCGTACCTGGCCGCGCACAGCGCGTTCTATCAAGCGAAGCTCGGTGCCGACCTGGCGAAGATCCAGACCGTGGAAGATCTCGCCGGGCTGCCGTTCACCGAGAAGCAGGAACTGCGCGACAGCCTCTCTGCCGCCCCGCCGCTGGGCACGCACGTCGCCGCGGAGATGTCCGAGGTCGTGCAGATCCAGGCGTCGTCCGGTACCACGGGCAGCCCGTCCTACGTCGGCCTGACGTCCGGCGACATCGCCACCTGGTGTGAACTCGGCGCGCGAGCGTTGTATGCCAACGGTTTCCGCCCGGGTGACCGGCTGCTGCACGCCTTCGGCATGAGCAAGGGGTTCGTCGGCGGGCTTCCGATCGTGCAGATCCTCCAGTACATGGGGATCGTCGACATCCCGGTCGGGGCGGAGGCCGGCGCGGAACGGCTCCTGCGAGTCCAAGCCGATCAGCGCCCCAACGCACTGATCGGTACCCCGTACTTTCTTTCCCATCTCGCCGAGCAGGCACCGAAGATCGTCGACCGTCCGGCGCGGGATCTCGGTGTCCGCGCGATCAGTGTCGGCGGTGAACCCGGCGGCGGTCTTCCCGCGGTCCGCGAGAAGCTCGAATCGCTGTGGGGCGCGACGTCGCGGGAGATGCTGGGCGGTACGGACATCGCCTGCACGTACTGGGGTGAATGCGAAGCCGCCGACGGTATGCACTTCCTCTCCCCCGACCTGATGATCGCCGAACTCGTCGACCCCGACACCGGTGAACAGATCGCCCCGGTCGAAGGCGCGCAAGGCGAACTCGTCTACACCGCGTTGCGGCGCCAGGCGTCCCCGTTGCTGCGGTTCCGCACCCGCGATCACGTCGTCGTCACCGGAACCGGTTGTTCCTGCGGCCGCACCGGCTACAAGGTCCGGTGCATCGGCCGCACCGACGACATGCTGATCGTTCGCGGTATCAACGTCTTCCCTTCGGCGATCAAACAACTCGTCGCCGAACTGACCACTGGCGAGATGCGGATCCGCGCCGACTTCGAGGGACATTCGACACAACGCCCCCTCCCGGTCATCGTGGAGGACACCGGTCTGACTCCGGAACAACAGGCAGGACTCCGCGCGACCATCGAACAACGGATCCGTTCCGCCCTCAACGTCAAAACCGTTGTCGGCTTCGTCCCCCAGGGTTCGTTGAAGCGTCCAGACCATGTGAAGGTCAACCTCGTCGAGCGGGTGCCCTCATGACGGACTTCTGCCGCCTGGACGAGGCGATCGCGCGGCACGTCCGCGCCGGTGACGCCGTGCACGTGATGATGGGCCACAGCCGCTGGAGCGCGCTGGTCCGGGAACTGGCCCGGCAGCACTGGGGGAAGCCGTCGAAGTTCACGCTGATCATGGCGAGCCTCTCCTCGCTCGGCGCCGTGCTGTTCCGCTCCGGCTGCGTCGAGAAGGTCGTCACCGTCTACTCCGGTGACTCGTTCCCGGTGTTCACGCCGAACCCGGTGTTCCAGAAGGCCTACGCCGACGGTTCGGTCGAGGTCGAGAACTGGTCGTTCCTGAGCTACATCCAGCGTTTGCGGGCCGCGGCCACCGGTGTGCCCGCCGTCGTCACCGGGTCCGTGCGGGACTCCTCGATGGTCGGGAACGAGGGCTACGAGGAGGTCGACACCCGGTTCGGCCGGGTGAGCCTGGTCTCGCCACTGGTGGCGGACGTCGCGCTGGTGCACGCCGCGGTCGCCGATCGGCAGGGCAATCTCGCGATCGCTCCCCCGATGTTCGAGGGTTCGATCGGTGCGTTCGCCGCCCGTCGCGGCGTCCTCGCCACGGTGGAGAAGGTCGTCGACGATCTCCGTCCCTGGTCGTCGCTGGTCCGCGTCCCGGCACACCGAGTGCTCGCCGTCGTGGAGGCACCGTTCGGAGCGCATCCCGGCGGGGTCTTCGCCGGTCCGGAAGGCACACGGCTGCCGGTGGAGGGGTACGCCGAAGACGTCGCGTTCTGGATCTCCGCACGGGAAGCGAGCCGATCGCCGGAGTTCGGCGACTGGATCCGTGAGTGGATCCTCGAGCCCGCCGACCATGACGCGTATCTCGCGAAGCTCGGCAAGGCACGGCTCGACGCGCTCGTCCGCTCCAGCGGTGAGCCGACGCCGCCCACCGGCCGGGGCGAGCACAGTGGGCCCGCGACTCCGGCCGAACGCGCGGCCACCTGGATGGCCGGTCTCGTCCGGGCACGGATCGCGGAGACCGCCGCCGACGCTGTCCTCGCCGGTGCGGGTCTGGCGAATCTCGCGGCCTGGGTGGGTGTCGAGACGGCGAAAGCGGAGGGTCACCGTGTCGCGCTCGCCGCCGAACTGGGGCTCTGGGACTACACACCGACACCAGGCGATCCGTTCATTTTCAGCTTCGCGAACTTCCCGACCTCGTCGATGCTGCTCGACACCGAACAGGTGCTCGGCACGGTGGTCAACGGGCCCTTCACGCGGTCGATCGCCTGCGTCGGCGCGGCCGAGATCGACCGGCTGGGCAACATCAACACGACCCGGATCACCGGTGGCCCTCACCTCGTCGGATCAGGCGGCGCGAACGACGTGGTCACCAACGCCGACGAGACGCTGGTCGTCGGGACGATGAGCCCGCGCCGGTTCGTCGAGCGCTGCGACTACGTCACGAGCCCCGGCGCGCGCGTACATGCCGTGGTGACCGACGTTGGGATCCTGTTCCAGCGCGACGGCGAACTCATCCTCACCCATGTCGCACCCGGCCCCGAACCGCTCGCCGATCGCGTCGAATACGCCCGTTCGCGCTGTGGCTGGGAGCTCGCGGTGGCGGACGATCTGAAGGAACTGCCCGACGTGAGCGCCGACGACCTGGTCCGGCTCCGCAAGTACGACCGCGAAGGCCTGTTCCTCGGTCAGAGCAAGAAGGGAAGCGCATGAGCCGCTACGCACGTTTCGAGAACCTCCGGGTGGACGGCCCGGACGACGCGGGCGTCGTCGAACTCGTCCTTGACGCGCCGAACCTCAACGCGGTCAGCGAGGCCGCGCATGCCGATCTGGCCGACATCTGGCGGGAGTTCGACCGGGATCCGGAAGTGAACGCCGTCCTCCTGCGCGGTGAGGGCAAGGGATTCTCCGCCGGTGGCTCGTTCGACCTGGTCGAGAAGCTGTCGAACGACTACGAGACGCGCACCCGCACGATGCGGGAGGCGCGAGACCTGGTCTACAACGTCATCGACTGCTCGAAGCCCATCGTGTCGGCAATCCATGGCCCCGCGGTCGGTGCCGGCCTCGTCGCCGGTGTGCTGGCCGACGTCTCGGTGGTCACGAAGACCGCCAAGATCATCGATGGGCACACGCGCCTCGGCGTCGCGGCCGGAGACCACGCCGCCGTGTGCTGGCCACTGCTGTGCGGCATGGCGAAGGCGAAGTACTACCTGATGACCTGCCGACCGCTGACCGGCGAGGAAGCCGAGCGGATCGGCCTGGTCTCCCTCTGCGTCGACGAGGACTCCGACCTGCTGCCGACCGCGCGAGAAGTCGCGCGCGAGTTGGCGTTCGGCGCCCCGAATGCCATCCGCTGGACCAAGCAGAGCCTGAACGCGTGGTACCGGCAGGTCGCGGGCGCGATCTTCGATTCCTCGCTGGCGCTGGAGTTCTACGGCTTCGGCGGGCCGGAAGTCCGCGAAGGTCTCGCCTCCCACCGCGAACGCCGCAAGCCCGACTTCACCCGGCGGGAGGACGACGATGCCTGACCCGAACCCAGCGCTGCTCACGGGTTTGCGGGTGGTCGAGATCTCGAGCTACGTCGCAACCCCGTTGTGCGGCCTCACCTTGGCTCAGCTCGGCGCCGACGTCGTCCGGGTCGAACCGCTCGGCGGCGCGGCCGACCGGACCCGGTGGCCGCTGGCCGACTCCGGCACCAGTCTCTACTGGTCGGGGCTGAACAAGGGAAAGCGCGCCGTCGCCGTCGACCTGGAGTCCGAAGTGGACCGGAAACGGGTCGTGGACCTGATCGTCCACGGTGGACCGTGCGTCGTGGTCAGCAACACCGACCGGCATCCGGATCTCGGCTACGCGGAGCTGTCCGCTCGTCGTCCCGACGTGATCCACGTGCTCCTCGAAGGACGCCCCGGCGGAGGCGCCGCAGTGGACTACACGGTCCAGGCGGGGGCCGGCTTCCCGCTGATCACCGGCTCCGCCGAGGCTCCAGCACCGGTCAATCACGTGCTGCCCGCCTGGGACATCGCCGCCGGTCTCTACCTCGCGATCGGATTGCTCGCGGCGGAGCGTCATCGTCAGGAGACCGGACTGGGCCGCGCGATCCGCGTCGCCCTCGAAGACGTCGCCCTGGCCACCGCGGGCAATCTCGGCTACCTGGCGGAAGCACAGGTCACCGACCACGACCGCACCAAATCCGGCAACGACGTCTACGGCACCTACGGCCGCGACTTCCTCACCGCCGACGGAGTTCGCGTCATGCTAGTGGTGCTGACCGAGCGCCACTGGACGAAGCTGCTGACAGCCACCGGCCTCACCGCCGCGTTCGCCGCGCTGAGCGAGTCTTTGGGCATCGACTTCTCGCGGGAATCCGCCCGCTTCGAACACCGTGACGTGATCTCGACGCTGCTGGCCCGCTGGTTCCGGAGCACGACGTTCGACGAGGCCGCCGCCGCGCTGGATCGCCAGCGCATCCTGTGGCAGTGCTACCGGACCTTCGAGGAACTCGGCCGCGGCGCCCTGCGCGACCTCGACCTGTTCGGCGAAATCGACCAGCCCGGCGTCGGCCCCCACCTGGCCCCGAAGTCGCCGATCCTCGTCGACGGCAGCCGCCTCGCTCCCCTCGTGGCGCCGTCGGTCGGCCAGCACAACGCAGAACTGCTGTAGCTCGGGCTTCAGTGATCCGCCGCTGAGCGGTCTTCGCTCGCCGCCCATGATGACAGGAACCTGAGGCCGTCGTGGGCGGCGCTGCCAGGCTCGGCGGTCCAGACGATGAGCTGCTGCTCGGGATCACTCGTACAGGTGAGCGCGTCCCAGTCGAGCGTCAGCTCGCCCGCGACGGGGTGGCGGAGCGTCTTGCTGCCCCGCTCGCGAGCGGTGACGCGGTGATCGCCCCACCAGGCGCGGAAGTCGTCGTCCTTCATCGACAGTTCGCCGACCAAGGCGGCCATCCGCTGGTCGTGCGGGTTGCGGCCGGCTTCCATCCGGAGCATCGACACGGCGGTGCGCGCCATGGCTTCCCACTCGACGTGTAAATTCCGGAACGCAGGGTCGGAGAACATCAGCCACACGTAATTCCGCTTCTTTTCCGGGATCCCCGAGAAATCGACCAGCAGCGCGGAAGCCATCCGGTTCCAGCCGAGAATGTCCATTCGCTTACCGAGCACGAGTGCGGGGCTCGTGGTCAGTTCATCCAGCACCCGCAGCAACTGCGGTGACACCTTCTGCGCGGATTGACGGCGTGGCCGTTCGGCGTCCTTTCCGGCGAGTTCGAACAGGTATTCGCGTTCGTCGTCGTCCAGATGCAACACTCGCGCCAGGATGTCGAGCACGGGCGCGGACGCCTGCCTGCGGCCCTGTTCGATGCGGGTGTAGTAGTCGGGGCTGATCGAGGCCAGGAGGGCGACCTCCTCGCGGCGCAGTCCCTTGACCCGCCGTTTGGCGCCGGTATCGGGCAGCCCGACCGTCCGAGGGCTCACCTCCGACCTGCGGGCCTTGAGGAACTCCCCCAGTTCGTTGGCGTGGTCGTCGCTGCTCATGACCCCATTGTCGCAACAGGTGCAACTCGGGAGCCTGGGCCAATTGTGTCCCTGGACAGTGGTGTGCGGGGCTGGAACCGTCCCATTGTAGGAGCACGTGAGGCGTGTGAGTCTCGAATACGAGGCCGAACGGAATGCCCGGCCGAAATCAAAGTCGAAAGAAAGATCCCACGATGAAGACGAACGTCACCTTCCCGAGCGCCGGGCTCGCGCTGGCCGGTCTCCTGTACACCCCGGACGACCACACCGGCGCCCCGCTGCCCGCCGTCGTCGTGTCCCACCCCGGCGGTGGCGTGAAGGAGCAGACCGCGTCGATCTACGCCGAGCGCCTGGCCCGCGAGGGTTACGCCACCCTGGTGTTCGACGCCGCCTACCAAGGTGAAAGCGAGGGCCTGCCCCGCGGCCTGGAGAACCCCTTCCAACGTGCCGAGGACGTCCGGGCCGCGGTCACCTACCTGACTACCCGCGACGACATCGACCCGGCCAGGATCGGCGCGCTGGGCATCTGCGCGTCCGGCGGCTACGTCCCGTTCGCCGCGCAGACGGACCACCGGATCAAGGCCGTCGCCACGGTCAGCGCCGTGGACATCCGCAGCCTGCTGGTCGAGGGTCTTGGCCGCACCCAGGGTCCGGAGGTCCTGCAGGCCATGCTGGACCAGGCGGGCGCGCTGCGCACCGCCGAGGCGCGGGGCGAGGCGCCGGCCGTGCAGAACTGGGCGCCGGAAAGCCCTGAAGGGCTGGAGGAAGCTCCGACGCTGTACCGCGAGGCCCAGGACTACTACCGCACCCCGCGAGGCGGGCACACCAACTCCACCAACGAGTGGCCGCTGCGCAGCATCGACCAGATCGCGCAGTACGACTCCTACGCGATGATCAAGCTGATCGCGCCCCGGCCGCTGCTGATGATCATCGGCTCCGACGCCGACACCGGTTACTTCAGCCGTGAGGCCATCGAGAAGGCCGACGGGCCCAAAGAACTGTTCGTCATCGACGGCGCCACCCACGTCGCGCTCTACGACCAGGACGAGTACGTCACCCCCGCGGTCACCAAGCTCACCGGCTTCTTCGGCGAGCACCTGACCGCCTGAGCGAGAGGAGAACCCCCATGGAATCCGTGACCTTCAAGAACCGCACGTGGGACGTCGCCGCGGACGTCCGCTTCCCGGAGGGCTTCGACCCGGCCAAGAAGTACCCGGCGATCATCTGCGCCCACCCGATCAGCAGCTGCAAGGAGCAGACGTCCGGCAGCATCTACGCCGAGCGGCTGACCGAGCTCGGCTACGTGACCCTGGCGTTCGACGCGTCGCACCAGGGCGCGAGCGGTGGCGAGCCGCGCTACCTCGAAGACCCCGCCACCCGCGTCGAGGACTTCCGCTGCGCGATCGACTATCTGGTGACGCAGGACTACGTCGACGAGGACCGCATCGGCGTGGTCGGGATCTGCGGTGGCGGTGGTTACGCCGCGAACGCCACGATGACCGACCACCGGATCAAGGCGCTGGGCACCGTGGTCGCCGCGAACTACGGGCGAGTCATGCGCGAAGGCGATCTGAGCGCCAACGCCGCTGTCGCGATGCTCGAGGCGATCGGCAAGCAGCGCACGGCCGAGGCCCGTGGTGCGGAGCCGCACATCACTACCTACATCCCCAACTCGGTCGAGGAACGGGAGAAGGCCGGAATCACCGACATCGACATCGTCAACGCCGTCGAGTACTACACCACCCCGAGGGGGCAGAGCGCCGGCTCCCCCAACAAGCTGCGCTTCTCCGGCCTGGAAGCGGCGGTCGGCTTCGACGCCTTCCATCTGGCCGAGGTGTTGCTGACGCAGCCGTTGCAGGTCATCGTCGGTGACGTCCCGGCCGGATTCGGGTCCTACCGGGACGGATTCGAACTGTTCGACCGGGCCCGCTCGGAGAAGAAGGACATCTTCGTCGTGCAAGGCGCGAGTCACTACGACCTATACGACCAGCCGAAGTACGTCGACCAGGCTTTGGCGAAGCTGGGAAGCTTCTTCGAAGAAAACCTCTGATCAGACAGTGAAGGAGGGGCGACTGCCGAAGCGGTCGCCCCTCCTTCGTCCTAACCTCGGACATCGCGCAGAAGAGGACCGGGCGGCCTCAGTCCTCAAAGAGCCTGACAATGGTGCGTGACGCCGACTCGGCGAAGTCGTCCACTCCGAGCCGGTCCGCCGGGTCGAACCATTCGCCGATGAGGGCGAGCCCTCCCAGCGCCAGGTTCAGGGTCCGGTGCCCTTCGTCCGCCTCGAGTTCCATTCGGCAGGCCCTCGGCGTGAACGACTAGAACGTCCATCTGCGGTTGTCACATCACATCCGCGCATCGTCGTCTCGAGGCCGTAGTCTCGATCACCTGGCCGAAGTCGCCACGAATATGGCAGACCAGTAACAGTCGGTGACAATATCCCGACCTTATTGAGGAGTAAGGCAAATATGGCGTATGGGTCCGGTAACGGCCGGGCCGTGAAGGACTCCTTGAGGGACCCAGAGTCCCTCAAGGAGGCCTTCACAGACTTGGAAATACGGGCAAATGCTACTCAAACGGACAATTTACCACGGTAAGCGTCCTTTATGGACGATCAGGGAAACCTCAGGCACCGTCGCTTAACTTCCTGGCATTGCGGCTGGGCCGAGGGAAGGGGGCCTTCACGCGCTCCCCAAGTACATGAAGGACCCCGTCCTGTACCTAGGTGCAAGGAAGGGGGCCATCATGTATTTCGCCGCGAGCCGGGCCCGCAGGTCACGAGTAGGTACCAAAGAGAGGGTTCGCTCTAGCCCGCATCGCCACTCGCAACCACATTCGACACGCCACGTTTGCCTTACCCCTCAATAACTGCATGCCACCGCGACCACGATTCATGCACATGGTCGGCGCTTCTCGCGATGAAGCGCAGCTTGCCGTGCGCTTGTACAACGACTCGTCGGAGGTTCGTTCCTTCGAGGGCTTCGTCGTCCACATGCACCTTGCCTGGCTTTACCTCCTGCACGCCGAACTCACTCGGGACAGCATCGACTTCCGGTGCTGGCGCACTAGTTTGCGATCACGATTCAGTCGCGGCCTGGTACAAGTCGAAACGCTCCCAGATGCAGAGCACGACTGGTAGGCCAAGCGCCGCTCACGACCGCGACGCGAGTCGAGTCGAACGACAGGGGGCCAGTGACCATGGTCGAATCATCGGATACCGAGAAGCTGACGGCGGAGGGAGATCCGCCGCGGTCTGCTCGGCGGAGTGAGCGGAAAGTCCGCAAGCGCCGCTCGAAGTATCCATGGAGCGAGGCGGTGACTGAAGTCTTTCCGGTACACGCCGACCTGGTCGATCGAGCGGTGGCACGCGAAGGACGACGGTATCGCCGGTACGGCACCTGGCATATGAACTGGTTTCGCCTAACCGGGTTCATCGAGATCGTCTTGAGTTTGACCTTTCCTTTTATGGTCACTTTTCTTCCCACCATCACCGTGGAGTCGAGCTCCCAGAACTTGATATTGACCGGCATCAGCGTCGGCATCGCCTTGGTGGGTTCGGTTCGAGCTTTCTACTCATGGAACGAGAACTGGCGATTGTATCGGACTCAACGGCTCGCCGTGGAGATCATTGTCCGACGCTGGGAGTTGGCTTTACTGAGGCTGACGTTCGCGACCGAGCCGGATCAAGTACGTGCCCACGAAGAGACGAAGCAGGCCATCGACAACCTCAACCAGGTGTTGGAACACGAACAAGACACGGTCACCGGTTCGGTTCGCCTGCCTGAAGAAATCTTGAAGCAGCACCGTTCGGCTGCAGCGTCAGCTACACAAGGACCAGGCGGCACGACATGAGTCGGACGCGCAGCAAACAGAACGTTCAACTTGACGCTTCTCGAAGGCATTCATCAGACCCCTCAATACCGAGTGGTGTCGATGAAGACAGGTGTCGCCGAGATGCCGATCCGAAGATTTCCGTCGTGGAGCCGCACGGCGACACTGGTCCCGAGGGCGTCCACCGCGTGCGCGTCGGGATAGGGCCATTCCCGGGTGAGTTCGATCGGCGGGAGGTCTTCGCGGTGGGCGGTGCCGGGTCGCTGCCAGGCGATCAGCAGTGGCGCGCGGTTGGTTCGCCGAGCCTGGAACAGGTAGAGGTCCGGGTGGCCGGGCACCGAGATCCGGTCGACTTGTTCGGCCCCGCCGAGGTGCCGTGCCATCAGCTCGAACGTGTCGGCGGCCGGGTATCGGTGGCTGACGGTGCCGTCGTCGCCGTAGTCCATGAGTTTGAGCTTGTCGAACATCAGGATCGGGGTGATGCGGAGGTGACGGTCCAGTTTCCACTCCGGCCCGAACGCGTAGTACAGGTTGCGCCGTACGCCCGCCGACAACGCGAGAACGGTCCGCACGACCAGGTCCCGGCAGGCGATCCGATGGCGTTCGTCATCGAGTTCGGCCGGACTTCCGGCCATGAACATCCGCAGGGTGGGCGGCAACTCGTCCATGCGCTCGTAGAGGGCGATCACCGCGGGATCCTCGCCGCCCAGCAGATCCTCGATCGTGTCCGGCATGGGTACTTCGCCGAGGAATTGTCGCTGATGCGCGGCGAGCACTTCGGCCAGATACGGGAGATTCCCGGGGAAGTCCGTCGGCAGGGGGCCGCTGTGTTCGCTGGCGACCACGGGTTGACGGCAGCCATGCGCGGCCAGCTGCTGGTGGCATGCCTGTACCAGCGCCGGAACCAGGTAGGCATCACCGTAGGGGTGGATGTCGAAGACGTCGAAGTACTCAGATCCGTCACGCAGCACCTGACCGAAGAAGCTCGCCCACGTGCTCGCCCCCGCCTGGCCGTCGCCGAGCATCGCCCCGGGTACCGCCCCTCCGAGCACCACCAGCGCGGCCGGGTCGGCGGCCTTGGCCGCGGCGTGGAACACGCGCAGTTGGGCCAGGTACTCCTCGGCCGTGCCCGCCCAGAACAGCGGCAGGCACGGTTCGATCTCGCTCTGCCAGAACCGGATCGCTCCCGGCCGGCGGCCCACCAACTCGGTGACGAACCGGCGGTACCGGTCGATGTCGAGCGCCGGTGATGCCGGCAGCCATCGAGTCTCGTGCCGCGTCGCCCACGGCGAGCTGGCACAGACCGTCACCCAGGCCTCGTCACCGTCGTCGAGCTGATCGAGCAGTGCGTCCACGGTGTCCCACACGAATCGGCCGGGCTCGGGCTCGACCTGCGACCAGTAGAGGTTCACCCGCACAATGCTCGCCCCCAAGGCGCGAGCCTCCGGGACGAACCCGTCCGGCGGGCCGAACATCCCGTAGGTCGTGGCCCGCACCACGCCGACCCGGATGCCGGGCAGCATGTCCGTCATCGCACTCTCCTCTGCCACTCATCTATAGGGGACTTTGCGTCCCCTATACTCATCGAGACCGTAGCAGCGATCGAATCAATAGGGTACCGAGAGTCCCCTAAATACGTTGGGAGTGAGCGTGGCGACGACGTCGGACCACACCGTCGATCCCCGAAAAGGGCCACGGCGGCGCGGGAAAGTGCTGGAACAGGCGATCCTGCAAGCCACGCTGGAGGAACTGGCCGAGACCGGCTACAGCGGCCTGACCGTCGATCGGGTCGCCGCCCGTGCCCACACCAACAAGACCGTGATCTACCGTCGCTGGCCGAGCCGCGCCGCACTGGCTGTCGCCGCGCACCTGCATGTCACAACGGCCGAGGAGGTGCCGGACACCGGCGACCTCCGCGCCGACGTCCTCGGGCTGCTGCGCGGCGCGGCTCAGCGGCTCAGTTCCCCGCAAGGGGAGATCCTCCACATCCTCGCCGCCGAGATGGGCAACGAACCCGACCTGGTCCGCGCGATCCGTGATCAGATGGTCGAGACCGGTCTCACGCGATGGCTGACCGTGCTCGGCCGCGCGGTCGCCCGCGGGCAGGCCCGCCCCGAAGCGCTTTCGCCCCGTATCGCCACGGTGGCGGTCGACCTGCTACGTCACGAGTACCTGGTCCGCGGCGTCACCGCCATCACCGACAGAACCATCACCGAAATCGCCGACACGGTCTACCTTCCTCTCGTGCGAGTCTGAGGAGATGTCCCAGAACTCGGCGTAGCGGCCGCCATGCCGCAACAGTTCGTCGTGGCTGCCGTCCTCCGCGATCCGGCCCCCGTCCAGGAACACGACCCGGTCGGCGCGTCGGACGGTCCGCAACCGGTGCGCGACCATCACCACGGTCCGGCCCGCCATCAGGCGTTCGATTCCTTCGTGGACGGCTGCCTCGTTGATCGGGTCCAAGGCGGAGGTCACCTCGTCGAGCAGCACGATGGGCTCGCCGCCGCCCGCACCTCGGCTTCGTCGGCGTCGGGACGGCCGAGGCGCACGTTCTCCTCGATGGTGCCGTCGAACCCCGCGCCCGGTCCCGGGAGGTCAGGCACGAGTTGATGGTAGTGCTCGTGGCACCGGTCCGGCCGACGTCAGGTAGGTCGTGGGGCGGTCGTCGAACTGGGCGGCGTCGCGGTGGTTGCGTCGTGCCAGTGCGCGTGCGTCTGCGCGCACTTGGCTTGACTCAACGATCCTGCCGGCCCCGGCATCCCCCGAACGGCATCGCGCACACCCGGGACGAAGTACACGAACGGGTTGCCGTACGGGTCGCTTAGAGACGATCAAGACGGGGTATCCACCGCGCACCACCCCTCTCGGCAAGGAGAATCATGCCCCCGAAACGTCAGCGCGAGCAGCCGGCACCGGCCGAAGGCGAATCGAACGCGAGGACCGGCCGGTCGGGCGAGGGACAGCGCGGGAACTACCTGACGACAGCTCAGGGGGTCCGCCTTTCGGACACCGACCACTCGCTGAAGGCGGGCCCGCGGGGGCCGTCGCTCATGGAGGACTTCCATCTTCGCGAGAAGATCACCCACTTCGATCACGAACGTATCCCGGAGCGAGTGGTCCACGCCCGCGGTGCGGCGGCACACGGCACTTTTCGCGCCTATGGCAACGCGGCGTCGGTGACCAAGGCCGGTTTTCTGGAGAAGGGCCGGGAGACCCCGGTCTTCGTGCGGTTCTCGACGGTGCTGGGCTCGCGGGGATCGGCGGACACCGTCCGGGACGTCCGCGGCTTCGCGGTGAAGTTCTACACGGCGGAGGGCAACTTCGATCTGGTCGGCAACAACATGCCGGTCTTCTTCATCCAGGACGGCATCAAGTTCCCCGACGTCATCCACGCGGGCAAACCTCACCCGGACCGGGAGATCCCGCAGGCACAGACCGCCCACGACACCTTCTGGGACTTCGTTTCCCTCCACACCGAGGCGACGCATCACGTCATGTGGGCCATGTCCGACCGCGGAATCCCCCGGTCCTACCGGACCATGGAAGGCTTCGGAGTGCACACCTTCCGGCTGGTCAACGCCGAAGGCGCGACCAGCCTGGTGAAGTTCCACTGGAAACCGGTGGCCGGTGTGCACTCACTGGTGTGGGAAGAGGCTCAGATCGCCGCCGGCGCCGATCCCGACTTCCACCGCCGGGACATGGCAGACGGCATCGATGCCGGGGCACCCCTGGAGTACGAGCTCGGCCTCCAGGTCATGCCGGATTCCGACGACGAGATGTTCGAGGGGATCGACCTGCTCGACCCGACCAAGATCGTCCCGGAAGAGCTCGCCGAGGTCCAGCTGGTCGGCAAGCTCACGCTGGACCGGAACCCGACCAACTACTTCGCCGAGACCGAACAGGTCGCCTTCCACACCGGCAACCTGGTGCCCGGCATCGAGGTGACCGACGACCCGCTGATGCAGGCGCGGCTGTTTTCCTATCTGGACACTCAGCTCACCCGGCTCGGCGGCCCCAACTTCACGCAACTCCCCATCAACTGCCCGCACGTGGCCGTCAACGACAACCTGCGCGACGGGATGCATCAGACCCTCATCCACCACGGACAGGCCCCGTATCTGCCCAACAGCGTCGACGACGCGCTGCCGACCACGACCACGGAGGCCGAAGGCGCCTACGTCCACCGGCCCATCGAGGTCGGCGGCCCCAAGGTCAGGGCCAACCCGGTGTCGTTCGACGATCACTTCTCGCAGGCCACGCTCTTCTGGAAGAGCATGTCCCGGATCGAGAAGATCCACTTGATCGAAGCGTTCACGTTCGAGCTGGG
Source organism: Amycolatopsis sp. NPDC039088 (assembly GCF_055598845.1). Classification (NCBI taxonomy): domain Bacteria; kingdom Bacillati; phylum Actinomycetota; class Actinomycetes; order Pseudonocardiales; family Pseudonocardiaceae; genus Amycolatopsis; species Amycolatopsis sp. NPDC039088. Next base: position 97,668 of record NZ_JBVKAE010000022.1, on the reverse strand, counting down.
AAAGTGCTTCGCCCAGTCGATCCAGGAACGTGTCCTCGAATCGCTCGCCCAGGTCGATGCCGAACTGTGCACGGCGGTCGCTGAAGGACTCGGGCTTCCCGCTCCGCTGGGCACCCCGGCCGAAGACGTCACTCCTTCCGCCGCGCTGTCGCAGATCCCGGCGGGGCCCGGCCCTATCGCGGGCCGCATCATCGGAGTGGTGGCGACGTCCGGCGCCGATCTCGGCGGGATCGGCAAACTGCGCCGGACCGTCGAGGCCCAGGGCGCGATTCTGCGGGTCCTCGCGCCGGTCGGCGGAACGTTGAAGCGGGGACGCGGGCAACAGCCGGTGGCGAGGACGTTCCTCACCGCCCGATCCATCGAGTTCGACGCGGTGGTGGTCGCGGGCGGTACGGCCGGGCTGCACGACATCAAGCTGACCATTCTGCTGGAGGAGATGTTCCGTCACTGCAAGGTCATCGGTGCCTGGGGTGACGGGCGCCAAGTGCTGGCCGACGCCGGGATCGACGTCGACGCACCGGGAATCGTGCTCGCCGACGAGGTCGCCAAACCGTTCTCCGCCGAGCTGGTGAAGTCCGTGGGTCTGCACCGCGTCTGGGAGCGGGCCGAACGTGTGATGAACGACTGAGGAATCGGACCTTGATGAAGACCCTGCTCGAACCCGCCGCACCGGAACCTTTGCCGGAGCCGAGAACCGTCGAGACCATCACCGCCATGGTGCGGTTGCTGATCCAGAACGGGGTCCTCGACCTGCCGCTCCCGGGTGGGGGCGACACGTGGGGCCGCTGGACGACACTCGCCGGACTGGGGCGTCGCGACCTGGTGCTCGGCCGGCTCGCGGAGGGCCATACCGATGCCCTCGCGATTCTGGCCGAAGCCGGCCGGGAGCCCGTGCCGGACGCACTGTACGGCGTCTGGGCCGCCCGTTCGGGCGGTACCGGTGCGGCCGTCGTGGGCGGCGCGCTCACCGGTACCGTCCGGTTCTGCTCCGGCGCTCAGGTCCTTGACCGTGCCCTGGTGGTGGCGGATTACGAGGACGGGCCACCGATCCTGCTGGAAGTCGGCCTGGACGAGCCAGGCGTCCACGCCCTGCCGGAAACGTGGCAGGCGATCGGGATGGACGCCTCCGACAGCGGCGATGTCCGGTTCGACGGGGTCCCGGTGACCTCGGCCCATATCGTCGCCGAGCCGGGCTGGTACGTGTCCCGGCCGGGGTTCAGCCTTGGCGGCGCGGGCGTCGCGGCGGTGTGGCTCGGCGGCTGCGCGGCCGTCGTGGACTCGGTGACGGCGTACCTGCGCGCCCGCGGCGCGGCGGACGACCACCAGTACGCCCACCTCGGCGCGCTGCACACCGCGCTCCACCAGGCCGACGCGCTACTCGTGCGGACGGCGGAAGTCGTCGACACCGAACAGGACGAGGACCTGCCCCTGCTGACCGGCTTCTGCCGGGCCGCCGTCGAGCACGCGGCCCGGCAGGTCCTGGACATCGCACCGGAGATCACCGGGCCGACGGCACTCTGCCGCGATCGACGGCTGCCCCGGCAGCTGGCCGATCTGATGGTCTACGTCCGGCAGCATCACGGCGCCCGGGACCTCGCGGCCTTGGCCGTCGAACTCCTGAAAGACGGGCGACGGTGACCACGGGCCCCTTCCACGCCGAAACCGACTGGCGTGGGCTGGAGCCGCTCCCGCTGTTCCCCGTCGAGGACGTGCGCCGCGTCTGCGTCGTCGCCGCGCACCCGGACGACGAGACGCTGGGCGTTTCCGGGCTCATTCAGCGGCTGCACAGCCGCGGAGCCGAGATCCGGCTGGTCGTCGCGACCGACGGGGAAGCCGCGTTCCCCCACTCCTCGGCCGCCGACCGCCGGTCCCTCGGCGCACGGCGTCGCCTGGAGCTGCTGGAAGCGTTGCGGTGTCAAGGAATGGAGGACGTGGAACCGGTATGGGCAGGGCTTCCCGACTCCGCGCTGATCGACCACGAGTCCGCACTGACCGACGTCATCCGTGAAGTGGCCGCGGGCAGCGAACTCTGCCTGGCTCCTTGGCCGGACGACCCTCATCCGGACCACCAGGTGGCAGGCCGAGCCGCGTTCCGCGCCGCACCGCTGGGCGCGCACCGATGGTCCTACCCGATATGGCTGTGGCATATGGTCGCCCCGCACGACCGGGCCATCCCCTGGGCGCGGGCCGCGGAAATCCGGCTCGACGACGCGAGCGCGGCGATCAAAACGAAAGCCGTGCAAGCTTTCCAGTCGCAGTTGGAGCCGGGCCCGGCCGGGGAAGATCCGATCCTGACACCGGAGATCCTGGAGCACTTCGCGCGCGACAGGGAGATCGTGTTCCACGAGCCGAGGACGTCATCGACGCCGGTGAGCAGATTCGAGACGCTCTACCGCGAACCCGATCCGTGGGCGATGGACAGCTGGTACGAACGTCGTAAAAGGACGGTCGCCCTGGCCGCTCTGCCCCGCGAGAGGTACGACCTCGCGGTGGAACCCGCGTGCGGCACCGGAGCCCTGACCTTGGACCTGGCCGACCGCTGCGACCAGGTCTACGCCTTCGATCCGGTGCCTGCCGCACTCTCGATCGCCCGGGAGCGCACGGCACATCTGTCCACAGTGGAGATCGCCGCGGGCGCGCTGCCCGACGACCTGCGAGGTCCGGCGGACCTGGTGGTACTGAGCGAAATTCTCTACTACCTGAGCGAGGCGGACCTGATGGCGACGCTGGACCGCACGGTGGCCTCACTGCGCCCGGGTGGGCAAGTGCTTGCCGTGCACTGGCGCCCGCAAGCTCCGGACGCGCCCCACCACGGCTCCCAAGTCCACGAGCGGCTGCGAACGCATCCAGGTTTGCGGAGTCTGGTAATGCACAGTGAAGCCGAGTTCCTGGTCGATGTTCTGGCACGCCGTTGATCACGTCCGTGGGCGTGCTGATCCCGGCGCGCGACGAAGAGACCGACCTCCCGGCCTGTCTGCGCGCGCTGGCTGTCGCTCTGCGCGAACTGCCTCCGGAACTGGAACGACGTGTCTGTGTGGTGGCCGACCGCTGCTGTGACGACACCGCCGAGCTGGCCAGGGGCGCGGGAGCGGAGGTCCTCGTCAACGCTCGCGACCTGCCGATCGGCGCGGTCCGGGCGCTGGGCGCACGGCACCTGGTTCGCGGGCTGGATCACCACGCATCGGCCCGTACCGTGCTGTTGAGCACGGACGCGGACACCGTAGTCGACCGGGACTGGGCGGTCCGCCATGTCCGCCGGGCGGAGGCGGGCTGGGACGCCGTCGCCGGCACAGCGAAGCTCAAAACCGCGTTGGCGGCCAACGCACAGCCACGCTACGAGGCACTGCTCGCGAACACGCGGATTCCCGAGGGCCACGGCAACGTCTACGGAGCCAACCTGTCGATCAGGGCGAGCGCCTACCACGCGGTCGGCGGTTTCCTCCCCATCCGGACCGCCGAAGACCACGACCTGTGGCGTCGTCTCGCCCACGCCGGATTCCGGCTGACCTATGCCGAGGAAGCGAAAGTGGTGACGAGCGTCCGGCTGACCGGCCGAGCGCCGGACGGCCTCTCGACACTGCTGCGTGCCCTTACCCGAGCCTCATGAACCTTTGCGACCGCGCTGTCGCCGCGGCGACAGCGCGGTCGTACGAGCACACGCACGGTCGGCGGGTGAACGCTGAGGGCCGCGGTGTTCCAGCTCTCCCGGTAACTCCTGTCATCTCCACCGAGCGGGGTGCGACGGGAGCCTCCCACCCCGCGCGGCGACCAGCAGCGTCAAGAAGAGGTCGTGGCTTGCGGATCGTCGATCACGCCGACCTGCTCGGGGTTTTCCGGGGCCGCCATGTGGCGGATGCTTTCACCGCCCTTGTGGTCGTGGGCGCGGGAGTACAGGGAATCCAGCACACTCTTGATCTTGTGCGCCGCGCCGGCGTACGCGTCGTCCACCGTCGTCGCATGATGCGTCACCGCCACGGGCTGTTTGCTCCCGGGACGTGCTTCGATCACGCACTTCTTGTCTTCCGGCTTGGTGCCCCCGTTGTCGCTGAGGTGCACCTCCACCCGGGTCAGCCAACCGCCGAATCTGGCCAGACTGCTCTCCAAGTCCGTTTTCACATAGGTGGCCAGTCGCTCGCCGCCATGGACGTTGTGGTCGGTGTTGACTTCGATCTGCACGAGCACCCTCCGCAGAGAACAGTAGAGGTGTCCTCAGTACCACGGATATCGCTGACTCAAACTCACGAACCCGAGCGCACCTCGGAACCCCACCCCTCCATCATCGTCGCCTCTCCCCCGCCCCGCGACGCAAGCGAGTCCCCATCCAGAATCGCAAGAACGCGACTCAGAGGCAAAAGCCGCACAGGGTGCTTGTGGCCAGCCGGGTAACCGTTCATCGTTGAGAGACCAGGTGCGACCGCTCTGTCGAATAGCCGCCGAAAGAGGAGATCCTTGACCAAGAGCCATCACTACGTCGCCACGGTGCGCTGGACCGGCAACACCGGAACGGGCACCACCGGCTACCGCGACTTCAGCCGGGATCACGAGATCAGCGCGGGCTCCAAGCCGACGATCCCCGGCACCGCCGATCCGGCTTTCCGCGGCCTGCCGGAGCGGTGGAACCCCGAAGAACTCCTGATCGTCACACTGTCCCAATGCCATATGCTCTGGTATCTCGTACTCTGCGCACGCGAGGGCATCGTGGTCACCGAGTACTCCGACAGCCCATCCGGCATCATGGTCGAGAACGCCTCCGGCGGGGGCCGGTTCGAAGAAGCAGTACTCCGTCCGCTGGTGAAGCTGGCGTCACCAGCCGACCGCGAACGTGCCCTCGCGGTGCACGAAGAAGCCCACAAACTGTGCTTCATCGCCAACTCCGTCAACTTCGAGGTCCGAACCGAGCCGGCCTTCGCCGACGATTGACGCCTGAAGAACGACCCGGGTCACAGGGATTCGGTGACCGGCCGACGATCATGCCCTACCCGCCGAACACGCCTGCCGCCACAGATCTGATGCAGGAAACCGCGAACAAGGCGGCGATCGTCAAGGCGATGAACGGCTTCGCCGCTCTCTGGGAAGGGAATCCGTACCAGTGAATCGAAGCATGGCGAATATGTCTTCGCGCCTTGGCGGCACCTCGGATGGCGTGCCTCGCGAACCATGCTGTCCGGTCGCGGAGTCGAGGATTCGGCACCGATGTGTCATCGCGGAACTCGAGAAGAACCCGTTCCCTTCTCCGGTTATTGCTTGCGTTGACCGTTCTGGTAGCTGAGTACGTAGCGGACGGCGTCGGCGCGTGAGTGGAACCCGGCTTTGGCGAACAGGTTGTTGATGTGCGTTTTCACGGTGGCTTCACTGATGACCAGTTTGGCCGCGATTTCCGGATTGCGCAGGCCGTCGCCGATGAGGCCGAGGATTTCCCGTTCGCGCGCGGTCAGCGCGAGATCCGGCTCGGCGGGCGGCGCCGGTTTGGCGGCGAGCGCGAGCAGCCGCCGCTGCACCTCGGGCGAGAGCACGGTCTGGCCTTGCGCCGCGGTGCGCACGGCGTGCAGGATGGTGGTGCGATCGGCCTCTTTGGTCAGGTAGCCACTCGCGCCCGCTTGCAACGCGGCGAGGATCGATTCGTCGTCGTCGAACGTGGTGAGCACGAGAACCGTGGTGTCCGGCTGGGTTTCCCGGATGCGCACGGTCGCGCCGGCCCCGTCCAGCACCGGCATGTTGAGGTCCATGAGCACCACGTCCGGACGGTGCTGCTGCGCGGCCTCGACTGCTTCGGCGCCGTTGGTCGCGGTCGCCACGACGTCGACGTCCTCGGCGAGGTCGAGCATGACCGCGAGCGCTTCGCGGACAGTCGCCTGGTCGTCGGCGACAACGAGGGTGATCGGGCGGTCCGTCATCGAGGCAGCTCCAGTTCCACGGTCCAGTCGCCGTCGGCCGGTCCTGCTCGCAGGGTGCCGCCGAGCAGGGCGGCCCGTTCGCGCATGCCGACGAGCCCGACGCCGGAACCGCCGGCCAGCTCGGCGCGGCGAGGCTCGGTCGCGGGCCCGTTGTGCACGGTCAGCCTGACCTGATCGGCGGTGAAGGCCAGCCGGAGGTCGCACGTCGCGCCCGGCGCGTACTTGGTCGCATTGGTCATCGCCTCCTGCGCAGCTCTGACCATGGTGTGCGTGGTCTCCGGGCCGACCGCTCCGGCCTCGCCTTCGAGCACGAAGCCAGCGGACGCGTGCTCGGCGAGCTGGCGCACCGTCTCGGGCAACGGCAGGGTGTCCTCGCGCAGCGCGTGCACCGCACGCCGAGTCTCGCTGATCGAGTCGACCGCGATGGCGCGCGCCTTGCGGATGGCGGCGGCTGCCTCGTCGTCGCGACCGCTGTCGCGCAATGCGTCGGCCATGTCCAATTGCAGCGCGATCCCCGACAGCGAATGACCGAGCACGTCGTGAATCTCGCGCGCGATCCGGCCCCGCTCCATGAGCGCTGCCTCGCGGGCCTCGGACTCGCGGGCGCGTTGGGCCGATTCGGCGGCGAGGTGCGCGTTGCGGACGGCGTCGAGGCGGTCGCGGTGCGAGATGCCGAACGCGACCGGCAGGGCCACCGTCAGCGTCACCCACACCTGCCACTCCAGGAAGTGCGGCGCCAACTGCCCGACCACCCAGGTCGCGCCGGCCGAGACGACTGCTCCGGAGACCGCGATCGTCACCGCGGCCCGGCGGGACGCCAGCTTGATCCCCGAGGCGGACGCGGCGACGAACGGGAACATCGCGGCGAACGTTCCGTGCGCCAGCGGCATGAGCAGCGCGCTGAACAGCATGTACGCGCTCATCGCGGCGATCTGCAGGTTCCCGGCCAGCCGGGACCAGGGCAGCAGGGAGGCGAGCGCGGCGATCGAGGTGAGCACGAACAGCGGTAAGGCCAATGGCCGGTACGCGATCTGCGCGTCCGGCCACTGAACAGCGGTGCAGGCGATGGAGGTGAGGACGAGGGCGGGCTGGATCAGCTCGCCCCGGTACTGCCCGAGACGGGCCAGCGTCCACTGGTCCGGTGTGCTCATGGGACCAGGTTCCTCCTCGCCGGGCGGCTGTCACGATCGAACTGCGTGTTCCACTCCGCCGGGCGGCCGCCGAGGTTGCGCTGGATGTTGTCCAGCAGCGGCGAGGTCTGGCCGGGTTCGCCGTCGCTGCCCTGGGTCCACATCACCTGGTGTCCGGCGCGCAGCGCGCGGTAGAGCACGACCAGCCCTTCGGCGAGGATACCGACGCCGAGGGTGAGCAGCAGGCTGTTGGCCACACCGCCGGAGTCCTTCGGGTCGAAGGCGTCGAGCGCGACGTTCACCCCGATCTTGACCACGATGTTCGCCACCCACAGCCCGACGGTGACCGCGGTGTAGCGGACGAAGGTGTTGCCGTCGCGCCGGGAGATCCGCACGCTCGCCCCGCGGAGGATGCCGAGGACGACGCTGATCGCCGCGGTCCCGACGAGGAAGGCCATCGAAGCCGGGGTCTTCACCTCGCCGGACAGCGTGGTGAGGCCGACGACCGACAGCACCGTGGGCAGGATGAGCATCTGCTTGGCCTGCGCGGGTTCGCCGATCATCCGCCGCACCATCAGGTAGGCGACCGCCGCCACGATCAGGACGATTTCCACGGGTCCGCTCATGGCTTTCCTGCCTTTCGACTTCGTTCCGATGCCGAGAAAACTACGGCGGAACGGCCCCGGAGTCGTGCGGTGCGCGGGGTATCCGCTGGTGGAGAAATCCCTCCACCCGGAGCCTGGATTTCTCCACCCGGGATACCGCCGGAGAGGCAAGACGGCGCGCGGCGGCGGCCGTAGCGTTTCCCGCGAATCGCAGCAGCCAAGCCAAAATCGGGGAGTACGGCATGACAATGTCCGCTCGCAAGATGATCTTCACGATGTTCCTGGACGTCGGCCTGCCCGTCGTCGCCTACTACGCGGCCAACCTGCTCGGCGCGAGCGCCTACGTATCGCTGCTGGCCGGCACGGTCGTCGCGGGACTACGGACCGTCTGGGTCGTGGTGGCGCAACGCCGGGTCGACCTGTTTTCGGCGTTCCTCGTGCTGCTCTTCGGCCTGGGCCTCGGGTTGAGCTTCCTCACCGGAGACCCGCGTCTGTTGCTGGCGAAGGAATCGGTGACCACCTTCTGTGCAGGCGTGGCCCTAGTCGGCAGCTGCGCCCTGCGCCGTCCTCTCGTGTACTACGCGGCACGACGCTTCGCGCAGTCGGCCGGCGGCGATCATCAGCGCGAATTCGAGGCCACGGCGCACAATGCGCCCCGGCGCCGCCGCTGGTATCAGATCACGCTGGTGTGGGGCGTCGGGCTGATCGCCGACTCTGTGCTCCGCATCGCGGGCGTGTACACCCTGCCGTTCGACACGGCGGCTTCCTGGTCTCAGGTGCTGATGATCGTCGCCTTCGCCGGGCTCATCGGGTGGACCTTGCTGACGAAGCGGCGGGCCGAGCGCGCCTGTGGTTGTCGACTCCACACGGCCAAGGTCTAAACGTCCTGTTCGATGCGTTCGAAGATGTCCATGTCGGTGGCCTTCTGCCACTCGGGCAGATCGTCCCAGTCCGCGACGTAAGTAGACAGTGGTGACGGTCCGCAATGGACGGCCGACGGCGTTGGGTGGCCGGGCACTTCTCATGCCACCTTGATGACAACCTTGCCCGAGGTGTGACCGTTCTCGACGGTGGCGAGGGCGGCCGGGGCGTCGGAGAGTGGGTGGACCGCGGTGATCACGGGTGCGAGGACTCCGTCGAGGGCCAGCCGGGCTGCCTGTTCCAGGTTCTCTCGGTCGAGGCGACGCTCGACGAAACGCCCACCGAGCTCCGGCACCGACATATCACCTACGGCGATGACGTTGCGGGGATCCCGGGCCAGCGGAGCGACCGTCCGCAGCGAGGTGCCTCCGGCCAGGTCGACGATCCCGTCGAAGCCGTCTGGGGCCAGCTCGCGCGCCGCGGCGGCGACATCCTCGACGGTGTAGTCGATGAACCGCACCCCGATGGCTTCGGAGTGCTCGCGCTTGGCGGTGCTACCGGTGCCGATCACCCGCAGCTCGCGCCTGACGGCCAGCCGGGCGACGGCCAGGCCGACACCGCCTCCGACCCCGTTGACCAGGATCGTGGCGCCGGCCGGGAGGCCGAGCTGGTCGAGCACGTCCACCGCGGTCGTCCCGGCCACTGGCAGCGTTGCCGCCACGGTCGCGGACAGGCCCGTCGGGATGCGGGCGGTGTTCGGTGCGGACAGCACTGTCGTCTCGGCGTACGTACCGCCACCGGTGAGGGCGAAGCCGAAAACCGCGTCACCCACCTCGAACCCGTCGACGTCTTCGCCCAACGCGAGAACGGTTCCGGCTGCCTCCATGCCCAGCACACGAGGGAACGGACGTCCGCCGTCGAGCCCGGGGACCAGACCCGAGCGCACCGCGTGGTCGAGGGGGTTCACGCCGGCGACGTCGACCCGGATCAGCACCTCACCGCGACCGGGGGCGGGATCGGGACGATCGAAGAACTCCTGCACCTCGGGCCCGCCATACCTGCCGAAACCCCACGCCTGCCCCATCTTCTGCCGCCTCCTGGATGACCGACCCCGGTGGTTCCGGGCTCTGCAGCCATCCTCACCGCTGACATCGATGTAAGGGGCAACCGGCTGAGGTGCAGGTCACAGCATCAGGCCGACCGTGTCACCGGTACCGGGGCCGTAGACAGCTCCGCCCGGTGCCTGCTGTTGGCCCTGATCAGCACGTCGAGTGCGTCCCGGGTCTCGATCAGGTGCGCGACCTCGGCGTCGATCCGGTCGCGCTCGCGCATCATCGCCGTGAACGTCTCCTCGGCGACAACCAGGTCACCTGGGAGGTCCACACACGGCAGCACGGTCGCGATCACCCGGCTGGACATACCCGCGTCGAACAGTTGTCGGATGAGCGACACGCGCTGGACCGCGGCGTCGGAATAGTGACGCTGCCCCGCCTCGGAGCGTGAGCTGGTCAGCAGACCTTGTTCTTCGTAGTACCGCAGGGAGCGCGGACTCACGCCCGTGCGCTTGGACAGCTCACCGATCCGCATCCCTGAGAGCCTACGCCCGCGGAGGACAGGGAAAAACCAACGAGATCGATAAGCGATAAGGCGCATCGATCACTGAATTCTGGGCACTCTGCAGGCAGGTTGCCGGTCTGCCGCGGCAGATCGACAGCTCAGGCCCCGTCGGTTGACTTACCCAGCCGACGGGGCCGGATTCCTTCCCATCAGGAACCGTCCCCCTCGCCATGGCCAGCCGACGTGAATTCCCGTCCGGAGCGCCGGGTCGCGTTCGCACCGCTGTACTTGTTGTTCGCGATGAAGCCCTCGACACTGTGCTACCGGCCCTTTGCCACCGAGTCGCCGGTGTCGCGGCCGCGTCCCAGCGTGTGCGGTGAATTTCCGCGCAGGCAGTGGTCTTGGCAGGATAGGCCGGTGACCGACACCGCCGCCTCCAACAGAAGCGCTCCGCATTCCGCGCTGAACCGGATCATCGCCGGGCATCCGCACGCCATCGGCAGTTTCCGGTTCCGCTTCGCCGACCAGTCCTGGGAATGGTCCGACGACGTCGCCCGGCTTCACGGCTACGCGCCGGGAGCCGTCCAGCCCACGACCGAGCTACTGCTGTCGCACAAACATCCCGAGGACCGCGACACGGTCGCCGGAACGCTCGCCGCGGCGGTTCACGACGGCACCGCGTTCTGCAGCCGCCATCGCATCATCGACACCTCCGGTATCGAACACCACGTGCTGGTCGTCGGCGACCGGCTTTACGACGACACCGGTGCCACCGTCGGCACCACCGGCTACTACATCGACCTCGACATCATCAGCGACGGCCATCGCCAGCAGATCCTGGACGAAGCACTTCCCGACCTCCTCAACGCCCGTGCCTGCATCGAACAGGCCAAGGGCGCGCTCATGGTCGTCTACGGCATCAACGCCGAGCAAGCCTTCCGCATCCTGCAATGGAGATCCCAGGAAACCAACACCAAGCTGCGGGCGCTCGCCGAGAAACTCACCGCGGCCCTCAGCACCCTCGGCGGCAGCCCCAAGGAACAACGCACCCAGTTCGACCACATCCTCCTCACCATCCATGACCAGCCCGACCCGACGGCTACTGCCTAGTTCCCGCGTTGTCATGATCGCCATGGACCTTGGATCCGCCGTCTATGCTTCATGTTCGCTTAGTCGGTTCTCGACCGATTATCCTCTGCTTCATGATCGACAAGCAGCTGCCACCGTCCGAGGCTTTCGACCTGTTGCTGGCCGGAAACCGGCGGTTCGTCGCCGGAACACCCGAGCACCCGAACCAGGACGCCACCCGACGCGCCGAAACCGCACCCGGACAACGCCCCTTCGCCACCCTCTTCGGTTGCTCGGACTCACGGCTGGCCGCCGAGATCATCTTCGACCGCGGCTTGGGAGATCTCTTCGTCGTCCGCACCGCCGGCCACGTCGCCGGGGCGGAAGTGCTTGGCAGCATCGAGTATGCCGTCAGCGTGCTGGACTGCCCGCTGATCGTGGTCCTCGGCCACGACTCCTGCGGGGCGGTCGCCGCCACCCGCGCCGCCCTCGCCGACGGTCTCGGCACCAACGGTTTCGTGCGCGACGTCATCGAACGCGTCACCCCGAGCGTGCTCGCCGCCCGCGCCGCCGGACTCACCGAAGACGACGACATCATCGCCGAACACATCCGCCAGACCGTCGATCTCCTCACCGACCGCTCCCGGCTCCTCGCCGACAAGATCGAATCCGGCCAGACCGCCATCGCCGGTCTGTCCTACCGGCTCGCTGACGGCAGCGCCCGCGTGATCACCACCCGCGGGATACACACACAAGCGACCAACGGCTGAGGTTCTTCCGCGGCGATCCGGGTCATGCCGATGGCCCTTTGCGGGGTAATTGATCCTGAGCTCGCTGGTCATCCGATCCTTGCCGGACACCTCGGCGAGCGGAGGTCGCACGCTAGAGGGCGCGGGCGCCCGTCTTGGCGGAGAAGCGAAACTCGACGGTCACCGGCAGTGTGTCGAGGTCGAGGGCCTGCCGCAGTCGCGGGAGGCCGTCGGTGTCGATCCGGCGGCGGATTTCGGTGACGTCACCGTCCTGTTCGGCACTGATCACCAACGCGACGGCCGGTGCGTGACGGGTGCCCGCGAGCGTCGCGTGCGCGGCGTGGACGCCGGGATAGTCCGAGACCTCGGCGGCGAAGGGCTCGATCGCGGCGCCCGCGGCCAGCTCGGTGCGGCCGGCAGCGGGGTCGGTTTCGAAGCGCCAGGTGTGGGTCTTGGGCTTCCGGGTCAGCTGCGCGATGAGCCACCGCAGCACGAGCAGGCCCAGCACGACCGCGACCGCGGCGGTGACGTAAAGCGCCCAGGTCGGTGGCTGTCCCGTCCCCGCCACCACCGCGGATTCCGGTCGCAAGACGGTGAGCCTGCCGAAATGGGTCAGCAGGACGAAGGCACCGGCCGCGATCAGGACGAGACCGAAGAAGGCGAGCAACGTGCGATTGAGCCGGGCGGGCCGGTTGAGGCTGGTCATGACCTGCTCCTGACACTGCGGACCTTGACCTTGACGGCCGGGCGGAGGGCGGGGTCGATCTGGCCGAGCCGGTGCGAGATCGCCCCGCGAACGGCTTCGGCGAGACCATCGGTGGTCGCCCGCCCGGTGCTCACTTTCGCGGAAACCTTGCGAGACTTGAGTTTCACCGTCGCGCTGGACACACCGTCCACTGTGGCGGCCGCGGCGCGAAGGGTGGAGCGGTAGCTTCGACGCGAGGCCCCGGAGTCCAGTTCGCCTTGCAGCGGCAGGACGGTGAGCCTGCCCGGCAGCACCGCCGCCAAGAACAGGATCACCCCCAGGAGCACCGCGACGCCGCCTATGACGGCCGTCGTGAGGTCGCTCCAGCGCAGCTCGTGCAGGGTGCCGGCGACGGTGTCGTAGCGAATCCAAGGAGGCTCACCGAGAAGCGTCTGGATCGCGACGACCGCCACGAGCGCGCAAGCGGCGAGCAGGACGATCGCGGTGAGAGTCGCGGGGATGCTGCGGCGTGGGCGGCGTTTCACTGGACCCTCCTGGTTTCGGCGGTGGCGGTGTGCAGCGCGGTGACGGTGATGTCCACTCGCGACACCGTGAGACCGGTGAACTCTTCGACGCGGCGCATCAGATGGCGGCGGGCGTTCTCCGTGGTGCGAGAGACCGACATCGGGTAGCTGATGGAGATCCTGACATCGAGGCTGGCGGTACCACCGGTGACTTTCGCGGTGACCTTGGCGCTGTTGTCGATGTCTTCGCCACCGACAGCGACACCGAGCACGCGGCTCGCGGCACCGCCGACACCGTCGACCTCGGTCACCGCGTGCGCCGCGATCCGTTGCACCGTGCTGTCGGAAATGGTGAGGACGCCCCGGTCTCCGGCGTCGGCGGGAGCCGTTCCGGGGATCGCGCTCGACAGGGTGGCGGTCATGGGGTCAGCCCCTGTCGCGGCCGGTGAGTTGCGAAAGGTCGAGTTTGCCGTCGAGGACACGGCCCGCCAGCAAGCCGAGGGCACCGAGGACCAGGACGACGATGAAGGCGCTGAATCCGCCGAAGGCGGCCGCGAGGCCGAGGGCGAGGCCGGTGAGCAGGCCGAGATGCGTGGAATTCATGGTTTCTCCTTGGCTGGTGCGGAGGCGATGTCGCCGATCCGCACATGTACCGGGAGGCCGATCGGCCCCACCGCCGCGCGGACGTCGTCACTGATCTCGACGGCTGTCGCCGGGTAGCGGCCGGTGACACCGATGGTGATCTCGTCGTCGCGGATGCGGATTCCCGCGATCCGGCGCCCGCGCAGGAGGGTGGCGATCTCGCCGAACCGGCCGCTGTGCAGACCCGCGACATGGGGCTGGGCCTGCACAGCGGCGGCGATGCGGTCGGCGTCGATCTCGACGCCGGGGGTCACTGGACGCGGCCGGTGTCGCTCTTGGCGTCCTCGTCCTCGTCGTCACCGGGGATGTGCACGTCGGAGACGTTGATGTTGACCTCGACGACCTCGAGGCCGGTGATCTGCTCGACCGCGCCGATGACGTTCCTGCGCACCGCGCGGGACAGGTCGGCGATGGACACGCCGTATTCGACGAGGATCTGCAGGTCGACCGCGGCCTGCTTCTCGCCGACCTCGACCGACACACCCTGGCTCGCCGAGGCCGTGGCGCCGGGGATGCGCTCACGGATCGCGCTGAACGCCCGGGCCGCCCCGCCGCCCAGGTCGTAGACGCCGGAGATCTCCCGAGTGGCCAGTCCGGCGACCTTCGCCACGACGGTGTCGGCGATGGTGGTGGCACCCTTGCTCGACTCCAACGCGCCCGTGCCGGTCTTCTCGACCTGGGACGACTGGCTGGGGGCCTTGGTGGCGGTCGAATTCGTCATGACTTCTCCTCGGGTGGATTCTTGCGGTCTCGATGGAAGTTCACGCTCGTTCCATCCTTACTTCCACACCACTGAGACCCCGTCCCGAGAAGATCGTCACGACCCCATCGTGTGACACCCACCCCTCCCGCCCGAGTCGATATCAGGTATCGCGATCGCGTCCCGGGCAGTCGACGGCAGGGGCTCCAGTCGATCACCCCTACCCTTTCGAGTGATGACGCCGTCGCTCACCCCGCGCTGACCTGCGAATCTTCCGCGTCGACGGTTCTCATGCGCGAAGACGAGAGAAAATCTATGGTCGTGAGGGTAGACATTCGGCTGTGGGTGCGGGTAGTGTTCTTTTCGTACCGAGAGAGACAACGTCAAGCAGGCGCGGGAGATGACGGAACTACCCGCGAGGTGAGACAAGACGGTCAGGCAGGACGAAGCTGATCAGTGGACAGGTTTCGACTGGTGACCGGTGAAGTACCGGGATCGTGAAGTGAAGACGTGAGCAGTAAGGCCGATCCCGGCGAAGCAGTGCAGTAAGCAGTAAACGAAGTACGCAGTTGTAAAAACAGTAAAGCAGTTGCATGTCAGCAAGTAGTTGAAAGTAAGTAGTTGATGCAGGACCGGTCAGGTGGCCGGAGCCGATCTTGGACAGGGCTCTGGGCAGTGACCAGCGACATGACGCGTGCTGGGACCGATCAGGTGAAAGGGTTCCAGCCGGTGATGTCCGAGGAAATCGCAGTACAGGCAGTACCAGTAAGAGAAACACCGGAAAGAAGGGAACGGGAGCATCATTGGATCGCCCGCCGCGGCTGGGCAGTAGTGCCGCGCGGGTACCGCAGGCCCATCGGATTGGAAGGTGGTTCTCGGTTACGACTAAGCGATCTCCGCATCGTCCGCCTCTCGGACGGACACCGCGGATGCAGGACACCGGCCTCACGGCCGGTTGACAATGGTGAAACCCGACCCCTGGGACCCCGGGCGCCACGAGTGGCGTCCGGGGTCCCTTGTGCTGTGGAGGTGGAATGATTCCTGACCAACGCGGTATCCCCCGGCCCGGTTCGGGCGGGGCCGGCAAGCTCGACGACGACCACTACCCCGCCTACACCATGGGCCGCGCCGCGGACATGCTGGGCGCCACCCAGAACTTCCTGCGCAGTCTCGACGAAGCCGGCCTGATCAGCCCGCAGCGCTCCGCTGGCGGGCACCGTCGCTACTCCCGGCACCAACTGCGCATTGCCGCACGCGTGCGGGAATTGGTCGACCAGGGCACGGCCGTCGACGCCGCCTGCCGCATCGTCTCGCTCGAAGATCAACTCCACGAGTCCCAGCGTCAGAACAATGAACTCCGCGCCACCGAATAAACCGTCAAGTCACTGTCTCAGGGGCTCCGACTCGTGATCAGTCCAGCCGGAGGCGGCTGGTGAGGGCGTCGCGGGCCAGGTCGGTCAGGGAGCGGTCGTGGCGGAAGGCGTGTGCGCGTAGCCGCGCGAGTGCCTGATCGGGCGGGATGGCGAGGGCGGCGGCCAGGAAACTGGCGGCTTGCTGGACTTCTGCCCGGTAACGGCGGAGGCCGTCGCCGCCTCCGGAGTCGCTGGTGGCCAGAATCGGCGAGCTCTGCAGCAGCAAGGGCAGCAGCCCGTCCCGGACGCGATGGAAATCGCGAGCCTGCGATGCGGTCATGGCGCCGGGCGTGGCCCGGTAACCGGTGAGGGCTCCGAAAGTCCCGTCGTGGACTTGCAGCGGGGCGGCGATGACGGCTCGGGCCGGTGACTGCATCGCGGCGGGCAGGAACAACGGCCAACGGGCCTGGTCGGTGGCGACAAGATCGGGTTCGGACACCGTGTAACCCTGCTGGACGGCCTCCAGGGTGGGACCGTCACCGAGGGTGTACTGCAGATTGTCCAGGTCGTGGCCTGGCCCGTCCGCGGGGTCGCACCACACCAGTTCCAGCGTCCCCGTGCTGTTGATCAAGTCGATGGTGAGCGCATCGAGGCCGAGCGGCTCGGCGATCCGCAGAGAGGCGACGGCGCCGAGATGGTGCCCATCGGCGGCCGCGCGATGCAGGCGAGCCAGTACGGTCTCGACGTCGTCAGGCGGTGTCATACCGTCACCGCGAGATATGCCGCGTGGGGCGCAGTCTCAATGGCGACGAAGTAGCGTTCAGCGTTGTGCAATCGGAGTCACCTATCGGGTGGTTCCTCAACCGCGGTGCCATGGTTCCCACCGTCGGCGAGCTCAGGAGCAGTTACCCGCAGAGGGGCCCGTCATGCCCGCTGGCAGGTGCTCGGCTCGCCTCATTCTCGGGTGGCCCGCCCGAGGCCACATTCCGACCGGTTCCACACAGTCTGAACGACCTCACGATACGTCACTCATTGTAGCGCTTCCGCCGGACCGGATGAACGCGGCCGGAACATGAGGCTTCCACGCACCCATCGAAGGGCTCCCCACACGGACATCCGGTGCCGCCGGTCGTCGTGCCAGTGGATCGACACTGCGCGAACGGCCGTGGATTTCAAGGCTCAACCCGAGGCGAGATCTCAGCGCCTCCCGAACCCGAACGTATTAACGGCGGCGTGCTCGTGTTCGCGAAGCCGGCGTGAATGTCAGCGTCGGGCGTACGGGGGCCCTGGCAGATATCGAGTACTCACCCCGAAGCCGGCACACGTGAATTCGACGATTTATAACACTTCAACAGTGCTCAACGGTATTACGTAACAAGGTACCCGGCGTGGTCGAGTTCATCAGTGAGGGCACGCGGCTCACTTGCTCGACAACGATCCAGAATTCGAAAGTGAATCCGCTGCTTACCAGGTTCGGTACCCCAGATGCGGCGAGGGTGCGTTCTCCCCCGGGCAACCGAATCGACTCGGCCCGGAATTGCAGAAAGGAACAACGACCCATCATGCCTGGACCAGGCCGGCAATTCGCAATTCCCACACCGAACGATCGCGGTCGTCGGCGAGGAGCGGTCCTCGCTCTGATCGTGGCCCTCGAACTCGGTTCCCCGGCAGCCGCGAACGGCGTGACGGGGACCGCCGGGTTCGACCGGATCACGGTGACGGTGTCCATCGACGGCACCACCGGGATCTGGCCACCCGCGCAAGCCACGATCACCACACCAACGACAACGGGTTCCACGGCCGCATCCCCTGAAACACCCGCGGGTCAGCCGAGCACTCCGGTCGAACCCGAGACGACGCCCGCCACACCTACGCGGTCCGATACCGCGCCCGTCGACGAGCCGCCCAGCCCAAGCGAATCAGCCTCGCCGACCCGGCCCTGACACCTCGGGCCACCTGCACCGACCGGCACACCCTGCCCACCCATTCCGTGGCCGCCGGCCACAATTCCATCCACCAGAAGGAGAATCACCATGCGCATCACCAAGAAAGCCAAGCCCGTCATCGTCCTCGCCATCACCGGCACGCTCCTCGGCCTCAGTGGTTTCGCGATCGCCGCGTTCGTCCAGGAAAGCACCGCGGGCGGAGTGGGCGGCTCGGCCGAGACAATGTCTCCCGCCACCGTGACCGGGGCGCAAACCGGTGTCCTGCTGCCCGGGGAAAAGGGATACGTCACCTTGACGCTGTCCAACCCGAACGCCAACGTGAAGATCAAACTGACCTCGGTCACCGCGGGCCAGGTCGTGATCGACACCGTCGCGAACGAGACCGACAAGCCCTATTGCCAAGGCCAACTCGAACTCTCCACCACAGGCGCGGACCCACTACAGCCGACTTTGGCCGTGAGCGAAGCCAACTTCCCCTACAAGCTCACCGACGCCGTGATACTCAAGCCCGACACCGACATCCGATGCCAGGCCATGACCTATCACACCACATGGATCACCCAGTTCCAGGCCGTCCGCTAGACCCCGACGTGGCCACCACGAGTCCGACGACTCATGGTGGTCACGATGAGCCCGCCCAAGGCGTGTCTACCCGGTAAGGGTGCGGCCTGCCCGTCGCATGGTGAGGGCGGCAGCCCGTTCGAGCCGGGCCGCGCAGTCAATCTCGCCGACGCGGTCCGTGGTACGCGGGCCAGGCGATGATTCATCAGCGTGCTGGGGACCAGGCAGTCCGGATCGTGTTGCTGTCCGGACTGCCTGGTCGAACGCGAGGGTCGGTGGCGGCTGTTCTGGACGTCGGGCTGCATCCGCCATCGCGTTCTGCTGCACGATCACTGTTTTTACGCCGTGGTGAACGATAGGAGGATGGCTAATCGACGGAGCGGAGATCGGCGATGAGGCGGAAGCGTTGCAGAACCGTCAGCGTCGCGTCGTCCACGGTGAACTCGGGGTCTTCCAACGCCGCACGTGTCTCCTCGCTGTGCCAGAACCGCTCGTGGCTCGCCCGCCACTCGGCCACGCTGGCGTCCCCCTCTCCCTCGTCCACGGCGTGAGCGAGATCCACCTGCGCCAGCGGGACGACGCGTACGCCGGTCACCTCGATGACCGCGACTGGACGGTCGTCCGAGTCGATGACCAGCGAACGGCTCCCGACTTCCGGCAGCGGCTCCCCTTCATGCTCGTAGTCGACGAGGAGGCCCGTGGTGGAGGTTTTGGAACCGTTGAGTATTGCCGCGACAAGCTGGTCACGCAGTGGGCCGGGGAAAGCGAACTCGGCCCTGTGCATCGACGCGAGGTCTGCAGGCGGGATGGTGTCATTCGTCATGCGGTCACAGTAATGACCCGTTCCGCGCGAGTAAGTAGTGTGGGACGACTAGCCGAGCGCAAGTACCCCAACGTCGTGAGCTGGACCGAGTTGGACCGCGGCGGCCATTTCGCGACATGGAACAACCGGACCTGCTGATCGATGACATCCGGACGTTCTTTCGCGCCATCCGAGGAGAAAGGGCTTGTCCTGGCCCGCCAAGGTTCGGGGACCACGGTCACCGACGAGAGCGGATGGATGCTCCTCGATCCGATCGTGCTCGCGGCGGTCGTCCGGCACGACACCCGGCTGACACTGCTCGATGAACTGGTGGATGTCCGCGCCCGCCTCGCGTACCACGCGATCGACAACCGCAGTGACGTCCGGTTCGAGACCTGCTGTCCGGCGCGGATTCTTCAGCTCGGCGAGCAGACGCGCGACTGGTCGGCGGGCGGGGCGGTTCCCGCCCTTCCCGGCGTCACTCCTGGCCGGCGGTCGTGTCGTCGCCCAGGGCGTGCGCGTTGTAGGCCAGCAGCTCCCAGGAGTGTCCGTCCGGGTCGTCGACGGCCCGGTTGTACAGCCAGCCCATGTCCTGGGCCGCACGTGGCTCGGTGGCACCCGCGGCGAGCGCCGCCTCGACAAGACGGTCCACTTCTTCGCGCGACCCGGCGGCCAGTGCGTTGATCACCTCGACCGGGCCGTCCGCCGGAGTTCGCTTGGTGAACTTCGCGAAGGTCTCGCGTGTCATCAGCTGCACCAGGATCGCGTCGGCGAACGCCACCTGGACAGAGGTGTCACCGCTGAACTCCGGATTGATCGTTCCCCCCATCGCCACGTAGACCTTCGTGCTCGCTTCCACATCGGCGACCGGCAGATTGACGTAGATTTGCGTGATTGCCATGACATGTCCTCCAGAATGTCGGTGTGCCGGGCGCTCCCGGTGTCACCACGAAATCTAGAGGCGTACCGCGACCCCGGTCTTGTACAGAAGCGACAACATCTCGTCGCCGCCGGTCTGCCTCAGCTGGGATGCCGTGCGTCCGGTGAACCGGGTCAGTGAGCGCGCCAGGTGTGGTTGGTCGTGGTATCCGACCTCCTGCACGACTTCGATCGCGGCCATCCCCTGGCCCAACAACATCACGGCCTGCCTCGCTCGCTCGATCTGCCGGATCGCGCCCTGGGTCAACCCGGTCGCCGCGGCCACCCGCCGTTGCACCGACCGCGGTGTGACCAAAGTGGCCGTGTCCCCGCGGAGCACATCGGCGACCAGCGGATCACGCACCAGCAATCCGGCACGGACCAGGCGGTTCACGAAGACCTCGGCGTTGTCGTAGGTCGGCGTTTCCCATTCCTCGCCCTGCAGAACGAACGAGCGGGCCGTGGTGTGCGGACTCGACACGGCGGTGTCGACCAGCCGGGACACCGGCATCGGCGGCAGGAAGGCGCCGTGCCGGAAGATGATCCCGATCGTCTGCCCCTCACCCAGGCTTGGGTCGAGGTCCAGCACGGTGGGCCCTGTCTCAGGGCCGCGCACTGTCACCTGCGTCTCGCCCCGGTCGCGCCACACCACGAGCTCCCAATTCGAGTTCGCGAGGGACCGCATCCGCGCCGGCACCACCACGCCGCCCTCCCCAGCGCGATAAACCCGCTCCACATACGGAGAATCGGACGGACGCTGCTCGACGCCACCATCGAGATCAAGACTCACGGTCAAGAAGCTAACACCAGCGCCAGAGCACAACCATCGGCCAGGCCGGATCGTCGGCGAACTGCTCTCGAGGGGCCTGCCCCCACGACTTCCGAACAGCGCGACTCACCGCCACCGAACCGGCCGCGAGCAGATGACGGTGACGACGCACGCGAGGAACACAGCCCGCGACGTCGGCGGGCCGAGGGACCGGCCGTGCTTCAGTCCGCCCGGCGGTCGTCGCGCGCCTTCTTGGTGAGCGACCTGCTGACGAAGATCAGCCCGCTGGACAGGACCACGATGTCGTCGAAGTACACCGGGTCGGGCAACAAATCGAACGGGAACACCGTGTAGGCCAGGGAAACCCAATAGGCGACCTTGGTCGGCACCGGCGTGCCCGGCTGATGGACCTCACGGTGCTTGCGCACCAGCTTGACCACAAGGAACAGCGCGACCGCAACGAGGACAGCGACCACCACTACGGCCACGACGCCCAGTGTCGTCCACAGAGATTCCATGTGGTCCTCTCTCATCGCCAACCGCGATACGGATCTTGCTGTGCTGCCGCCTCCAGATTCAGGACATGAACTGAGCAAACCGGGCAGGCGACCTCCACTCCAGCGTGCCACAGGCGACCACACGAGTGGCACACCGAGGCATACTGACCGCCACTGCTCAACTGGTCAGCTGCCTCCAAGCCGACGCCGGTGTCTGACTGTCGCCTTGTGGACCGGTCGCGCGAAGCGCCCAGTGAAGATCACCGGCAGCTGGCGAAAGCACGATTTTCCTTGTCAGGGAATAGATTACTCGGATCCGTAAGGGTTCCGAAAGGTCGGAACCAACGCGTCGAGGGCTCCGTCGGATCGCCGATTCCGATCCGCACGAAAGGTGAATCCGATGACCTATCCAGGCCTGCCCGAGCAGCAGAACACCGGCGCTTCGACCGTCAAACCCGGTGTGGCCATCGGGATCCTGGTCGCGGTGATCGCACTGATCGCCTTCTGCGTCACTGGCTTCGCCGCCCCCGGATTCCTGCTCCGCAAGAGCGCCGGGATCTCGTTGCCCGTCCCCTCCTCCAGCCCCGCGACGACCTCCACTCCGACGACCAGCCCGAGCAGGACCACGGCCAGCCGCACGACCCGCCCGAGGGTCACCGTGACCGTACGCCCGGCTCCGAAGCCACCCGCGGAGGGTGTTCAGGTGGTCATGGACTTCCTCGCGAAGATCGCAGGAAGCGATAGGGCGGGGGCGATCGCGGCAGCCTGCGAAGCGCAGAAGCGGTTCATGGACGACAAGATCGACTCACTTCTCCCGCTGGGCTCCCACGTCGAGATCACCAGGGCGGGCGGAACCGCCAAGTTCGTCTTAGCCGACGTCACCGGAGTCGTCAAAGGACGGTCCGCCAGGGGCACCGTGATCGCTGATCGCACGGCGGACGGCGGATTCTGCATCACGACGTTCAGCATCCGTGAGGCGCGATAGGACTCTCGGTGGACACCGACGTGATCGCGCTCCGGACCTTCGGCGAGGTTCAGGATCCGTCCGGGATCCTGGCGTCCCAGGCCGCGCGGCCAATGTCCCCGCCGCGCGTACAACTCGGATGCTGGTATTTACGATGCCTTCGAGTCGCCCCTTGAACTCTCCCTCGTACCGTCGGGAACCTCATCTGCTCTCCCCCAACGACCTCGTTCGCTGCGGCGACAGGATGCGGTCGACGGGACCACCCGTTCCTGAACCTACGCCGTCACCAAGGATTTTCGGCGTACTCCCGAAGCGCGGCCGAGATCTGCCGCCGGGTGCCGGGGTCCGCGGGTGGCTCGAAGCGGACGACCGGCAAACCGTACTGCCAGGCGGGCGTCATCGTCGCGCCGGGAAGGTCGCGAAGCCTGTCGAAGGGGATCCAGGCCCAGTCGTCCTGCTGGGGGTCCAGGTTTTCGAAGCCGACGTACTCGACGAACGGAAGGTACTGGGTCGGGCCGACCAGGGTCGTGGAGCTGTAGCTGAACGGGAGCGAGGTCTTCGTACTCTCGCCCCGTTGCGCCGCCGCGACGTCCGCTTCGACACCGTCCAGGTGCTCACGGAAATAGTCGATGAAATCGGCATACGCGACGACCCGCTGGATCACCTCGGCTTCGCGCACCGTCGGGTAAGCCGGTGAATCCGCCGGCGGCCGCCACGGGCTGAGTGCGCCGTCGACGATCGCGTAGGGCGCGGGAGACAGCCGCCGGTTTCCCGAATACCGGAAGCGGTCGATCGCGCTGCTCACCATGACCTCGAGATACTCGCCGTCGGCACCGATGATCATGATGTCGTCGTCGCAGGCGGGCAGGACGATGAGTTCACCCGGCACCCGCCGGTTCCACCGAGCAGTCCGGCGGTGGTGGCCCGCGCCCGCTCGATCGCGGTCTCCCGGTCCACACCCAGTTTCTTCAGCAGATCCGGCCGGAACTGCCACGCCGCCGCGGTGTCGCCCCGGAGCACCGCGGTCCTGATGAGGTCACCGTGCGGGTCGAGCGGGCCGGGGTCGCCGCAACTCGCCGGATCAGGGAAGGGCGAGACGAACGATTTCCGGATCACCGAGCCGAGCTATTCCCTCAGGGAACCGGTGATCGGCGTTCGACCCCAGGCGCTCGGGCGACGGTTCCCCTCGGACAATCCCGAAGACCTGCACTTGGACACGGTCGGCGATGGCCGCTGTCCTGCCAGGGTCAGGTCCGCTGAGGCGCGACGGGGCAAACCCCCGCGGCGAGCCACTTTTCCCGGAGGTCGGCGGGGATGGTCAGCGCGGTGGATTGTCCGTCGGTGAGGGTGCGGACGCTGCCGCCGAGCAGGAGATCGCCCGCCTTGTCGAGCACCACCGTGGCCATCCGGCTGTGGTCCTCCGCCCGTTCCAGGAGTCGCATGGCGCGCACTCCCGCGCCGACGGCGCGACCCCAGCCGCGTGAGCGTGGCACTTCGAGCCAGTCGGCGACGTCTTCGGTGACGACTTGGCGCACCATCGCGGCGACCACGCCGTCGAACGCGGTGCCGGGCACCATGTTTTCGTACAGGCGCAGGAGATTACGGGTCAGTTCGATGCCTTCGGCGGAGGGTCCGTAGCTTGCCTCGACGAGTCCGGCGTTCAGTTCTTGGGCCTCCCTCAGGGTTTCCGGCATCGCTTCGGCGGGAATACCGAGCATCGCGCCCGTCACCCGCCAGACGTAGTAGTAGTCTTCGGCTTCCCGGTCGGACACCGTAACTCCCATCCGGCGCATCCCGTCGATGACCTGTACCGAGAAGATCAGCAGTGCGCCCAGCATGTCCTGCTGGCACAGCGGGACGCCGTCCGACTCGACATCCCAGGCGCCGGACCGAGTGATGAAATGCCGGACGGCCGCGTGGATCAGCCGGGTCTTCTGGATCGTGGGCACGAAGCTGCCGCCGGAACCGAACGGGTCGCGGCCCATGAGGTTCAGCACGAACTGGGAGGTCTCCGACAACCGGCGCTGTGGCTGATTGAGCCGGTGGGTCAGCGACAGGACGCGGGAGGGCCGCGGTTGGGCATAGCAGTTCACCATCGCCCCGAAGGACAGCACCGAGGCGACGTGCACACCGTCGTCGACGAAGAATTCGTACGCACCCGCGACTCGCTCGAGATCCGCCCACTCCGGCGGGGTGTCGGTCTCGATCAGATACCGGCGCACCGATTCCGGCAGATCCTCCGGAATGGGTTGGTCGTTGTCCCGGAAATGCGCCAGCACCTCGTTCACCGCACCCGTTCGCTCATCGGCCACCACCTCGGCGACGACGCCGTCGGCGAGCGGATCGCCCTGGTACTTCAGGGCTTCCAGAGCCGACAACCCCGGCGGTACGAGCATTTCCGACATCGGCTCAGCTTGATCCACACCGAAATGCCCCGCTAGCGCCGTCCGGGGAAAGGTCGCACTCGATCTGATGGCGGCCGTGATCGCTGTCCGTGACACCGCGCGGCCCAGCAGCGGCGAGCCGTGACGTACTCCTGGTCCCCCGATACCGGGTGGCCGAGCAGGATCATGCCGGGGCATCTTCTTGCGGTAGGCGATTCAGCAGCTGAAGATCCCCGCCCGGAGCGACCCAACCGCTGAAGGCGGTGTACTCGACGTTGTCGGTCTTTCACCGACCTACCCAGCACGGCTCAATCCACCAGTGTCCGTCCTGGGTACGTCGGTGCGGTGATCACGACGTGAGGTGCCTGTCCGGGATCCATGAGCCATGGATTCCGCTGGGCACGCGCCGGGGCAGCTCGACCGTGGCGGTGGTGCTCAGGTCGTGTGCGTCGAGGACGAGTAGCTGGGATGCGTTGGCAGGCAGGTCGCTGACGATCGTCAGCAGGTAGCCGTCATCCTCGCCGGTGGCGCCCGCGGCGGGGACGAAGACGGCTTCACCGGCATGCCGTCCGGGCCCCGGCCGGTGCAGACGCCGCTCGCCGGTGGCCGTGTTCAGTTTGACGATGGCGAACTCGTCGAGCCCCGCTCCCGGGAAGGCGACCGAATAGCTGATCGCGGAGGGCAGGCCGGTGCGGTCGTCGTTGATGCTGGGGAAGTCCGTCACCAGGTCGTCGAGTTCCTGTTCGGTCGCGGTCCCGGTCGCCGGATCCAGCAGCCACCGGGTCGCGATCGCCCCGCTGACCGGGGCGGCCGGGTAGCCGGGCGCGCCGATCCACCACTTCCACGAGGTCGCCCACGACGCCTGGTCATAGGCGGGCCCTTCGAGGACGATCTTGCCGTCCGGCGTGTCGTAGGCGTTGGTGACGTGCAGGAGGGCACGCTGGCTGACCGGGATCCAGGTCACGTGCGGCGCACCGACGCGGTCGAGGACACCGATGCGGGCCGGGTAGTCGTCATGCCAGCGGTAGGGAATGCCCGAGGTCTCGCCGGAGTCGAAAACGACTGGCAGGTCGAGGAACACGGCTTTGGTCGCGGTGATGGCGAAGTCGTGCATCAGGCTCGGGCCGCTGCCGTCGACCACCTGGCTGCGAATGAGGTGTCCCTCGGGCGAGGCGACGTAGTAGGTCAGGTGCGGCGGAAACGGCGAATAGCCGAAGAAGTGCAACTCCCCCGTCGCCGGGTCCTGCTTCGGGTGCGCGGTCATCGCCGAGGTGAGCTTGCCGTGGAAGTCGAACGGGCCGACAGTGTCGAGTTCGGGCGTGACCTCGTAGGGCAGGTTGGCCTCTTGGAGCGCGAGGAGCCGGCCGCCGTGCTCGATGATGTGGGTGCCCGCGACGCTGGCGGTGAGATCGACGCTGCCGTCTTCGCGCACGAGCGGTGCACCGTCGAGAGCCGGCGTTTTGACCCAGCGGTTGCGGTACCACTGGGCGCGCCCGTTCACCAGGCGGACGCCGTGCAGCATGCCGGAACCCTTGAACCAGTGGCTGGGGGTGATGCCGGGCTTCGGGTTATGGCCGTTGCGGACGTATTCGCCGTGCAGTTCCGGCGGCAGTGCGCCGGTGACCGGCAGATCGACCGCGGTGGTCTCGTCCGGAACAGGGGTGTAGTGCCCGGTCAGGTAGGGCTTGGTCGTCATGATGATCTCCTTTTCCTGCAGCGGTTTCAGTGCTTGCGAAGGGCGGGTGCCCACGACAGCAGCAACGCCAGGCCGGCGAGTCCGGCCGCGGCGGCGAAGGCGGTGGCGAAGTGCGGAACGGGGCCGGTGCCGGCCGCGACGGCGACCAGTGTCGCCAGGCCGAGCGCACCGCCCATCTGGCGCGTGGTGTTGACCAGGCCGCTGACGAGCCCGGCTTCCCCCGGAGCGGAATCGGCTACCGCGAGGGTGGTGACGTATACGAGACTGACCCCGATTCCCGCGCCGATCACCAGGAACGGCCCCACCAACGCGGCATAGCCCGGGCCTGGTCCCAGTGCCAGCCACGCGAGCCCGGCGGTCAAGGACACGAGACCGCCGGCGAGCGCGGCACGGGAGCCCACGACAGCGGCGATCCTCGGCGCCAGCAGCCCGCCGGCGGTGATCGTCGCCGCGATCGGCACCTGGGTGACGCTGGTCTCGACCGGGCTCATTCCCAGCACGACCTGCTGGTACTGAGGCAGGAAATAGAACATGCCGACACTGACGCCGCCGAGCAGTGTCATGATCGCGTTGGCCGTGACCAGCGGAGCACGGGTGAACACCCGCGGCGGCACGAGCGGCCGGGCGACGCGCCGCTCGATCGCGAGGAAAGCGGCCAACGCGACCACGCCGAGGACGAGCGCGCCGAGGGTGACGCCGGCCGTCCAGCCGGTATGCGCACCGCTGACCAGACCGAAGGCGATGCTCGCCATGGCGAGCGTGACGGTGGCCGCGCCACCGAGGTCGAACATGCCGCCCGCGGCCGGGAACGGCCGCACCGTCCACAGCACCACCGCGGCGACCAGCAGTCCCATCGGTGCGTTGATCAGGAAGATCCACGGCCAGCCCAGGGTCTGGCTCAGCACGCCGCCGAGCAGCACACCCGCGATGCCGCCCGCACCGGACACCCCGCCCCAGATGCCCATCGCCCTGGCGCGCCCGGCGCCGTCGGGAAACAAGGACATCACGATGGACAGCGCCGCCGGTGCCATGACCGCCCCGCCGGCACCCTGCGCCAACCGCGCGCCGATCAGGACCGGCCCGGTCGGAGCGAGCGCACAGGCGGCCGACGCCGCCACGAACACGGCGAGACCCGCGACGAACACCCCGCGGCGACGGAACACGTCGGCGAGCCGACCGCCCAGCAACAGCAAACCGCCGAACGCGACCAGGTAGCCGTCCACCACCCAGGAAAGCTCCGCGGGACCGAGGCCGAGACCGGCGCGGATGGACGGCAGCGCGACGTTCACGATCGACGAATCCAGCACGACCATGAACTGCGCCGCGGCCAGCGCGGCGAGCGCGATCCCCTGGTGGCCCGTGTGCCGGTGCTTCGAGACGAGCGTCCCGGCAAACGTGTGTGACTGATCAATCACTTTCTTCTCCTGAAAAAGGGCCCGCGGACGGGCCGGATCGAGGTCGGCCGCGGCTATCCGGTCGCGTCCGAGTAGTGCAGGAGCCCTTCGGTGAGCTGGAGTGCCCAGTCGGCGGCCGAGTCCTCGACCGCGAGAGCGGCCACCAGGTGGCACAGCTGTCCGCGGGCGAAAAACGCCTGGACGTCGGGTTGTGCGGCCCGTGAACGACCGGCCACGTAGTCGACGAGACGGGCCTGGTTGCCGCGCAGGGCGTCCCGGATCGCCGGCTCGTCGCTGGCGGCCAGCGCGTGAACCTGGAGCATGATCAGCTTGCGGTCCCTGATCAGCGCGGCGTAAGCGTCGGCCATCGTGGCGAGCACGCGTCCGGGACTGGCGGCGGGCAGCTGATCGACGGCGGCTTGCAGCGTGTCGAGGATCCGGTCGAAGCACGCGCTCATCGCGGCGACGAACAGGTCCTGTTTCGTCGGGAACAGGCGGAACACATAGGCAGGCGAGATCTCGGCGGCCGCCGCCACCTCGGCCACCGGCGTGCCGCGGTAACCGGTCTTCGCGAACACCTCGACCGCCGCGGCGATGACACTCGCGCGCCGCTGCTCCGACTTCGACAACGTCTTACTCATGTTAGTGATTGAACACTCACACCATTTGGCCGTCAAGTGCCTTGTCGGCCTTGCCGCGGTCCACGACCTGCGTGGTCATCACTTTCAGGTCTATGAGGTCTTTCAGGGCACGCCATCAACCTGGAGGACCGTGCGGGTCGGACAAAAGTCTGCTGACGCGCCGGAGAACGTCCAGCTGCGCGCTGTTGTAGAGCTCCCTCAGTGCCTTGCCGACGGCCTGCTCGATGTAGCGCACACTGTGCCGGGTGCCGGCGTTCGTGATCTTCACTTCAGGATGCTTCGCGTTCAGCGTGCGTACGTAGGGGACCATGTCCCGGGCCATCGCGGCGCGGGTCTGCTCGTCGGCGTCCGCGGAAAGCGTGTCGAATCGTCCGGCTGCCGGGTCGGTGACGGGCTCACGCAGCATGTCCGCCCAGGCCCGCATGGTCCCCGCTCCGAGGACCCGGGTCAGCACGACGATCAACGAGCGGTCGGCGTGTGACATCCTCGCCACGACATCGGGGGCCGCGAAGCCGGGCGGCAGTTCGGCCGGCGTCGGCTGCCGCAGGATGACGTCGAGTTCGGCGCGAGCGCGTTGGAGACGTTCGATGGTGGCCGCGAGTTCGGTGTCGAGGGTCCCCGTCGGAAACTGACCTCGGCGCTACGCCGACGTCCTGCCTGCCCGGTTCAGTCCTCCGCGTCGCGGACCGCGAGAGCTATCTGCACCCGGTTCTTGACCTCCAGCTTGGCGAAGAGGTTGCCGGTGTGCGCTTTCACCGTCGCGACGCTGATGTGCAGTCGTTCGGCGATCTCCGGATTACCCAGCCCGTCGGCGATGGCCCGCGCGGTTTCCAGTTCGCGTTCGGTCAGAGTGGACAGTTTCGCGCGCGCGGACTCACGGGTCTCCCGGCGAGTGCCGGAGGACCGTGGCCCGGTGGCGGCGGCGATCACCCGTGCCGTGGCCGCCGGGGACAGCACAGGATTGCCTTCGGCGACCACGCGCACCGCGTCGACGATGCGTGCCGGCGGGGTGTCCTTGAGTACGAAGCCGAGCGCCCCGGCTTCCAGGGCGCCGAGCACCAGGTCGTCGGAGTCGAAGGTGGTCAGCATGAGCACGTTCGGCGGTGACGGGCGAGCGAGCAGTTCCCTGGTGGCGCTGAGCCCGTCGCGGCCGGGCATGCGTACGTCCATCAGCACCACGTCCGGCCGCTGCTGTCCCACCACGGCGAGCGCGGCGTCCCCGTCGGACGCTTCCGCGACCACGGTCAGGTCCGGCTCACCGTCGAGGACCAGCCGCAGGGCCATCCGCACCAACTGGTCGTCGTCGACGATGACCACCCGCGTCGGCTCGCGCTCACTGTCCACTCACCCTCCCCCTGCCGTGATTCCGGTTCGGCCAGGGTAATCGGCGGTACTCAGGTTCCGGCACCGCTGTCGAGGAGCCAGTGGTAGCGCATGCGCATCGCGCGTTCGATCAGCCCGATCACGGCTCCGACGCCGAGTGTCAGGTTGAGCCACACCGGCAGCCGCAACGGCGACTCGAACGTGCCCAGTGTGGCGGCGATCGGCGGGATCCGGGAGAGCGGTTCCGCGATCTGCAGCAGGTTCAATCCGACGCCGATGAGCAGCATCAGGATCGAGACGGCGCTGATGAGCCCGCTGGCGGCGGGATGCTCGCGTGCGAAACGCATGCGTCGTCCCTCGGCGGATCGCGGGTCGGGCACGAGACGCTGCACCGTGCCGTCGTCGCCGACGAAATGGCAGCGGCGCATGCCTCCCCTGCTCTTGCTGACCTCGATGTGGCCGCCCGCGACCGGAAAGCGCGCCGGCAGCTTCGACTCCAGCCGGAGACGGCCGTCGAGGTAGAGCCCGGCCCGCACCACGCCCGACTGGAGGTCCCCGCCGTGCTTGACCTCGACTGTGTGCACGACCGGACGTCCGTGGACCCCGAGGGTGATCGACAACACCGAGCGCCGCACCATCTGCCACCAGCGGAAGGGCTTGAGCGCCCGTCCGTCGCCCGGCTTCGCACGCTTGGCCAGCCTGCGTTCGTTCCACCTCGTGCTCATGACTTCTGCCCCTCTCCGCGGTCGGCCACGATGGGTGTGCGCGGGGGGCCGGTCCTGCGGGTCATCCACCAGACGATGGCGGTGATGACGGCCAGCGCCGCGCTGGGGACGAGGTTCGCCCACGAACCGACCACCTCCGACCGGGCCGCGAGCTGGGCGCCCACGTCGATGTGCAGGGTCGTGCCGAGCACGAGGAACGTCACGTTGTAAACGCCGTGCAGGACGACCGCGACTTCCAGTCCGCCCGTGCGCCAGGTGACGATCGCCGTCGACGAGAACAGCACGAGGAAGGAGGCGAACAGGAACGGGTCGAGCGTTCCGTGCGCGAGCGAGAACAGCACGGTGGTCACGACGATGCCGAGGACCGCGCCGGACCGGGCCCCGCGGGTCCAGCTCCCGAGCACACGGAACATCAGGCCCCGGAACCCGTACTCCTCCCCCGCCGCGCCGAGCGGGGTGAGCAGCATTCCGATGACGAAGAACCAGACCAGATCGGCGGTCGTCCACGGAGCGGGGTCACTGACGCCCAGCGACCCCATCGCGATCACGGCCAGGAGGGGCGGGCCGAACACCAGCAGCGCGCGGCCGAGGACGCCGAACCGGAACCGCCTCGCCACCGAGTGCAGCGACTTCGCGGGCACGCCGTAGAGGACACGCTGGATCAGCATGCTGTACGGGATCAACGCGGTGAGCGCCAGAGCACCCGCTGCCTGCCGTAGCGGCGTCGAGGGCCCGGAACGGGCGAACAGGGCGGCGTCGATGGTCTCCGAGAGACGTTGGAACAGGACCGCGAATCCGACGAACCCGGCCACCAGCAGCACGATCGCGACAATTCCGCGCAGGATACGTCGCTTCTCGGTCGCGTAGACGCGGTGATACTCAACGCCCGCCGGCACCGAGGGCGTCCACACGGGACGGTCACCTCGCAAGAGCCAGGGGTCGCGGTCGGTAGCCGTCATTGTCCACTCCTCGTCGACTATCACACTGTACTAGTTACTTTCCGTACTCTAGCACTCTGTGCTAACAAGGGCGGGAGCCACCGCTGAATGGAGCGAACCGACCAATGCCACACACCACGCGAGACAAGATCCTGATCGCCGCGGCGACCATGCTCGGCGAGGATCCGACGGCCAGGCTGAGCGTGCGCGCGGTCGCCGCACGCGCAGGCGTGAGCACCGGGTCGCTACGGCACTTCTTCCCGACGCAACGGGAACTGCTCGACACCGTGGTCGCCGGCATCTACGACATCGACCTGCCCGACGACCCGATGCAGGACACCACGCGCACTCCTGCCGAACGGCTCGTGGCGTGCCTGCGGCTGCTGCTGTCACAGGTGGGGACGGGCGATCAGGCGCGCGAACACTGGCGCGCGCAACACGACGCCTACGTGGCGTCTCCCCCGTCCGAAGGCGCCACCTATGCTTTCCTGGCCCTCGAACGACTTGCCGTGCACCGCATGGGAAAGTGGTTGGCCGTCCTTCACGACGAAGGCGCGCTCGCCCCCGGCGTGCTCGAACACCAAGCGCGTTTCCTTCTGACCGTCGTCACCGGCCTGCTGACCGAACGTGCTCTTCCCGGCGACCAGGCACGGCTCGAACTGGAGGCGCACACGCTCGCGACCGCCGCCTCGGCCGTGCTCCAGCCGCCGTCGGGCCCCGTCTGACGCGGACCTCTACTTGCGCGAAGGCGGCCCCGGTGCCCGGACGCGCCCGTCGCAGCGACCGCCGCGAGCCGAGATACAGGGTGCGCGCGCTGACCAGCGCCGCCACCACGAGCGCGCCGAGCATCGGCGTGACCGAAACCGCGAGGGCGTTCATCACCTGGGGCATTACCGGTTCACCGGAAACCCAGGAAACGCCGGCGTCACCCCGTGGCAGGCCGCCCAGCCAGCGCGCGAAATGCGCGAACGGTCCCTCGTCCAATCCCAGCTGTTCCCGCACGGCGGCCAGCTGCGCGGGAGTGGGGTCCTGATCGGCCGAGCGGGCGCGCAGGACCGTCAGGGCGGGGTCGTTCCCGGACAGCCAGGGAAGCAGGGCGACGGCCGCCAGCAGGACGGCACCGCAGGCGACGCGACCGGCGCCCGCTCGTCACCGGACCGGCCCCATGGCTGAACCGGCCGACGCGGCAGTACTCAACCGCCGCTACTTCAGGTGGGTGTCGACGTCGATCAGGGAACGTTCGCGGGGATCGAGCGACACACCCACGACATTCGCGCCGATGCCCTGGACCACCTTCTCGTGGACCAGCGGGACCACGGCGTCGGTCCGCAGGATCTCCGCCTCGGCCCGCATGATCTTCCGGTGCCGCAGTGTGGGGTCACCCTCTTCGGCGGCGGCCGCGATGGCCTGGTCGGCCCCGGAGTCCTTCAGGCCGGCGATGTTGTAGACGCCGGTGCTCGTGAAGTCGCTCGCGAGGTAGGCGACGGCGTCACCGGTGTCGAGGAGCGTCACCCGGGAGAACACGAGCGCGTCGTACTTGCCGGCGAGGAGGTCGGCCTCCATCTGCGGGGACAGGCCCTGCACCGGCGGTACGGCCAGAGCGACCCTCAACCGACCGACCGGCCTGCCCGGTGCCCGCGGCGGCGCCCGAGTCGCCCTCCCCCGAAGCGAAACAACCGCCGAGCAGCGGGACGAGCGCGAGGGTGGCCAAAAGACTACGGTGATTGAGATCTCAAGCAGTTCTCGCCGTCCACAGTAGACAGACCTGCGGCGCGTCCGCCGCCTAGCATGGCGCCATGCCACGAACCGATACAGGATCCCGGATGATCGCGGCCTCTCCGGCACACGTGTATGCCGCACTCGTCGATCCGGACGCGCTCGAAACCTGGTTACCACCTGATGGAATGAGCGGCAGCTTCGAGCGATTCGACGCTCGCCCTGGCGGCTCGTATCGGCTGATCCTGACCTACGCGGACGCGTCGAGCGCACCCGGCAAGGCCACCCCCGGCTCCGACGTCGTCGAAGCACGATTCGTCGACATCGTCCCCGGCGTACGCGTGGTGCAGGCGGTCGAATTCGTCTCCGACGACCCCTCATACGCCGGCACGATGATCATGACCTGGGAAGTCTCCGCGACCGACACGGGTACGCGAGTGGAGATCCGCGCCGACGACGTCCCCGACGGTATCTCCGCCGAGGATCACGCCGCCGGGCTCGCCTCCTCCTTGGCGAACCTCGCCGCATACGTCGAGAAGGACACAGAAACTTCCTAGGCTCCAGTGGAGGTCCACCCTTGCCGCCGGAGTCGTTCGAAACCGTCCAGGAGGAGATCCAGCGAGAACTCGAACTCGAACTGATCATCGCAGCCCGGGCCGACGACGGTATGTCCGTCGTGGTCCGAGCCGGACGCGATCTCCGCGATGTGCGGATACCTGGCCGACATCTCCCGGAGCGCGGCCGCCCGCGCTCGAGGATCGAGGTCGGACGAAGGGTCGAACAGTTCCTGCGTGAACCCGAGTACGCGGCTTCCGAGCGCGTGCATCACGTGATGGGTGAGGTCGGCCGACAATCCGCCCGCCCGGAACATCCCGATCGTGGAATCCAGATATGCCAACGTGATCGGCGTCGGAGTGGTGCGCGACTCGATCACCCGCGAGGCCCAGGGGTGGCGTAGCAGCGCTTGCCGCGCCGAGAGGATTCGTTGCCGGACGGCGATTTTCCAGTCGCGACCGGCATCCGGCGGGTCGATCTCGTCGACCACGACGTCGACCATGCCGTCCAGAAGTTCTTCCTTGTTGGCGACGTGCTTGTACAGCGCCATGGGCACGACGCCGAGTTCCTGCGACAGCTTGCGCATGCTGACCGCGTCGATCCCGGCGTGATCGGCCAGGTCGACCGCGGTGCGCAACACCCGATCCCGGCTCAACGGCGTTCGACGGCCGGCTTCCATCGGCTCACCCTCTCTCCGCGACAACCGCCGCCTCTCACCCCTTGACAGGTGTACAGCGTACACCTAAGGTCCGTCGCTATCAGGTGTACGCCGTACACCTCAGCAGTGAGAGAAGGCCGATATGGGCTCGATGAGGAAAACCGCGGTGACCGCAGGGGTGCTCTTCCTGATCACGGAGATCGCCGCGGTGGCCGGACTCCTGCTGTACCAACCTGTTCTCCGCGATGCGAACTACGTCGTCGGCGACGGCGACGACAGCCGGGTGCTGCTCGGCGGATTCCTCGAACTGATCCTCGTGGCCGCCGTCGTCGGCACCGCGACCACGTTGTATCCCGTCGTCAGAAGACAAAACAGCGGTATCGCCCTCGCCTACCTCTGCAGCCGCTTCATGGAAGCCGCCGTGATCGTCGTCGGCATTCTGAGCGTTCTGTCGGTCGTGACGCTGCGACAGGACCTCGCGGGAACGCCCGGCACGGACGAGGCTTCGCTGATCACCACCGCCCGGGTGTTGGTCGCCATCCACGACTGGGCTTTCCTGTTCGGCCCCAACTTCATCCTGGGAGCCAACAGCCTGCTGCTCGCTTTCCTGATGTACCGGTCCCGCCTCGTGCCGCGGTTCATCGTCGTACTGGGACTCGCCGGAGGACCGCTCATCTGCGTGTCCGCGGCCGCCGTGATGTTCGGGCTCTACGACCAGCTCTCCCCTTGGGGCTCGGCCGCCGCGCTTCCCGTGTTCGCCTGGGAAATCAGCTTGGCCGCGTACCTGATTTTCAAGGGGTTCAAGCACTCTCCCGCGAGTAACGACGCGATGCCGACGATCAGAACTTCGGGATCGCGATGATGTCGAACGTGGTCTCCGGCGTCTGCGGCGAGCTGAATCGCGCGTTCGGCAGGTAGAGCCTGCCCGCGAACGGAGCCACGGTCGTCGGGACGTCGAATCGGGGATCGGTCGCCCTTCCGACGAGCTTTCCGGTGGAACCGCTGCGATTCAGTTCGAACTTCGCGACCGTGTTCAGCCTGTTCTGCACGACGTGGAGCGCGGTGCCGCGCCGCAGCAGGCCGTCACCGTTGGTCAGTGTTTCGCCGCCGAGATCGGTGACTATCGTGGCGCCGGTCTCCGGCTCGACCTTGAGCAGCTTGCCGTCCGCGACGACGAGCAGCGATCGGCCGTCCGGGCTGGTGACGATGCCGTTGCCGAAGGCGGCGGTAGGCAACCCGGTGCCGGTCAGCGGCACGGTCACCGCCGTCTCGGGCAAGGCGCCGTGCCGTCCGAACGGCAGCTTGTAGAGCACAGGCTGCCGTGTGTCGGTGAACCAGGCCGCGTCCTCGGTCAGGATGACGTCGTTGACGAACGTCGATGTGGCTGTCGTGAGCTGGTAGCTCTTGAGCACGGCACCGGACCGCGCGTCGACGATCCTGGCCTGTCCGCTCGCCGCGCCCGCGACGAACAGCCGATCGCGCTCGTCGAGCTTCAAACCGAGCGATGCGGACCCAGGACCTGGGCCCTTGCTGAAAATCTTCCCTTCACCGGTGAGCAGGTTCACGCGGTACAGCGAGCCGTCCGCGCGTGAACCGAGAAACGCGGTGTGGCCGCCGATCTCGATACCCTCCGGCATGAATCCGTTGGGGAGCGGGATGGTCGTGGGCAGGTTGTGCGCCTGCACTGCCGGAGCGACGAACAAGGACAGTGCGAGTGCCGCGACAGCGGCGAAAACCCCGAGTCTCTTGGTCATCCCCGCAGTCTCGTGCGGATGGCCACCGTTTGGCCAGCGGCAACGGAAAATCGACAGCTCATGTTCAGGGAGCACCGCGGTCGGGTGGGGACGCCCGTCCCCCGTCATGCCGTGAAGGCCTCCTTGAGGGACTTGTCTTTGTTTACCCACTGGTGTGGAGCTTGTGCGGGTGGCCGGTGTGGCCGGGTGGGGAAGATTCCGGCCGTTGGACGGCCGGAATCTTCCCCGCTCGGTCGCCGGTCCGCAGATCGTGAGGGACACGAGCTTGATCAACGGAAGATCGGGGACGTTGAGTGTCCCGGATCTTCCGTTGATCAAGGTGTGAGACCGGGGCGACGACCACCACCCTCGTGCAAGTCAGAAGTAAGTCCGTGAAGGCCTCCTTGAGGGACTCAGAGTCCCTCAAGGAGGCCTTCACGGACAACAGGTCACTCGAGCACGAAGGTGGCCGCCTCCTTGCCTGCCGCGTCACTGATCGCCTGCACTTGAAGCGCCGAGCCGCTACTCCGGATGAACTGCCCCGGCCGGCCGGCCGGTAATACGATGGACGACGATGACAACCCCGGACCGTCCCGTATGGCGATCGCGCGCGTGGCCGGCCGCCGGTGCGGTGCTGGTCGTGGCCGCGCTCGCGCTGCTGGCCGTCGGGGCGAACGGGCCCGGCGCGGTCGTCGTGCCGATCCTCGTCGTGGCCACGGCCGTCGGAGTGACGACGTGGACGCTGGTCCGTGCTCGCCGTCGGCGCCTCGACTTCGAAGCCCGGCTCACCGCTTGGGCGGCCGAGCAGGCCGCGCATCACGAACGGCTACGGATCGCCAGGGAACTCCACGACATCGTTTCCCACGGCCTCGGCGTGATCACGCTGCGCGCCAGTGCGGCGAGACGGGTCCGAGGACACGGCCAGGAAGCGGAGCGCGACCAGGCGCTCGTCGACATCGAGCAGGCGAGCCGGGACGCGGTCACCGAACTCCGGCGCATGCTGGCCGTCCTTCGCGACCCTGACGAGCACAGCGCGCTTCTGCGGCCCGTGCGGGGGCTGTCGGATCTTCCGGCCATCGTCGAGAATGCTCGCGCACTGGGCCTCGAGCCGCGGCTGAACGTCGGCGAACTCGGCGACGTATCCCTTGGCGTGCAGGCGACTGTCTGCGAGATCGTCCGCGAAGCCGTCGCGAACGCCGCTCGGTACGCCGGGCCGACGACCGCTCACGTGGATCTACGGCGAGACGACGCCACGATCGTCGTGACCGTCGAGGACGAGGGGCCGCGAGATACCTGGTCACCCGTCCGCGGTGCCGGCCACGGCCTGCCGGGACTCCGGGAGCGGGTCGGCGTACTCGGCGGCGAACTGCGCGCGGCTCCGGCCGGGACCGGATTCCGGCTCACCGCCCGGCTTCCCGATGGAGCGCACCGGTGACGGAACCCGAACGGCCCCCGATCCGGGTCCTGCTCGCCGATGACCAACGGCTGTTGCGGCACAGCCTCGCGATCATCATCGGCGCCTCTCCGGACATGGTCGTCGTCGGACAAGCGGAGGACGGGACGCGGGCGGTGGAGCTGGCGCGGCGGCTCCACCCGGACATCGTGCTGATGGACATCCGCATGCCCGGCCAGGACGGGATCGTGGCGGCCAAGGAGATCAGCGCCTCCCCCGGCCTGGCCGGGACCAGGGTCCTCGTGCTGAGCATGTTCGAGCTGGACGAGTACGTCTACGGTGCGCTTCGCGCGGGAGCGAGCGGTTTCCTGCTGAAGGACACCGAACCCGACGAGCTCCTCGACGCCGTCCGCCGGACGCACGCGGGCGAATCGCTGTTCGCGCCCGCCATCCTCACCCGGCTGATCGAGCACTACGTCACGGCGGCGCCGCACCGGGGCCCGCGACGGCCGTCCGGGCTGACCCGGCGGGAGGTCGAGATCCTCACCTTCGTCGGCCGGGGGTTGTCTAACACCGAGATCGCCGAGACGCTGACCATCTCCATCAAAACGGTGAAGACGCATATCAGCAGACTGCTGAGCAAACTACCGGCCCGCGATCGCGCGCATCTGGTGATCGCGGCGTACGACCTGGGACTGGTGGTCCCGCGAAGCTGAGGCACGCGGTCAAGCGTCCCGCCGGTCGAACGAAGCCGCGGAAATCCCCACCGCGACGAGCACCCACCCCAGCTCGACGGTCGAACCGCCCAGCGCGCCCCGCGAACCGAGGTCGCGGCCGACGGAGTCCGGCAGATAAGTCGCGAATGTGGCTCTGCCGCTGAGAAGCGGGCCCACGATGAAGTAGTACCCGAGCAGCAGGGCCACCGCCGGGACGCTCCGCCGCAGGACCGTCGCGACGGCGGCGGCGATGACCGCGGTGAGCGCGAGATAGGCACTCGCCTCCGCCACGGTGACCCACGGTCCCCTGGCCACCATGACCCCGGCCAGCACGGTAAGGGTGGCCGAGGGCACGGCGACGATCAGGAGTGCGGCCATTTTGGCCAGATGCTGCGCGATCCGGCGTGGCATGACGACGAGGGTCACCTGGATCTGGCCGCCGCTGTACTCCGATGTCGCGGCGATGACGCCGAGAACGATGAACCCCGCCTGCGAGTAGCCGACGGGTGACAGTCCCTGTCGCGAGGAGGTGAACGCGATCGCGAGGACCACCGAAACGCCGAATGTGCCCAACAGGGTGAAATACGTCGACGGCAGGCTGAGCAGTTTGAGTGTCTCGGCCCGGATCGCCCGGACGCCCGTCATGCGTCCCTCCCGTGGAAGACGACGAAGCCCACGGTGAACAGCGCGGCGACCCAGGCCGTCATCACCAGTCCACCGGTGACCGGCGAAAGCTGGACGGGTAGATCAATTCGCCTGATGAACAGCCGGATCCCGGCCAGATCGGGAAAGAACACGGCCAGTGGCGTGAGTTTCGTGAGCAGATAGGTGACCGTGACCACCGACGTGTTCAGGATCAGCACGGTGAGCGGCAGGATCCCGTTACGGGTCAACAGGGTCAGCCCGATCGCGAGCAGCGCCGTCAGCACCCAGTAGAGGACGACCCCCGCCAGCCGCGTGACGCCGCTCGTGCCGGCTCCGCCGCCGAGCAGCGCTTCGACGATCGACAGGGTGATGGCCGAGGAGACGGTCGCCAAAGCGGCGACCGCGGTGCTCACCGCCGCCAGCTTCGCGATCAGCAACCGGTGCCGGGACGGCACGACAGTGAGGCTCGTGGTGATCTGCCGCCCGCCACCGGCGTCTTCCCCTTTCGCGGTGTATTCGCTGCTCGCCGCGACGACGCCGAGGATGATCGCGCCCACCACACCGAACGCCAGTTCCTGGAACCCGATGTCCACATTGGCGCCGCGGTGGGCCGCGACCGTCGACTTCGCGTTGAGGAACGTGAGGACGGCCGGGAGCAGGACCCCGGCCGCGACCGCCGCCCAGACCGACGGCAGGGAGATGAGCTTGCGCAGTTCGCCCCGGTAGGCCCTCATCGCACGGCCCCCTCGGTGAGCGCGAAGAAGGCGTCCTCCAGGCTCCGGTGCGCGCCGACGATCTCGGAGAGTGTTCCCTGTGCGACGATCCTGCCGCCGTGGATGATCACGACGTCGTCGACCGTCTCGGACAGTTCTCCCACGAAATGGCTCGACAGCAGGACGGTGCGCCCGGCCGCTGCCCGCTCGCGGAGGAAGCCGCGGATCCAGCGGATGCCCGCCGGATCGAGGCCGTTGACCGGTTCGTCGAGCACGAACGCCTCGGGATCGCCGAGCAGCGCCGCGGCCAGTGCCAGCCGCCGCCCCATCCCCAGCGAGTAGCCGCGCACGCGTTTGCCCGCGGCGTCGGACAGCCCGACCTCCGCCAGCACCTCGTCCACCCGGCCGCGCGGGACACCACCCGCCGCGGCGACCCACTTCAGATGCGCCCGGCCGGTGCGCGCGTGATGCGCCCCCGAGCCGTCGAGGACGGCGCCGACCTTGCGCAGCGGATCCCGCAGCCTGGCGAACGGAACGCCGTCGACCAGCGCGGTTCCCGAGGTGGGCCGGTCGAGTCCGAGCAGGATCCGCAGCGTCGACGACTTCCCGGCACCGTTGGGACCGAGGAAGCCGGTCACCCGGCCGGGGCGTACTTCGAAACTGACGTCGGACAGGATCGTCGCCGATCCCCGTCGTTTGGTGAGCCGGTCGAACTTGAGCATCAGGTCTTCTTCCCGTCGAGCATGATCGTGATGCCCGCCAGTCAATTCCGGCGGGGCACCCGCTCGCGTCGGGCCAGGGACTGATCATGACCGCGGGGCTAGGCCCTGGGTCTTACGGCGACCTCCCACTACGCGCCTGCCCAAGACACCAGGTCAAGACGTAGCATGGTAATCAGGCAGCAGGCATGGCACTGTTGGCGGCACCGGTCGGGCAGGCTCCCTGCCGCTGGTGCTCGCGACAGTCGATGGGCCAGCGCTGTCGTCCCTCTCGGTTCTCCTCTCATTCCCGAGCCGGTTCTGACCGGTCCGACTCACTCCACAGGAGACCCTCCATCACTGTTCCAGTGGTTCTGCCGCCCGCAGTCAGCGCTCCTCGTTCCCTCACCGATGTATACGGTCCCGGCGTCGCCGTTTGCGCGCGCCCCGAACTGGCCGCCACCGAACCGGTGAACAGGCACCGCCACAGCCGTGACGTGGTCTCCGCGCGACCGATCGCGGTCGCGGCCGACACGCCGGTGATCTGCAGCTCCGGCGGCACGGACCCGGTTCTGCTGGCACACCTGCGTGACAGCG
Source organism: Amycolatopsis sp. NPDC039088 (assembly GCF_055598845.1). Classification (NCBI taxonomy): domain Bacteria; kingdom Bacillati; phylum Actinomycetota; class Actinomycetes; order Pseudonocardiales; family Pseudonocardiaceae; genus Amycolatopsis; species Amycolatopsis sp. NPDC039088. The sequence continues at coordinate 56,919 of NZ_JBVKAE010000022.1, read as the reverse complement.
GGCTGCCTGTCGGCACCGACCTGCGCGAGTTCCGTAGCGAAAGAGAATTCGCCGCTCGCGTGACCGAAGCGATGTCCGACGGCCTGCTGATGTCGATGGAGTACCCGCAGCCGACCACGCTGTGCCCGGACGAACGCGCGCTCAAAAGCGCGCAACTCGTCGGCTACTTGAACAACAAAGCCAGCATCACCACGTTGGTCGATCCACGTTTCCAAGCGCACCGCAGCGTCGTGACCCGCGGGCAACTCGCGGAGGCGGCACCGGCGGAGAAGTCGTGGGTGCTCAAGGCCGCGACCAACGACGCACACGGCGGCAGCCTCGATGTCTATCTGCACCGGGCCCACGAACAGATCACACTGCCGGCGTTCGCCGATGTGCTCACCGAGTTCGTCGTCGAGGAGTACCTGCAGATCCTGCGTAACTGGGGCCTGCAGTTCTACGTGGGACCGGACGCGCGGGCTCGCCTGCTGGCCGTGACCGAACAACGCGTCGACGCGATCGGGGTCTATGCCGGTGGCAGATTCGGTGCGGTCACCACTCCTCCCGCCGCGCTGCTCGCCGAATGCCTGGCGATCACCCAGCGCGCGGCGGATGTCGGTTACCGCGGTCTGTGCAGCCTTGACTGCGCCCAAACCCAGGACGGCCAGCAGGTCGTGCTCGACCTGAACTTCCGGATCACCAGTGGGTCGATCCCGTTGCTGGCGATGCAGTCCGTCCGCCCCGACGCCCTCGACCGGCCCGCCGAGTCCGTGAAGCTGACCGTCGCCGGCGCCCTCACCGACCTGCTCGCCGAGATACGCCCGGCGCTGGCCGCCGGTGGCCTGCTCATCGTCGCCGGTCATGACACCGGTCACACGGACAATCCGATCAGGCAAAGCACCTTGCAACTGCTGGTCCTCGGGGACGACCCCGACGAGGTGGCCGCTCGACGCCGTGCGCTGGAAGAGAAAACCGGCCAGTAACGCTCTTGTCGCGATCGCCGCGAACAACCCGGCCGCGACGACGCACGCGAACGAGAAGTCCTTGAGTACCAGCGCACCGAGCAGCGGACCGGTCACCGTGCCGATCTCGCCGCAGATGGCGAGCATCGCGAACGAGGTCGTCCGCTGTGCCACGTCCGCCTCGCGAGCGAGCGACGCCTCGACGGCCGGGAGAACAAGGCACCCGCGAACCCGGTGAGCACCACGCCCGCCAGCACGCCGGGCAGGGTTTCCGCCCAGGCCAGCGTCAGAAAACCGGCGGTCCGCACGACGCAACCGGCGAGGATCACCGGCTTCGCGCCGAATCTGTCGGTGAGCAGGCCGCCGACGAGGAACAGGCCTTGCTGGCGGAAGGTCCGCAGACCGAGATCGAGGCCGACGAGCCAGCCCGCGAGGGCCAGGTCGTCGACGAGATGCCCGGCCAGGTACGGCACGACAAGGAAGAAGCCGATGTTGAACAACAACTGGGTGAGGACCAGGAGCCTGCTGATCGGTGGCAGCTCGCCGAACCGCACCAATGTTCCCAGACGCGTACGAACCGCGGTCACCGCTCTCCCACAGTGGACGAAACAGCGGAAGTTTAAGGGTGGTCATTGTGAGCGGTCGTCCTCGGCGCCTCAGGGTGTGACGACTGGCGCGCTGTCGAGCGCTTGTGCTTGCAGGCGCCAGAACCGGCGGGAGACCTCGGCTTTGGGAAATACGGCGTCGAAGCCGTGGAACGCGCCGGGGACGACGTGGAGCTCGCAGGGGACGCCGCTGTCGGTGAGCCTGTGGGCGTACTCGACATCCTCAGCGGGACAGCGCGGCGATGAGCGGGCCCGGATCCGGGTGCTGCGACGTGCATTGCAAGATGACGGAGGTGGCTCCGGCGGCGGCCAGCTCGCCGATCAGATCACGGGCACGGTCGCCAAGGGCAGGTATGTTCGGTTCGATCTCTGCGAAAACGACGACCTTCGGCGCCGGCCGTCCCGCGGCCTGTGCGGCCTCGGCGACCCGTGCGGCCTCCGAAGCGACGTAGTCCGGGTTGACGAGCAAGGCGTCCAAAAGCACGCCGTCGCCCACCTCGCCCGCCAGCGCGACGGTCTTCGGCCCCCGCCCGCCGATGATGAGCGGCGGGACCTGCACCGGCGGCCAGTCCAGCGCCACCGCGTCGAGGTTCACATAGCGCCCGGTCACGCTGACCGTCTCGCCGTGCAGCAGCAGCCGGACGGCGCCGGCGTGCTCACGCAACAAGGTCATCGGCGACGCGACCCGGGCGCCCACCTGCCCCATCCAGTCGAGCACCCCGTGCCCGACAGTCGGGACGAACCGGCCGGGGAACATCCGCGCCAGCGTCGCGATCTCCATGGCGGCCACGGCCGGATTGCGCAGCGGCACCGGCATCAGGCCGATCCCGACGGTGAGCCGCTCGCTCCACGCCAACGCGGCCGCGGCACTGGTGAGACCACCTTCGAGGAAGCAGTCCTCCCACAGCCACAACTCGTCGATACCGGCCTCGTCCGCCGCGGCGACGGTCTCCCGCAGCTCCTCCGGCGGCAATTGCGGACGGAACACCACACCAACACGTACCTCAGCCATGGCCTCCACGCTAGTCCCACCTCTGCACTGCGCCGCCGGGTGATCACCTCACCGTCCCTGCTTGACGAAATCATGGAACCTGTGGCCGCAGGACGTGAAGACGTGCCCTATGTCGGCGCGCGCTGACATCGCTTCAGGAAAACTGCGGCGCCGGTGCGGCGAGCACCGCCATGATCTGGACGACATCGTCTGGATTCCAGCGAGCACACCACACTGATTCCGACGAACCGGCGGGCCGAGCTAATCGTCCACAGGGGACAGTCGACGGGCAGTCGCTCGCAGTGCCGCGGCAGCGGCGGACCGGACGGCCGGGTACGGGTCGGCCAAGGCGTCGGCGAGGAGGGAACGCAGGCCGTCGGGAGCGATTCGGCCCAGAGCGGTCGCGGCGTTCGCCCGGACGCGTGGCCTGGGGTCGCGTAGGGCCTCGGTCAGCAGCGGAAGCGTCTTCTCGTGGGTGATCCGCCCGAGTGCCGCGGCTGCGCGGGACCGGACCAACTCGTCCTCGTCCTTGAGCGCGTCGGCCAGCGTGCCGAGATAGCCCGGGTCGGGTTGTCGGCCGATCACCCAGACGAGGACGCGGCGGACGAGGGGGTCGGGATCGTATCCGGACAGGTAGTGCTCTGTGCCGATACGGGCGAGGATTCGTCCGGCGAGCTTGCGGACACGCCGCTCGTTGGTGGTCCGCAGCACCTGCACCACGGTGGGCGCGACCGTGATGTCGGCCAGGCGAACCAGGCCGGTGAGGGCGGTGTGGACGTGCCAACCGTCGCAGGCGGCGGCCAATCGGCCGAGAGCGCGGTGATCGCCGTGCTTGGCCAGCACACAGAGGGCCCGAGCACGGACAGCGGGGTGGCCGTCGTCGGCGGCCTTGAGGGCGGCGGGCGTCGCCAGCGGCCCGCCGATCCGGTTCAGTGCCAGCAGAGCACCCTCGCGAACGTCGGACGAACTGTGGTCGAGCAGCAGCACGAGCGCCGGTGCGGCCTCCAGCGCTTCGAGCTTGCCCAGCGCTTCCATCACGAGCAGCGCCTGGACGCCGTCGGATTCGCACAGGACATCGATGAGCGGGCCGGTCGCCTCGGCGACGCGCAGGTTGCCGAGCACTTCCGCCGCCGCGAAGCGCCCCGGGCGGCGGTGGCGGAGGTGCTCGATCAGCACCGGAGCGACCCGAAGGTCGCCGGCTCGGCTCAGTACGCGGGTGATGTCGTGTTCTGCACCGTCCTGTACCCATCCCAGTGCGTCGGCCAGGACGTCCAGCCGTCTCGGGTCACTGGTCTCGGCGATGCGCTTGGCGACTTCACGGGTGGGCCAGGGCCAGTCGCGATCCGTCTCGTTCAGCAGCGTCACCAGCAGGTCGAACGCCTCGTCCGAGGACTGCGCGGTGAGGCCCGCCAAGGCGGCATACACGACGTTGGAGCCGGGGTCGGACAGAGCCTGCACGACGATCGGCTGATGGGCGGGATCGTGGCCGGAACCGAGGGCTCCGACGGCGACGGCGCGAACCCAGCTGCTCGGATGGGCCGCCAGAGTGGCCAGCCAGGCCGCCCCGGCCGGATCGGACACTATCGCGTGCGCGTGCTGACGGAGCGCCTCGCGCGCCTCGCTGTGCGCCGCCTGCCAGCATTCTGGATCGGTCGGTTCGAGCTCGGCCAGCCGGGCGACCAACACATCCCCGAAGGCGGTGTCCGGATCCCGATGTTCGTGCATGACATTCAGTATGCCGAACCGCGCCACCGAGATTCGGCCATGCGGCCGGCGAGGTCGGCTGCCTCAACAGGAAAGACGGGAAGATCCTCTGGAGCGAAGAGCGCCGATCGGATCGATCAGCGCTCTTCGTCGTTTCCGCGTAGCTGTCAGCTATCCGTCTTCTTCTTTCGCGGCGCGCGCTTGCGTACCGGCTTTGCGGATGTCTCCTCCACCGGTTCCGGTTTCACGTCTTCGAGCGGTCCGGCGTTGTCGAACGCTTCATAGATCTCGTTGGGAATACGCCCACGTTCGGCGATCGCGTAGCCGTTCGCCGACGCCCATGCGCGGACTTGCTGGTTACGCTCACGGTCCGTCGTTGTCGTCGCGCGGTTGTGTCCAGCCGTGGACTGGCCTGCCGCGACGCGGAGCTTGCGTCCGCCCGTGCGGGTACCCGCCGCGACGTAACGCTCCAGCTCATCACGCAGCGCCTGAGCGTTCTCGTCGGAGAGGTCGATCTCATATTGCACGCCGTCGAGCCCGAAGGGCACCGTCTGGGTCGCCTCACCGCCATCGAGGTCATCGATGATCTCGACACTGACTTTTTGAGCCATCAATACAGCCTTTCAACACATCGAGCGACGCCCCTACGCGTCGCCGAACTTCCCGGAGCCTAACCGCACCCCTCACCGGCGTCACGGCGGCGGATCTACTACCCGTAACCGTCCTTTTAGGTCAGATACGGAGAGCCGCGTGACCACCCGCGGATCAACGTCGTTTCGCGGACGAAACCTCACCGTCTTTCGGCGGGCCGGCTTGGGCATCGCTGATCGCGTTGGCCCGATCGATCTGGGCCATGTGGTCTTCGGCCCATGCCCGGAGCGCCGCCAGCGGGATCTCGAGCGACGAGCCCAGATCGGTGAGCCGGTAATGCACGCGTGGTGGCACGGTGGGCTCCACCCGGCGGGCGACGAGGCCGTCGCGGGTCAAGCTGTGCAGGGTCACCGACAGCATCTTCTGTGAGACACCGGGCATCCGTCGCCGCAACTCGGCGAATCGCACCTCGTGCGGGGCCGCCTCCGCGAGGACCTTGACCGCCATCGACGTCCATTTCGTGCCGATGCGGTCCAGCAGCCGTCGGGTCGGGCACTCGGGATCGAACAAGTCACCGCGACCGCTTTCCGCCGAACGCATCGGCCGGGAGGTCACCTGGAGCTCACCACCTGTGGGGAAGGTGCCGTCTTGGCGGCACGAATGAAGTTACCTATCGTTTTCTGGTAACCAATGGTAACCACCTCGGAGGCACCGTGCCCGGCACACCACCCGCAACCACTCCTCCACGGCACGAGGCCGACATCGTGCTACGGCGGATCACCACCAACGGCATCCAAGCCGACGTGGCTGTCACCGGCACCGGGCCGGCGGTCCTGCTGCTGCACGGCTTCCCGCACACCTGGCGGCTCTGGACCGAGATCATCGGCCCGCTCGCCGAGCACCACCGGGTCATCGCCCCAGACCTGCGCGGGCTCGGGGCGAGCACGCGAGCGGCGGAGGGCTACGACGCGGGCACACTGGCCGCCGATGCCGAAGGAATCCTCGACGCACTGGCCGAACCCACCGCGGCCGTGGTCGCCATCGACGCCGGCACCCCGGCCGCCTTCCTGCTCGCCATGCGACGGCCGGACCTGGTGCGACGACTCGTCGTGATGGAGTCCCTGCTGGGTCGGCTGCCCGGCGCCGAGGACTTCCTCGCCGACGGTCCGCCGTGGTGGTTCGGGTTCCACGCCGTTCCCGGTCTGGCCGAAACAGTCCTGATCGGACACGAGGCTGAGTACCTCGACTGGTTCCTCGCCGCAGGCACCCAAGGTCGCGGTGTACCACCGGATATCCGCGATGCCTTCGTCAGTGCCTACACCGGACACGACGCCCTGCGCTGCGCCTTCTCCTACTACCGCGCGCTGCCGACCAGCGCGCGTCAAATCAGCGAAGCCACGGCAGGCAGCCGGCTCACGGTGCCCACCATGGCGATCGGCGCCCACCCGGTCGGCCGCGCACTGGAACAGCAGTTGCGCCCCGTCACCGACGACCTCACCGGTCACCTCGTTCAGGATTGCGGCCACATCATTCCGCTGGACCGGCCCCAGGAACTGCTTCGCCTTCTGACACCTTTCCTTGCCGCCGAGCGTGGGCCTCAAGCGCCGTCGTCAAAACGGACGAAGGAGCCCCAGCGGTGACCGCTAGGTCAGCGGAACGCGCCAGAGCACTCGTGCGCCGCCGCCGTCACGGTCTCCGAACTCCGCCTCTCCGCCACACATCTCCGCTCGGTGGGCGAGGTTCGCCAGTCCGCTGCGCCTGCCCGTCCGGGGGATGCCGATGCCGTTGTCGGACACCTCGATGGTCAGCTCCCGGTCGGCCTCGACGTTGATCGTGATCTCGTCGGCCCCGGAGTGCCGGACGGCGTTGCTGAGCGCCTCACGAACCACCGCCTCGGCGTGTTCGTGCAGTGTCTGCGGCACGAGCGTGTCGACGGCCCCGGCGATCCGGACCGAAGGGGTGAGCGTGCTCTCGGTCGTCAACTCCGTGACAGCGTCGAGCAGCAGGCGGCGCAGGCTCTTCGAGGCGTCCGAGCCCGAGGTGTGCAGATCGAAGATGGACGTCCTGATCTCGCGGACCGTGCGATCCAGTTGTTCCACCGCCTGCGTCACCCTGTCCCTCGCCAACGTGTCGGGTACCCGGGGCACGATGCTCTGCAGGCTCATCCCGGTGGCGAACATCCGCTGGATGACGTGGTCGTGCAGATCCTGGGCGATCCTGTCCCGATCGGCGAGCACGTCCAAAAGCCGCTGATTACGCTGTTTCTCGCCGAACTCCAGTGCCAGCGCGGCCTGATCGGCGAACGACGACAGCATGGGAAGCTGATCGGCCTTGTATTGCGGGGAGCCCTTGTCCCTCCCCGTGACGAGGACCCCTCCGACACCGGAAGTGCTGTTCAACGGGATCACGGCGGCCGGTCCGAGACCGTCGAAAGCGGGCTCGGCCTGTCCCTGGGAGACCGTACCCAGATCAGGGACGAGCCTGGGCCTGCCGGATTCGAGCACCTCACCCATCGCGGGATGCCCTCCGGTCATCGAAGATCCGGTGAGGGCGTTCGTCCGCTCCCCCGCGACGACGCTCACGGTCAGCGCCTGCCCGGCGCCCCCGGACAACAGGATCAACACCTCATCGGCTGCGGAAAGTTCGCGAACCCTGGTCGCGATCAGGTTCAGCGTGTCGGTGACCGAAGCACCTCCGAGGAGTTCACCGTTGACCTCCGCGACCGCTTCGAGCCAGCGTTCCCGCGTCCGTGATCGTTCGAACAGCCGGGCGTTGTCGATGGCGACACCGGCGGCCGCGGCGAGTGCCTGCAGGACGACCTCGTCATCGGCGGTGAATTCGGCGGCCCCTCGTTTCTCCGTCATGTACAGGTTGCCGAAAACCTCGTCACGGACACGCACCGGAACACCCAGAAAACTATGCATCGGCGGATGGTTCGCCGGGAACCCGACCGAAGCCGGATGTAGTTTCAGATCCGGGACCCGGACGGGATGGGGCTCCGCGATGAGCAGCCCGAGCAAGCCCCGGCCTTCAGGCAGATGCCCCATATGGGACCGGGTTTCCGCGTCGATGCCCTCGTGGACGAACTCCGAGAGCCCTTCTTCGTCGCCGAGCACGCCAAGCGCGCCGTACCGGGCGTCGACCAGCTCGACCGCCGCCTCCACGATCCTCTGCAGGGTCGAATCGAGCTCCAGCCCGGTCGCCACGGCCAGGACCGCGTCGAGCAGACCTTGGAGCCGATCCCGGGTCTTGACGATCTCCGATAACCGCTCCTGGACCTCGTGGAGCAGTTCGTCGAGGCGTAGCCCGGTCAATACCGCCGCGCTCGGTGGCGTCTCGTCTGCCGCACCTCGCTCCGCCGGCATTCGATTACTCCTCCCGCGTCGGCACGATGACGAGTCTCAATCGCCCCGAACGGCTTCAGCGTTTCACCATCGGGCGCTCCTGCCAAGGGAGGCGACCTCGAGCTCTTCGCGGGGGTGGGCCGATCCGGTCCGCCGTGTTCATCGTCCGTCCTCCAGAAAGAGCACTTTCGCTTCCACCACACCGGGAACCGCCTCGGCCAGTAGTTTGGCCACGTGCCGATCGGTGTCGCTGTCGTAGGCGTCGCCCACCCGCACGACGCCGTCTTGTGCTTCGACCGTCCACCGGTCCGGTCCGCCGTAGATCGCCAAGTGATGACGGACGTCCGCCGCGATCACCTCGTCGGAACGGGCGAAGGCGCGCACGAAGTCACCTCGCGTGAGGATCCCGACCACCTTCGAACCGTCCACGATGGGCATCGCCCGGATACGTCCGTCGAGCAAAGCCCTGCCGACGTCGGCGGCGTCCGCGCCGGTGCTCATCCCCGTGGCCGGTGTCGTCATCACCTGAGCGACCGTCAGTCCCGGTCTCGGACGCGTTTCGTGGTCGGGGCCGGAGCGGACGTCGTGCGGGAACCGGTTCCTGATCAGATCGGCCTCGGTCACGATGCCGACCAGCCGGTCGTCGTCGTCGATCACCGGCAACGCGGTGAATCCCTTCTCCGCCAGCAATTCGGCGGCGTGTTTCGCGGTCGTCCCTGGCGTCACCGTGACGACCGGGGCGGACATCAGGTCCCGTGCTCGCATGCTGAGTTCCTCACTCGCTATCCCGTCCTGTCGAAGCCGGTCGAACGACCGCCACCGGGCATTCCGAATGCGAGACGAGCGCCTGGCTCGTCGAGCCGAGCAGCATTCCCTGGAATCCGCCGCGGCCTCGCGACCCGACGACGACCAGCTGCGCACGTTCGCCGAAGCCGAGTAGCGCGCGGACCGGACGGCCGCGGACGACCACCGTCTCCACGGCAAGGTCCGGGTACTTGGAACGCCAAGGCGCGAGTTGTTCGTCCAACGCCTGCCGCTCCGCCGACTCGATCGCGTCCGGGTTCACCGTCAAGGCGTGCGCCCTGACCGCTTCGTGGTCGGTGACCTCGTTCCACACCCTGACCACGAGCAGATCCGTGCCGCGGAGCGACGCTTCGTCGAAAGCGAAGGCCAAGGCCGCGTCGCTCGACTCGGAGCCGTCCGTCCCCGCGACGACGGGGCCGGTCTCCGGCGGGACGTCTTCCGGGTGTTTCCCCCTCGCGACGACGATCGGGCACTGCCCGTGCTGCGCCAACGCCACCGCCGTCGAACCGACGAGCAGACCGGTGAAACCACCGAGACCGCGGGAACCCAGCACGATCAGGCTCGCCGTCCGCGACTCCTGGATCAGCGCGGTCACCGTGGCCCATTCCCGCGCGGCGGACTCGACGATCAGATCCGGGTAACGCTCCGCCACCGCGTCACAGGCTTCGGCGAGCCATTGCGCTCCCCGTGCCTCGAACGCCGACCGGAGCGCCTCCGCGGACGGCACCACCGCGGGCATCCTCACTTGAGGGACCGCGTACACGTGGACCAACCGCAGCCGCTTCCCCCTCGTGATCGCCTCGGCCGCCGCCCACACCGCGGCCCGCCTGGCGGACCCCGAGCCGTCGATCCCCACGACGACCGCGCCTTCAGTCACGCTCGGCATGACCGCTCACCTCTCATTTCGTTCTCCCGTCTGGTTCTCTTCCAGCTTCGACCAGTAAGGAGTTCAAGAGGAGAGACCGAAGTCCCGGCGGGCCGGGCCCACAGTCCCGGCTTGGTCAGACGCCGCAGTCGGTTCAGCTGATGAAGCCCGCCGACTTGAGCCAGTCCCGGGCGACCGTGGCGGACTTCTGGCCGTCGACGCTGACCTTTTTGTTCAGCTCCGTGAGCGTAGCGGTGTCGAGCTTCTCGGCGATCGGCGTGAAGACCTGCTCCAGCTGCGGATATTTCTGGGCAAGCGGAGTGGCGATCGTGATCGCGGGGTTGTACGTCGGGAAGAAGTGCTTGTCGTCCTCGAGCACCGTGAGGTGCTGCGCGGCCACCCGCCCGTCGGTGGAGGCGACCGAGCCGAAACCGCAGGGTTCTCCCTTGCCGACGCTCGGGTAGACGACGGCGTCGTTGAGCAGGTGCAGCTGCGGGTCGGGCAGGGCGAACCCGTAGGCCTTCGCCAGGCCGGGGAACCCGTCGTCCCGGCTCTTGAACTCCGGGCCCATACAGGTCGAGGCCGCGGCCGGGTCCCGCTTCACCAGGGCCGCGTAGTCGGACAGCGTCTTGACGCCGGTCCGGGCCAGTGTCGCCGGGTTGCCGGCGAGGGCGTAGGTGTCGTTGGCAGGCGAGCGTGCCCACCAGGTGACACCGTTGGCGGTGTCGGCTTGTTTGACCGCGTCGTACTGCGCCTGCGGGTCGCTGATCGGCTTGGTCTGGTTGAGGTAGCTGATCCACGCGGTGCCGGTGTATTCCCAATACAGATCGACCGCGCCGCTGGTGAGCGCTTGGCGGACGTTGCTGGAGCCGGTGATGTTGGTCTTGTCCTGCGGGCTCGCCCCGGCCGCTTGCAGTGCGACCAGGGCGATCTGGCCGAGCAGCAGCTGCTCGTCGAACTCCTTGGAACTGACGCGGATCTGGGCACCGTTCAGCGCGTCGATCTTCTTGATGGATCCTGCGCCCACCTGGGCGGCGGTCTCGTCCTTGCCGATCGTGCAGCCTGCCGTGAGCGCCGCTGCCGCGACGAACGCGAGCGCGGCGGCGGTCGTGCGCTGGAGCATCCGCATGGTTGGTCCTCCTTGAAGTCGGTGGAGCTACATGCCGCGCGGATGCAGGAACTCCTCGGCGACCAGCCCCAGCCAGTCGACGAAGAGCGCCAGTACGGCGACGATGATGCCGAAGGTCAAGCTCAGGATCGGGCGGTAGAGTCCGATGCCGGCGACCAGCCCGCCACCTAGACCACCGCCGTCGATGAACGTCGCCAGCGTCGCGCTCGCGACGGTGAGCACCAGCGCGGTCCGGATCCCCGCGAGAATCACCGGGACCGCCAGCGGCAGTTCGATCCGCCACAGGATGGCCGTCTTGCCCATGCCCATGCCGCGCGCGGCGTCGACGAGCGTCGGGTCGACGCCGTCGAGCCCGACGATCGTGTTGCGAAGCACCGGCAAGGTCGCGTAGACGACGAGTGCCGTCACCGCTGTCGCGGTGCCCGTGCCCATCCAGAGCGCGAGCAGCACGACGAGCCCGATCGACGGGATCGCCTGGCCGAGGTTGCCCAGCCCCAGCCCGATGGGCCGGGCCCAGCGGGCGCCGGCGCGGGTGAGCAGGATGCCGAGCGGGAGGGCGATGGCGATCGTGCACGCCGTCGAGATCACGGTGAGCCGCAGATGCGCGCCCAGTTCGGTGAAGATCTCGCCGGCGTTGAGAAAGCGCTGTTCGATCGAGTCGATCGGGTGCGCACGCACGATCATGAAGAGCGTCAGCACGACGAGGGTCAGCAGAACCGGGCGCACCAGCAGCCCGAGCCGGCGGCGGCGAGGCCGCGCGGGCACCGTGACAGGAGCCTCCTTCGCGTCCGGGACCGCGGACGCGGGTGCCTCCTCGGCGGGCCCCTCTTCGGTAGGCCTGAGCGCCGCGACGAGGCCGGCCACATCGCACACCCCCAATGGCTTCGCGGTGCTGTCCTCGGTAACCACGACCGTGGTGCTGCCGGTCCGCACCATCACGTCCAAGACGTCCCGCAGGGTGGCGTCAGGCCGGACCGGCGGCAGGCCGTCCGGCCCGGCCGCCGGCCGGAGGTCCAGGTCACCCGCCCGGATCAGCGCGAGCCGCTTCAGGTTCCGCTTCGAGCCGACGAAACTCGCGACGTAGTCGTCCGCCGGCGCGGCGAGGATCGCCTGGGGCGTGTCGTACTGAGCGATCACCGACCGCGGCCGCAGCACGGCGATCCGATCGCCGACCTTCAGCGCCTCGTCGAAGTCGTGCGTGACGAACACGATCGTCTTCCGCACTTCCCGTTGCAGGCGAAGCAATTCGTCCTGCAGCCGGGCGCGCGTGATCGGGTCGGTGGAGCCGAACGGCTCGTCCATCAGCATGACGGGCGGGTCCGCGGCCATCGCCCGCGCCACCCCGGCGCGCTGCTGCTGACCACCGGAAAGCTCACGCGGATACCGGACGCCGTGCTCGCGGGTCAAGCCGACGACGTCGAGCAACTCGCGCACGCGGTCGGCGATACGTCGCCGGGTCCAGCCGAGCAGCCGCGGCACCACACCGATGTTGGCGTCCACTCGCAGCTGCGGGAAGAGCCCGACCTGCTGGATGACGTAGCCGGTGTTGCGCCGGTGTTCGTCGAGGTCGAGCGCCGAAACGTCGGTGCCGCCGATCGTGACGACGCCGGCGGTGGGCTCCACGAGCCGGTTGATCATCCGCATGGTCGTCGTCTTGCCGCACCCCGACGGACCGGTCAGCACCACGATTTCGCCCGCGGGGATGCGCATCGTCAGGTTTTCGACCGCCGGTACCGCTCGTCCGGGGTAGCGCTTGCTGACGTCCCGCAGCTCGATCGTCTCACCGCCCATTCCGGCCGCTCCCCCGGCCGTCGCCGAAGCCGCCGCTCGGCGGGCACGGAGACGCCGCCGTGTGGTCAGCTTGCCGACCACCACGAAAGCCAGGTCGAACAGCAACGCCAGCACCATGATCCCGAGCGTTCCGGTGAGGACCTGGTTCAGCGAGTTGACCGAGCCGAACCGGCCGAGCCCGTCGAAGATCTCGTTGCCGAGGCCGGGGCCCTTGACATACGCGCCGATGGCCGCGATACCGATCGTGATCTGCGTCGAGACCCGGATGCCGGAAAGGATCACCGGCCAGGCAAGCGGCAGGCGTACGCGAAACAGCAGCCTCGCGCGGCCGAACCCCATCCCGCGCGCCGCGTCCACCACGGCCGGATCGACGCCACGGAGCCCGACGATCGTGTTGCGCGTGATCGGCAGAAGGGCGTAGAGCACCAGCGCGCACAGGACATTGGTCAACCCCAGCCCGAACGGGCCGATCAGGATGCCCAGCAGCGCGATCGACGGGATGGTCAGGAAAGCCGCCGTCGTCGTGGTCGCCATCGCGCCGAGCCACCGGCGCCGGTAGGTGAGCAGACCGATCGTCATTCCGACCAGCACGGCAAGTGCCATCGCCGCCAGGGTCAGATCCACGTGCAGGATCGCGTCGTTCACGACGTCGATCCAGTTCTCTCGGAGGTACTCCGACAGGCTCAGGGTGCCGCTCCTCGACGTCGCAGGGCAGAAAGCGGCCGACCCCGCCAGGGCTCGGCCGTGTCTCAGCCCAACACGTCCGCAGGGCTCCTGTCCACCGCTCGGCGGAAAGATCCGGTGCCGGCCTCTTTCAGTGGAGAGCGTTCTCGACCAGCGCGACGGTCGCGCGAGGGTCGTCGACTTGGAGGACCAGACGGGCGTAGCGCTCGTCGGCGAGTTCGATCACGACGGCCTTCGACGGATCCTTGACGTCCCAGAAGATCTTCTCGCCGTCGAGGTGGAACGTGCCCGCCGTGATCACGCCGGGCAGGTGGGCGCCCGGCGCCCGGATTCCCTTGGGATCGGCGGCGATACCGGGGTCCTCGGTCGCGCCGCGGACGTTGGCCAGCGGGATGGTCAGGCTGCTCTTGAAGGCCCAGAGCTTGTCGAGACCCTCGATCACGACGACGAGGTCGTTGCCGTCGATGTGGACCAGTGCCATGTCGGTTTTTCCTTTTCAGTCAAGAGGATCGAGTCGTCGGGTCAGCGCGGTGCCGACGCCGTCGGGATTGCCGCGCAGGAGGATGCCCAGTGCGGCGGACGTGAGGGCGGCGGCCAGGGCGATGGGAATGCCGAGCGCGGCGGCGATCGCCTGATCGACGGAGGCGAACGCGGCCGCCACCTCGGCAGCGACCTCGTCGTCGACCGGTGCCCGTTCGACCGCCGCGAGCAACAGCAGCCCGAGGTCGGCGGAGGTGACCAGCCGCAACGCGGTCGCGGCATCCGTCACCGCGGCGAGCGCTTCGGTCAAGGGGCGGACGTCGGCGGCGAGATGGCGGCGCAGGGCGACCAGATAGAGGCCGCGCTTGCTGCCGAACGTCTTGTAGAGGCTGTTGCGGTGCACGCCGAGATGGGTGACGAGATCGTCGATGGACACCCCGTCGTACGCGCGGCCACCGAACAATCCCACGGCGGCGCGCACCGCCTTCTCCTCGTCGAACGCTCTTGGCCTGCCCATGACCCGACCGTAGAGCATTAAGGAACGATCAGTCAAGAACGACCGTTCCTAAACTGGCCGTCGGCCGCTACCGAGTGTCCACAAAGGACTCCACCTGGCGACCAGACATCCGGTCGCCGATGGACGACACGCGTACCTGGCTGGACGACACGCCGCGGGACCAACCCAGCCCTCTCCTCACCCGCAGCCTCAAGTCAGGAAAGTCCGCGAAGACCTCCTTCCTGATCCCTTCAACTTCCGGGACGTCGACCGGCTTCAGTGTCCACAAGGGACAGCTCCGCGCGAGCACGTGTCCGATTGATGTCTCTATGCGCGGTTCTGCAAGGGGTCATGAGTGTTAACGAGGGTTATTGAGGGGAAAGGCAAACGTGTCGTGGTGTGGGGCCGGTGTCGCTCCTGTGCACGTGTTCTTCTGGTAGTGAAGGCCTCCTTGCCTACTCCGCCGGTAGCGAAGGAGGCTTTCACTACCGTCGGATGTGATCCTTGGTGACAGTGGGACGGCCGTGACCTCGGGCGACCGGTCGTGAAGTACATGAAGGCCCCCTTCCTGTACCTAGGCGCCAGGGTCCCGGCGCAGTCGAGGTAGAGCTTGATCAACGGAAGATCGGGGACGCTCAATGTCCCTGATCTTCCGTTGATCAGGGGCGAGTCGAGGTAGGGCAGGCCTGATTCTGGATGCCGCGGGGCTACAGGTGGGGGTTTCGGAGGAATGGCGTGAGTGGCGATTCGGGGTGAGGGCCACTGGTGTCTTAGGTACCTACCATCGGGCGGCACGCGTGATCCGACGGAGGGCACGCGTGAGTGAACGGAGAACACGCGACGCAACCTGCCGCTCCCGCGTGTCATCCATCCAGTCACACGTGTCCTCCGTCTGATCACACGCGCCATCCATCCAGCCACGCGAAACCACCCACTTGACCCCCTCGCGAAACCGTGCAAGATGCCCAAATCGGGCATTTCTGTCTCGGAAAGTGACCCTTATGGACAGTCCGGACCCGGGTGAGGCCCCTTGCGTGGGCCCGCTCCCGCCGTGTCCACCACGACGCGTTCGTCTTGTCCCGCTATAGAGGTGCAGCCGACCAGCACTTATGCGACTTCGCCGGAACCCTGCGCTAGGCGCCAAGGAAGGGGACCTTCATGTACTTCGATAAGCCCCCTCAATAGAACGACCCAAATCACTCACGACCCCCTCCCGAAACCGTGCAAACCTCCCAAACCAGGCGCCTTGGTCTCAAATAGTGTCCCTTGTGGACAGTCAAGAGCGCCACCTTTGCCTCATCTCAGCCTCGATATCCAGCCCCTTGACGAAGTGGATCTACCCTGCCAAGCTGATGTGACAGTTGCAGTCAAAGTGTCACACGGCGAGGTCGACTGGGGATCGCCGGTCGTGACGAATCAGAGACCACGATCAGCAAGGAGTGACAATGCAGAAAGCGAAGTCGAAGATGAGCACAGCAGTGCGGATCCGCAAGGTATTCATGGGAGCGGCCGTGCTGGCCGCGGCCTGCGGCGGCACTGTGCTCGCGGCACCGGCGGCGTCCGCACACGACGCGTCGGTGCCCGTGAACCATTGTGGGGTCTACCCCCAGTTGGCCTCGCAGTGCGGCTATGGGGGCATCACGAACAACCACACCCGCGCCTACTCCTGCGACACCTACAGCGACGGGATCGGCGTCCGCACCGAGTTCACGCTCCGCAACGGCACGCCGGGGCACGTGGATGACGCGAACGGCAGCGACAAGGGTTGCAGCGCCGTCATTGGGGGATCCTCGTCCAATCCGATCGTCTCTTACCGCGTCTGCCAGAAATCGAACGTGTGGTTCTGCACCCGCTGGAGCCCCGCGTGATCCGCTTTCACCTGACGTGAGAAGGACCACCGCGCTCTTCGCGGCGGATCAAGCCTGAGCGGTCGGCCGAACGACGATCTCGCTTACGTCGACGTCGGCGGGTTGGCCGATCGCAAAGGCGATGGCGTTGGCCACGGCGGCCGCGGGAATCGCGATCCGATCGCGGGTTTCCGTGATGTGCCGCCGGACTTGCTCGTTGGACGACGCCTCGGCGAACGCCGTGTCGACCGGTCCGGGTGAAACGGTCGTCACCCTCAGCGAGCCGCCCGCTTCCTGGCGCAGCCCCTCGCAAATGGCCCGTACGGCGAACTTCGTGCCCGCGTAGACAGCCATCGTCGGCACGATGCGGAACGCCGCGGTCGAGGCCGTGGTGACGAAATGGCCGGTGTTCTGCGCCCGGAAGACCGGCAGCGCGGCCGCGATCCCGTGCAGCACGCCTTTGACGTTGACGTCGACCATCTGCGTCCACTCGTCGACCCGCAGATCGTCCAGTGGCGAGATCGGCCCGACCCCGGCGTTGTTGATCAGCACGTCGAGCCGGCCGAACCGTTCGACCGCCATGCCGATCAACGCCTCCATGTCCTCCAGCCGCGTCACGTCCGTCCGGGCGTGCACCGCCACACCGCCCGCCCGCTCGATTCTGGCCACCAGGTCGGTGAGGCGGTCCGACCGGCGCGCTCCGAGCACGAGCCGCGCGCCGCGCTCGGCGAGCAGCATCGCGGTCGCCTCCCCGATTCCGCTGCCGGCCCCGGTGATCGCCACGACCTTGCCGTCGATTCCCGACATGATTCCTGCCCACTTCCGTCTCGGCATCGATGATCTGGACCGAGTCTGGGCGACCTTGATCCTGGTATCCAGAATGCGTTTATTCTGGAACCGGAGGTGCCACCATCGATGAGCCGTGCCCTGACCGAGCGTCGTGAACTGGCGTTGTACCTGCGTAGCCGCCGGGAGCGACTGACGCCGGCCGAGGTCGGTCTCCCCGATACCGGCAGGCGACGGACACCGGGGCTGCGCCGGGAGGAACTCGCGTTGCTGGCCGGGATCAGCGCCACCTGGTACACGTACCTGGAACAGGGCCGCGACATCGGCGTCTCCGACCAGGTGCTTACCTCACTGGCGGTGACGTTGCGGCTCGATCCGCACGAGCGGGACCACCTGTTCCGTCTCGCCGGTCGTGCCCCGCGGAACGAGGTGGACGACCTGCCTTCGCTCAGCGCCGGTGTCGCCGCTGTGCCGCTGCTGCTCCAGCCACACCCGGCGTACATCATCAACGGCCGCTACGACGTGCTCAGCCACAACCAGGCGGCCGAAGAACTGTTCCCCCACCTCACCACGGCCGAAAACCGGCGACCGAACTTCGCCCGGTGGGTCTTCAACGAACCAGTCGCCCGGCACGTACTCGTCGACTGGGAACCGGAGGCACGTGGCCTGCTGGCCCGGCTGCGCACGCTCTCCGGCAGGCACACCGGCGACCGGCGGTTCGCGCAACTGATCGACGAACTGCACGAGGCCAGCGCGGAAGTACGTGCCTGGTGGCCGCATTACGACGTCCAGGCCCGGCACAGCGGCCGGAAACGACTCAGGCCACCGGGCCGCGACATGGTCGAGTTCACCTACACCGCGTTCGACGTCACCGGACAACCCGAGCAGACGCTCGTGATCTACGCGGACAGCGGGAAACTCGACCCCGGCAAGGCTCGGGACCGCGACGGCTAACACCGGGCCGTCGCCGTCCTCGAAGGCCGAGTCAGGTCACGTCATCGCGACCAGGGTCCGCCGCTTGCCCGTGAACGGTTCGCGTCCGTGGGCCATCAGCATGTTGTTGATCACCATGATGTCGCCCGGCTGCCACGGGAACGCGTAGCTGACCTCGTCGTAGGCCGCCTTGATCGTGGCCAGGTCCGCCTCCGGGATCGGCGAGCCGTCGGCGAAGTACGCGTTGCGGGGCAGGTCCTCCTCGGGGTACAGCTCCAGCAGCGCCTCGCTGACCTCCTCCCCCAGGCTCGAGACATGGAACAGGTTGGCCTGGTTGAACCACACCGTCGCGCCGGTGTGCGGTTCCTCCACAAAGGACGGACGCACGTGCCGCGTGCGCAGGCCCTCGTCGGTCCATTCGTAGGTCTGCCCGTTGCCGGTGCAGTAGTCCTCCACCGCCTGGCGGTCGTCGGTCTGGAACGCCTCCTGCCAGGTCAGCCCGAGGCCTTCGCGGAACGCCCGTGCGTAGGTGACGCCGCCCGCGAACCGCTCGCGCAGGTCCTCCGGCAGCAGGCGGTACATCGCGCGGCTGTCGGCGATCGGCGTCGCGCCGCCGGTTTCGGCGGCCGTGTCGCACAGGAAGAACAGGCGGGCGGGCCAGTGCGCCGAGTACGAGTTCTCGTTGTGCATCGGGATCGACTCGGCGGGCGGGTACTCCGTCGAGGTGTAGATGTTGCCCGACACCGCCGATCGCGGCGTCGACCGTTCCGTGTAGGTCAGCAGCGAGCCGCCGATCTCCTCGGTGACCTGGTTGAACACCGCCAGGTCGGCAGGCATCCCGCGCAACAGGATCGCGCCGTGCTCACGCAAGCGGTCCTGCAGCGCTTCGCGGTGCGCGCGGACCCAGTCCAGGCCCGTGGCCGCGTACACGGTGAGCTTCGTGTGTTCGTTGCCCTCGACGTGGTGGGCGCTGTCGAGGTTCGCCGCGAGTTCGGCGGTCATGACTCCTCCAGTTCGAATCGGATCAGTTTGGCGGCCTCGGCGTGCAGCGCGGCGAGGTCTTCGGTGTCGGCGAACCCCGCGGCGAGGACGTTCACCGCGTAGATCTCCTGGTCGTCGGTGAGCAGCTGGCCGGGGCGCACGATCGTGACGACCTCCAGGACCTCGGGCAGATCGGCGACCTCGTCGGTGCCCTCGACCCGGACCAGCCGCCCGGTGCCCTCGGCGTAGAAGATCAGGTAACCCACCGGTACCGGCAGGCCCACGCCTCGCGCGGGCGGTGGTGTGCCCAGTGCCAGCGACACGGCTTCGGCGATGACGTCGACGCCGGTCGCGAGCTTCAGCAGCACCGGCTGGGCGCCGCCTGCCGGGCGGCCCGCGTTCACCTCGACGATCGTCGGGCCCAGCTCGACGTCATCGATCAACTCCAGATGAGCGCAGGTGTCGTTCAGGCCCAGCGCGAGCGCTGCGGCCTTCGCCGCCGCGAACAGCCGTGCGGTGTCCTCTTCGGACAGTTCGAGCGGTGGGCAGACCATGCCCAGCTCGAACTTGCGCTCGTCGATCAGCGGCTTCTCCACCACGGCCACCGGTTCCGCGACGCCGTCGCGAACGAGGACGTCGACCGCGTATTCCGGCCCACGCAACAGGCCTTCCACGAGGAAGACCTTCGTCGGGTCGACCGGCGACGGTCCACCACCGACGAGCCGGTGGTACCGGGTGTCCTCCGACAGCGGCAATCGCTCGGCCAGTAGCCGGTACGCCGCCGCCAGCTCGTCCACAGTGGACACCGTGCGCACGAGGTTGCTCGCCGCGCCGTTCACCGGCTTGACGATCGCGGGGAGCCCGACCGCCGAAGCCACCGACTCCGCCTCGGCGGCCGACGAGATCAGCGCGCAGCGCGGTCCTGACAACCCGGCGGCGGCCAGCGCCTGCCGGACCGCGAACTTGTTGTGTGTCAAGGTGAACACCGACGACGGGCAGCGAGCGACACCGAGCAGCTCGGCCGCACGGGCGACGCTCGCGATGATCCCCTCGGCGGCGGTCACCACCCCGGCCGGACGGTCGTCCCGCACCCGGATGGCCTCGGCGACGGCTTCGGCGTCACGGACGTCATCGACGAAAACGAAGCCGTCCACCAGTTCCGTCAGCTGTGCCTGCTCGGCCGGCTCCAAGGGCTGGGTGACCAGCTCGGCCCGCAAGCCGGTCGCGTGCACGGCGGCCACGACGTCGGCGATCCACTGTCCCGCGGTCTCCCGGACCACGAACGCGGTGTTCACACGTCCTCCAGTTCCAGCCGGACGAGCTTGCTCGCCTCGGCGTGCAGGGCGGCGAGGTCGTCGTGATCGGCGAACCCGGCCACGACGAGGTTGACCGCGTAGGTCTCCTGTTCGTCGGTGAGCACCTGTCCCGGCGCGACGGTGGTGACGACGTCGATCACCTCGGGCAACTCGGCGATCTCGTCGAGCCCGCCGATGCCGGTCAACCGGCCCGAACCGGCCGCGTAGAGGATCAGCATCCCCAGCGGGATCGGCAGTTTCGCGGGTTCCCGCACCGGCGGCGGAGCGCCGACCGCGAGCGCCGCCAGCTCGGCGAACACGTCGATGCCGGTGCGCAGCTTCGCCAGCAGCGGCATGATCGACCCGGCGGGCCTGCCCGCGTTGACCTCGACGATCGTCGGGCCGCGGTCGACGTCGTCGATCAGCTCGATGTGGGCACAGGTGTTGTCGAGACCCAGCGCGCGGACGGCGGCGGCCGCCGCCTCGGTGACCAGTTCGGCCCGGTCGGCGGTGAGCCCGGCGGGCGGGCACGACAGCGCCAGCTCGAACTTCCGCTCGTCGATCAGCGGCTTGTCGAGGATCTCGATCGGCTCGGCCACACCGTCACGGACCAGGACGTCCACCGCGTACTCCGGGCCGGACAGGAATCCTTCGACCAGGAACGTCGCCGAAGGATCCAGTGTCCCCAGTGGACGGTGGTAGCGCGGGTCCGCGGACTCGGGCAGCCGTGCGGCCAGCAGCTCGTACGCGGCCGCCAGTTCGTCCACAGTGGACACGGTGCGGATGAGGTTGCTGCCCGCCCCGTTGACCGGTTTGACGATCGCCGGGAATCCGACCGCCGAAGCCACCGACTCCGCCTCGGCGGCCGACGAGATCAGGGCGTAGGCGGGTCCGGGCAGCCCGGCCGCGGCGAGGGCCTCCCGGACCGCGAACTTGTTCGCGCACAAGGCGAACACCGACGCCGGGCAGCGCGCCACGTCGAGCAGCTCCGCGGCGCTGGCGGTGCTCGCGATGGCGCCGTCCGACCCGGTGAAGAGGCCGGCCAGTGCGCCGCCGTCGATCTCCCGGACCTTCGCCGCGACGGCTTCCGGATCGTGGACGTCGTCGAGCGCGACGACGTCGTCCACCACACCGGCCAGCGCGGCCCGCTCGGCCGCGTCCATCGGCGGGGCGAGCAGCACCACGCGGTGCCCGGCCGCCCGCATCCACGGCGCGACCTCGCCGACCCAATGCCCGCGGGCCTCCCTCACCAGCACTGCCGTACTCATGCGGCTTCCTTCCCGGCGAGCTTGCGCTCCCGTTCCTGCGCCCCCACCAGATCGTCGGGCAGCGAATCGGGCACCTCGGTGTCGAACCGGCGCAGCAGCCGCAGCGAGAACCCGCCGATGTTGATCAGCAGCAGGACCAGCGCGAAGACGACATAGGCGAGCCCGATGCCCCGGGTTTCGCCGGTGCCGAGCACGGCGCCGACCGACCCGGCCAGTGCGCCGTCCGGCGCCAGCAGCGGCGAGAACCAGCCGACGGCCAGCGGCGCCAGCACGGCGAACCCGATCGGCAGCGTCGACCAGGTGATCGTCTGGTTGATCGCGAACACCCGGCCGTGGAACCGCTGCGGCACCTTGACCTGCACCAGCGTCGCGTAGATGCCCTGTGACACGGACATCGCGGCGGCGAGGAGGAACACCCCGGCCGCGACGACGATCAGCGACGGCCGCAGGCCCATCACGAGGCTGCCGAGCGCGATCCCGATGTTGCCGATCAGCACGCCGACCATCCGCCGGTGCCGAGGGCCGCCCCACAGCGCCATCCCGATCCCGCCCGCCACCGCGCCGAGGGCCTCCGCCAGCGCCACCTGCGCGACGTCGGTGACCGAGCCGAACGACAGCACGAGCGGCGAGACCAGCACCAGCGCGGGGGCAAGGAAGACGTTCGCCAGCGCGAAGTACAGCAGCATCGTGCGGAAGCCGCGGTGGTTCCACGAGTACCGCAGCCCGCCCGCGATCGCCGTCAGCAGCGGTTCGCGCGGGCGCCAGCCCATGAGATCCGGGAACCGCACCAGCAGCAGGCCCACGATCGCGAACGCGTAGCTCGCCATGTCCAGGATCAGGATGCCGGAGAGCTGGATCGCGGCCAGCAACCCGGCCGCGAGCACCGGCATCAGCAGCTGGGCGAACCCGGTGGACAGCTGCGCGAGGCCCATCGCGTGCCCGAGGTACTGCTTCGGCACCAGCTGGGCCACGGACGACTGATAGGCGATGCGCTGGAAGGAGGCGGCCACCGACCCGAGCGGGATCAACAGGTAGAACAGCCACAGCTGAACGTGCCCGGTGATCAGCAGCAACGCCAGTATCAGCTGGATCCCGCCCGCGACGCCGCTGGCCGCGATCATGATCCGCCGCCGGTCGCCGCGGTCGACCAGTGCGCCCGCCACCGGCAGGACGAGCACGCCGAACAGCAGCGCGAGCGCCCACAGCAGGCCGAGGTCGGCGACCGAACCCGTGCGGGTGTAAAGCCAGATCGGCACCGCGAACGACGTCAGCGCCGAGCCGGTCGAGGACACCAGCTGTCCGACCGTGATCGTGACGAACCGGGCCATACTCGGCCGCACCGTGGGTTTGTCGTCCACTTCTGCCTGGTGGGTCTCGTGCACCGCCCAGCCCGCGTCCTCGCCGCGGGCCCGGACGTCGAGTTCGCCGGGATCGTCCAGCGCCGGGTGCACGCGCGTGACGATCTCCGCGAGTTCGTCGGCCCGGTAGCGCAGGAAGAAGTGCCCGGCCCGGTCGAGCACCACGAGCCCGGTGGTGTCGGTGAGGAACTCCCATTCCCGGTACCGCTCGGTGTAGTAGTCGGTGACCGGGTCCTCGGAGCCGACCACCGACACGATCGGCGCGCGCAGCTTGGCCACGCGGGCGTCGAGCAGACCGCTGAAGTACTCCTCGGCGGCGCGGCTGTCGGCGCGCATGTTCGTGATGATCCGATCGGCCTGCGCCGGGTCGAGGTCGTCGGTGTCGACGCCCATGCCCTTGAGCCAGTTCGAGTAGTACCGGTTGCTGCGCAGCTTCTCCAGCCGGGTGCGCAGCGTGCCCACCGCGCCCTTCATGCGGGCGAACGGGAAGATCGCGCCGATGTAGACGACCTCCAGCTCGCGGCCACGCTCTTCGAGCAGCCGGGCGACGCCGACGGCGAGCGCGTTGCCGACCCCGCAGTGGCCGTAGATGGCCAGCGGGCCGTCGACGCGGTCGAGGATCTCGTCGGCCAGCCGTTCGACCAGGTCGTCGAAGGGCAGGGCCTCTTCGGTCAGCCCGACATCGTGGCCGGGAATGGCGACCGAGTAGAGCGAGTACCCCTCCGGGAGCGCGTCGGCCAGCGGTTGGTAGACGATCGCGCTGCCGCCGCCGTAGGGGAAGCAGACGTAAGTCAGCGTCCGCTGCTTCGCCGGCTTGGTCAGCTCGTACAGCAGATGACGCGGCCGGTCGGTGGTGTCACCCTCCATAAAGGACGCCAGTTCGCGGATCGTGCGGTGCTGGAACAGGTCCATGACACCGACCTGGCCGGCGTCCGCCTTGCCGATCCGCGCCACCACCTGGGTGGCCAGCATCGAATGACCGCCGAGGTCGAAGAAGTCGTCGTCGACGCCCAGTTCATCCACTTTGAGCACGTCGCGCCAGATCCCGGCCAGCAGGAGCTCGGCCGGGGTCGACGGCGCGACCAGTTCCTTGGTCGCGTCCCGGGACGCGACCGGGGCGGGCAGCGCCTTGCGGTCGAGCTTGCCGTTCGGGGTGAGCGGTAGCTCGTCGAGCGTGACGAACGACGGCGGGACCATGTAGTCCGGGAGGCTCTGCTTGAGCGCCGTCCGCAGCGCGCCGGGCTCGGCGTCGCCGACGACGTACCCGACCAGCCGCTTGTCCCCCGGCGTGTCCTCGCGGACGATCACGGCGGCGTCGCGCACCCCCGCTTGGGCACGCAAGGTCGTCTCGATCTCCCCCAGCTCGATGCGCAAACCGCGCAGCTTGACCTGGTGGTCGATCCGGCCGAGGAACGCGATCGTCCCGTCCGGACGCCAGTGCGCGAGGTCGCCGGTGCGGTACATCCGTCCACTGTGGAACGGATCGGGGACGAACCGTTCAGCCGTCAATTCGGGACGGTTGTGGTAGCCCAGGGCCAGGCCGACACCGGCGATGTGCAGTTCGCCGGGCACGCCGACCGGACAGGGCCGCCCGGCCCGGTCGAGGACATAGATCCGGATGTTCTGGATCGGCGCCCCGATCGGCACCGACGCGACCTCGGCGAGCGCGGCGGGCGTGCAGTGCCAGGCGGTGACGTCGATCGCGGCTTCGGTCGGACCGTAGAGGTTGTGCAGCTCGCAGTCCGGCAGCCGCCGGGTGAACTCGCGGGCGGCGTCGAGCGGCAGTTCCTCCCCGCTGCACACGACCCGCCGCAGCGCCGTGCAGGTCTCGACGCCTTCTCCCGCCAGGAAAAGCGTGAGCATCGACGGCACGAAGTGCGCGGTGGTGATGCCTTCGGACGCGAGCAGCTCACGCAGGTACGCGGCGTCCTTGTGGCCGCCGGGTTCGGCGAGCACGAGCCGCGCGCCGGTGATCAGTGGCCAGAAGAACTCCCAGACCGACACGTCGAAACCGGCCGGGGTCTTCTGCAGCACCGAATCGGTCTGGTCGAGGGAGTACGCGCGCTGCATCCAGTCGAGCCGGTTGACGATGCCGCGGTGACCGTTGGGCACGCCTTTCGGCTGGCCGGTGGAGCCCGAGGTGTAGATGACGTACGCCGGGTCTTCCGGTCCGGCGAGCAGTTCGAGCGGGGTGCTCGGCTGCCCCGCCGTCTCAGCAGGATCGTCTACGACAACAACGGTCGCGTCACACTGGAAACCCAGCGTTTCGCGCAACGCCGCCTGCGTCACCACGACGGGCGCGGCCGCGTCCCGCAGCATGAACGCCAGCCGGTCGGCCGGGTACTCCGGGTCGAGCGGGACGTACGCGCCCCCGGCTTTCAGCACGCCGAGGAGCGCGACGACCAGCTCGAACGACCGGTGCGCGAATACACCGGTGAGCACGCCGGGCCTGACGCCGAGGCCACGCAGCCGGTGCGCGAGCCGGTTGGCCCGCTCGTCCAGCGCGCGATAGGTCAGCGACGTGCCGCGGAAGGTCACCGCGGGCGCGTCCGGCGTCCGGGCGGCCTGCTCCTCGACGAGCGCGTGCAGCGTGGTCTGCGGGAACTCGGCCGCCGTGGCGTTCCAGCGCTCCAGGACGAGTTCGCGCTGTCCCGCGTCGAGGATGTCCAATTCGGACAGTCGCCGATCCGGATCGGCGACGATCGAGCGCAGCAGCGTGACCAGCCGTCCGGCCATCCCGGCGACCGTGTCCGCGGTGAACAGCGCGGTGTTGTGCACGAACTTGCCGATCAGCCCGCTTTCGACCTCGATCGCGTGGAACTCGAAGTCGAACCGCGTCGCGGGCAAGTCCATCGGCAGCCAGCGGAAGTCCACAGCGGACTTCCCGGCCGCGCCCATCCGGCCCATCTCGTAGTTCTGCAGCACGAACATCGCCTGGAACACCGGCGAGCGGCTGACGTCGCGGGGCACGCCGAGCGCGTTCACCAGCCGCTCGAACGGGACGTCGGCGTGGTCGAACGCGTCCAGCACGTGCCGCCGGGTGCGGCCGAGCAGCTCGGCGAACGTCGGGTCGCCCGCCAGCTGGGCACGCAGGGGCAGCATGTTGATGAACATGCCTGCCACGCCCTCCAGTTCGGGCAGGCCGCGTCCGGCCGACGACGAGCCGATCGCGAAGTCCTCCTGGCCCGAGTACCGCGCCAGCAGCACCTGGTAGGCGGCCAGCAGGGTCATGAAAAGCGTGACTCCGTGCCCGCGGCTCAGCTCGCCGAGGGCACGGGCGAGGTCGCGCTCGACGAAGAACTCGTGGATCGCGCCGTCGAAGCTCTGCTTGGCGGGCCGGGGCCGGTCGGTGGGCAGCTCCAGGGGCTCGACCCCGGCGAGCTGCGCTCGCCAGTGCTCCAGCTGCCGGTCGAGTTCACCACCGGTGAGCGTGCGGCGCTGCCAGTGCGCGAAGTCGCCGTAGCCGATGGCCAGCGCGGGCAGCTCGGCCGTGCCACCGGCGCTCAGGGCGTGGTACTGCGCGGCGAGGTCACGCAGCAGCAGGTCGACCGACCAGCCGTCACCCACGATGTGGTGCGTGCACAGGACAAGCAGGTGCTCCTCGTCGGACACCCTGGCCAGGGTCGCGCGCAGCAGCGGACCCGTGGCCAGGTCGAACGTCTCGGCCGCGGCGGCGTCGACGGCGGCACGGGCCGCTTCCTCACTTCCGCTGTCCACAATAGACAGACTTACCGTGACCAAGGGTTCGATGTGGACGGTCGGCTGTCCGTCGTCCCCGGCCGGGAAGCGCATCCGCAGTGCTTCGTGCCGCACCGGCAGACTGTCCAAAGCGGACTGAAGCGCGGCGACGTCGAGTCTGCCGGTCAGCCGGATCGGCACCGGGATGTGGTAGGACCCGGTGCCCGGCGCGAACTGCTCCATGAACCAGACGCGTTCCTGCTGATACGACAGCGGGACGACGGCGTCGGCAGGCCGCGGCGTGATCGTCGCGGCCTTCTCCGTGCGCCGTCGCAGCCGCTGTTCGAGCAGGGCGCGGCGCGCGGCCGCGCTGCTGGTCTCGTCGATCGTGGTCA
This sequence comes from Amycolatopsis sp. NPDC039088, assembly GCF_055598845.1. Classification (NCBI taxonomy): domain Bacteria; kingdom Bacillati; phylum Actinomycetota; class Actinomycetes; order Pseudonocardiales; family Pseudonocardiaceae; genus Amycolatopsis; species Amycolatopsis sp. NPDC039088. The sequence continues at coordinate 29,953 of NZ_JBVKAE010000022.1, read as the reverse complement.
TGAGAGCTCGCCTTCGGCCAGCTGGCGCTGGACCTCTTCGTCGCTGAGCTGGTCGAGGTCCTCGGCGAGCCGCCGCTCGATCTCGGCGGCGAGCCCGGCGACGGTGGTGAGCGAGAACAGCCCCCGCACCGGGATGTCGACCTCGATCTGTTTGCGGAGCCGGGCCATCGCGCGGATCGCCAGCAGGGAGTTGCCGCCACGGGCGAAGAAATCGTCGTGCACGCCGAGGTCTTCGATACCGAGCAGTTCGCCGAGCACCTCGGCGACGAGTTCCTCGGCCGCGGTCCGAGGCGCGACGTACGCCGTCGCCTCGCCGGGTTCGGGATCCGGCAACGCGGCCCGGTCGAGCTTGCCGCTGGCCGCCATCGGCAGCGCGTCGAGCGTCACGAACCGGGTCGGCACCAGGTAGTCCGGCAACGTCTTCCGCAGCGCCTCGGCCGCACCCTCCGCGCTGCCGACGACATAGCCGACGAGCGCGTCGCCGCGCACCGCCACGGCCGCGTCCCGCACCTCCGGCAGCTCGCGCAGCGCCGCTTCGACCTCGCCGGGCTCGATGCGGTAGCCGCGCAGCTTCACCTGCTCGTCGATGCGGCCGAGGTAGTCGAGCGTGCCGTCGCGGCGCCAGCGGGCAAGGTCGCCTGTGGCGTACATCCGGCCGAACGGGCCCTCGATGAACTTCCCGGCGGTCTGGTCCGGCAGCCCGAGGTAGCCGCGGGCCAGCTGCGGCCCGGCGACGTACAGCTCGCCCGGGACGCCCGGCGGCACCGGCTGCCGCCGTTCGTCGAGGACGTACACGCGGGTGCCGGGCACCGGACGGCCGATCGGGACCGGTCCGGACGGCAGCTCGTCACCAGGTTCGATCCGGTGCACGACGCAGCCGACCGTGGCCTCGGTCGGGCCGTATTCGTTGACGACGAGCGTCCCGGGGTGCCGTTCCCGCCACGGCTGAACGGCCTCGGCGGTCAGCGCTTCGCCGCCGAGCACCAGCTCACCCGTCGGGAACAGCTCCTCGGCGAGGACGGCGAGGTGTGTCGGGGTCGCCTTGACGAACGTCGGGCGACCGCCGTCGACCACCGCGCCCCCGGCGGTGAGGGTGCCGAGCAGCGTCGTCACGGTGAGGTCGAACGACGGCGACGTGTGCAGCAACGCCCGTCCTGTCAGGCCGGGGTATGCCTCACGCGCCCACGCCAGGTACGTGTCGACGGCCCGGTGCTCGACCTCGACGCCCTTGGGCCGCCCGGTCGAGCCCGACGTGTAGATCACGTAGGCGACGTCGCCCGGCCCGGCAGCCGGTACGGGGTCTTCGGTGGCCGCGGCGGACCACTCGCCCGGGTCGTCCAGCGCCAGTGTCTTGGTGTCCAGTGTGGACTCTCCGGTGACCAGTACGAACGGGACACCGGCGTCCGCGAGGATGAGCGCCTGCCGCAGGGCCGGGTTGGCCGGGTCGAGCGGGACGTAAGCCGCACCGCTCTTCAACACCCCGAGCACACCGGTCAGGAGATTTGCCGAGTTCGGCACACAGACGCCGACGACGGTGCCGGGACCGGCGCCCAATTCGCGCAGCCGGTGGGCGACACGGTTGGCTCGCGCGTTCAACTCCGCGTACGTCAGGCGAACCCCGCCGAAGTCCACGGCGGGCGCGTCCGGCGTCAACCGCACCTGGGCCTCGAACCGGGCGTGCACGGTCTCGCTGTCCGAAGTGGACAGATCCGTCGGGTTCCATCCCGTCAGGACCAGCTCTCGCTCGGCGTCCGACAACAGCGGCAGATCCGCGACCGACTGAGCCGGTTCGGCCAGCGCCGCGGTCAGCAACCGCAGGTACCGCCCGGCCACGGCTTCGGCGGTCTCGCGGTCGAACAGGTCGGTCCGATAGACGAGCCGACCGTCCACAGCGGTCAGGTCGATCGCGATGTCGTCCTTCGCGGTGGCCGAGCGGATCGGCTCCAGTCCCGAGTCGGGCAGGAAGTTGAACCCGAGCTGATACAGGGTCTGCACGCCGGGGTCTCGCTCGATCCCGGCCGCCTCGGCGACCACCTGGAACGGCACCTGGCTGTGGTCGATCGCCTCCAGCAGCGTGGTCCGGACCCTGCCGACCAGGTCGGTGAACGCGGGTGCGCCCGAGCAGTCGATACGCACGGCCATCTGGTTGACGAACATGCCGATCAGATCGGCCAGCTCGGGCAGGTCGCGACCGGCGACCGGGACGCCGACGACGATGTCGTCCACTCTGGACAGTCGCGAAAGGAGCGCCGTGTAACCGGCCAGCAGCACCATGAACGGTGATGCGGACAGCTCCCGGGCCAGCTCGCCGACCCGGTCGATCAGCCCGTCCGGGAGCGCGAAGTCCACCTGATCACCGGCGAACGTCAGGTCCGACGGCCGCGGCCGGTCGGTGGGCAGCCCGTGCACCGGCGGGAGTCCGGCGAGCTGCTTCCGCCAGTAGTCCAGCTGTTCGCCCGCGGTTTCGAGCTGCCCGCGCTGCCAGGCCGAGTAGTCCGGATACTGGATGGCCAGCTCGGGCAGCTTCGGCTCGCGGCCTTCGAACACGGCGTCGCACGCCTCGCTCAACTCGGCCCTCAGCACCAGCACCGAGCCGGCGTCGAACACGGTGTGGTGCACGACGAACGTGAGCACCCACTCGTCGTCGGCCGTGCGGCACACCTGGGCGCGCCACGGCGGCGGCGAGTCGAGCGGGATGGCCTCGCGCGACACCTCACCGACGAGTTCGGCGAGCCGGTCGGCGCGGGCGTCGGCCGGCAGGTCCCGCAGGTCGTGCACCTCGGGCTCGATCGGCACCTCGGCGTGCACCACCTGCATGAGCGCGCCGCCGTCCATGCGGAACGACGTGCGCAGCGCCTCGTGCCGCCCGGCGATGACGCCGAGCGCGGTGCGCCACTGCGCCGCGGTCAGCGGGCGGTCCAGCCGGGCCTGGCAGTGCAGGTTGTACACCGGGGACGCCGGGTCGAGCTGGCCGGACAGCCAGATCCGCTCCTGCCCGAACGAGGCCGGGAACGTCCATTCCTTCGTGTCGCTCATGATTTCCTGTTCTCAGCGCTCGAGCTTCGGGATGGTGGTCCGGGCGGGTTCGGCCGGCGCCTCGGCCTTGTCGGCACGCAGCTCCTCGATCCGCTCGACCAGAGTGGCCACTGTGGACGCTTCGAACAGCGTCTTCATCGCCAGCCGCGTGCCGGTGGCTTTGCGCACCTGGGCGATGAGCTGGATGGCGACCAGCGAGTTGCCCCCGAGGGCGAAGAAGTCGTCGTGCACGCCGATCTTCTCCACGCCGAGCAGCTCGGTCCACTGACGGGCGATCTCGGCTTCCAGATCGGTGCGCGGGGCGACGTAGTCGTCGTCCGACACCTTCACCGGCGCCTCGCCGGGTTCGTCCAGCTCCTCGGCCCTGACCCGGTACTCGATCAGCTCCCGCACCGGCAGGGTGCTGATCACCACCTGCCCGCCGAGGCCGGGGGCCAGCGCCCGGACGAACGCCTCGGCGCCGTCCACCGGCCGGATCCCGGTCGACGTCTTGTCCACAGTGGACATAGTGGACACTGCGGGCACAGGAGACGCCGAGGTGAGACCGCCGCCGACGGCGTCCTGATCCACCTGACGCAGCACGAAGTCCTCGATCGTGACGTACACGCGGCCGGTGTCGTCGCACAGCGAGAGGTCGGCCGCCACCACCTGGTCGCCGCCGGAGTCGCGGTAGCGCAGGTGGCTGCGGAAACTCGCCGGGAGCGCGTCGTGGACGACGATCCGGCCGTAGCTCATCGGCAGATAGGTGCCGCTCCCCCGGCCGCGGCCGAACGCCGTGGCGACATCCAGCAGTGCCGGGTGCAGCTCCCACGCGCCGGCGTCACCCGCCGCCGCGTCGGGAGCCGTGATCGTGGCCAGCTCCTCCTGTGCGCCGATGCGGTGTTCGCGCAGCGCCGCCCAGCGCGGGCCGAAGGTGACCATGCTGGTGCGACCGGTGCCGAAGCCGTGCCCGTCGTCGATCGGCTCGGTCCGCCCGGTCACCGTCTCGATGTCCACAGTGGACGTCGGCTCGGGCGCGACCCACCCGGCGGAGCCGCGCACGTGGGTCCGGCTCGCACCGGCGATGTGGCTGGTCACGGTGAAGTCGTCGCCGTCGAACTCCACGCGGTACTCCGCGGTGGCGCCGTCCGGGACGCCGAACGGCTCCAGGAACGCGACGTCCCGCAGTTCGACGACATACCCGTCACCGGGCTTCGGCAGCGCCGCGGCCACCGCCGCGCGGACGGTCTCCAGATGTCCCGTGCCTGGCACCACCGGCACCCCGGCGATCCGGTGCTCGTCGAGCAGCCAGTGCGTGGCCGCCGAGACGAGCCCGTGCGCGCCGTCCTCGGTACGCGTGGTGAGCACGGGATGCCCGACCGGGCCGAGCGACCGCGACCGGGCGGTACGGATCGTGGTCGGCGCGGCCACCTCCGCGGCCATGCCGACCTCGTCCCAGCCTCCCCAGGCGTGCGAGACCAGCCGCGCCCGCCAGCCGTGGCCGCCCCGCGCGTAGGCGTCGAGGAAGTTGTTGGCGGCGCAGTAATCGACCTGCCCGATGCCGCCGACCACCGCGGTGATCGACGAGCACAGCGCGACGAAGTCCATCGGCAGGTCGGCGAACGCCTCGGCCAGCGCCAGCGTCCCGGCGATCTTCGGGGCCAGCACGGCCTCGGCCGCGGCCCGCTCCTTCACCTCCGCGACGCCGCCGCCGGGCATCCCGGCGGCGTGCACGATCCCGTCGAGGCCGCCGAACTCGCGCTCGGCCAGCTCACGCACCTCGCACAGCCGCGCCGCGTCGGTGACGTCGGCGGCGACGACGTGCACCACCGCGCCCGCGGCCTCCATCCGCCGCACGGCGAGCATGGTGCGCCCGGCGCGATCGGTGCCGCCGTGCGCGGCGAGGTGCGCGTCCCACTCCTCCCGCGGCGGCAGCCCGGCGCGGGCGAGCAGCACGAGCTTCGCCCGTAGCCGGCGGGCGAGGTCCTCGGCGAGTGTGATGCCGATGCCGCCGGTCCCGCCCGTGATCAGGTACCGGCCGCCGTCACGCAACACCGGCTCGGCGGCCGGGGGCAGTTCGATCTGGGTGTGGTCCAGCACCCAGCGACGGCCGGAACGCAGCGCGACCTCGGCCGCCGCGTCGGCCGGGCGGAACAGCTCGGCGACGGTGTCCTGCAGGAGATCCACGTCGATCCGGCGCACCACCGTGCCCGCGACCTCCAGCGGCACCACCCTCGCGATGCCGGCGAGGGTCGCGTGCTCGGGGCGGGTCAGGTCGGTGCCGGTGACGTCGGCGGTGCCGGTGCTCACCACGTCGATCCGCACCGGCTCACCCCAGGCCTGGACGAGGTTGAGCAGGCTGAAGAACCCGAGATCCTGTGCGGCCATGCCGCGCTCGTCCCCGGCCAGCGTCCAGGCGTGCACGACCCGCTCGGGGCGGGCGGGCAGCGCGGCCACGAGCGCGTCGTAGTCCTCGCGTACCCCGGGCCGGACGGTGAAACCGGTCTCCGTCGCGGCGAATCCGTCGCCGGGACGCACCTCGGTGACCGTCACTCCCGCGTCACGCAGCAGTCCGGGCAGGACGTCGTCGGCGGCGAAGACGAGCGCGTCCGCGAAGGGCTCGCGTCTCAGATCCGGTTCCGCCTGCCGCCACGCCGGGACCGCGAACCACTCGGACAGGGGCAGCGGACCGTTCCGCCGCGCGGGCTGGGTGGCCGTGATCGGGTCCGGGTCGACCCAGTATCGCTTGCGCGCGTACGGGTAGCCGGGCAGCGGTACCCGGTGGCCGAACGTCCGCGGCTGAATAGAAACCCCGTTCGTCCACAAGAGACCGGCCGCGACGTACAGCGTTTCGACGTCGCCGATGCGCTCGGTACGACCTGGCAGGCTCGGCTGCGGCGCCGGCATCCCCTTCGGAACCTGGCCACGCGACAGCCCGGATAGCTGATGACCCGGGCCGCATTCGACGAGCGCCCAGCGTCCGCCGCGCGCGAACAGGTTCTTGACGCAGTCACCGAACCGGACGGCCTGACGCAGGTGGGAAGCCCAGTAGGCCGGATCGGTGACCTGGGCGTCGGTGATCCAGTCGCCGGTGACGTTCGACAGGAACGGCAGCGCGGGCGCGGTGCGGGAGACGGCGGCGACGGCCTTGGTGAACTCGGCGAGGATCGGGTCCATCATCGGCGAGTGGAACGCGTGCGAGGTCACCAGCTCGCGGCACTGCACGCCGCTGGCCTTGAGCGTCGCCGCGAAGTCGGCGACCGCGTCCGACGCTCCGGCCACGACACACGTGCCGGGCCCGTTCACCCCGGCGACCGCGAGAGTGCCCGGCAGCCGCGTGGCGACGCTCTCCTCGTCGAGCTGGACGGCCAGCATGGCCCCGGCCGGCATCGACTGCATCAGGCGGCCGCGCGTGGCGACCAGGTTCAGCGCGTCCGGCAGGGTGAAGACCCCGGCGACGGTGGCGGCGACGTACTCGCCGACCGAGTGACCGATCATCGCCGCGGGCCACACGCCCCAGCTCTGCCACAGTTTCGCCAGCGCGTACTCGACGACGAACAGCGCGGGCTGGGTCACGCGGGTTTCCCGCAGCGCCTGCTCGCCACCGCGTCCGAAGATCAGCTCGCGCAGCTCCGGCAGCTCGGCTTCGAGCAGCCGCAGGCATTCGTCGACGGCCGCGGCGAACACCGGCTCGGCCTGGTACAGCTCGGCGCCCATCCCGGCGTATTGGGAACCCTGCCCGGGGAAGAGGAACGCCACGTTCGTCTCACCGGCCTGCGCGGACACGAGGCGCCGAGGGTCCCGCAGCCCGTCGACAGCGTCCTCGGAGTCACGGGCGACGACGATCGCGCGGTGCGGGTATTCGGTGCGTCCGGCGGCCAAGGTGTGTGCCACGTCGGCGAGATCGAGGTCGACGTCCCCGGCCAGCCGCTCGGCCAACTGGTCGACCGCGGCCGAGAGGGCTTCCTCGGTGTTGGCCGACACCCGTAGCAGGTGCGCCGGATGCGGCTGTCGGGACCGCTGCGGTACCGGCGCCTCCTCCAGCACGACGTGCGCGTTGGTGCCGCCGACGCCGAACGAGCTGACACCCGCCCGCCGCGGCGCCGGGCCTGCCTCCCACTTCGTCACCACACGCGCCGGGTAGAACGGGCTCGCCGGGAAGTCGATACCCGGGTTGGGTTCGTGGTAGTTGATGGTCGGCGGGATCAGCCCGTGCTCCATGACGAGCACGGCCTTGATCAGCGAGACCACACCCGCCGCCTGCGACAGGTGGCCGATGTTGGACTTCACCGAGCCGATCGCGCACCAGCCGGTGTCGGTGACCCCGTTCCCGTACACAGTGGACAGCGCGGTGATCTCCATCGGATCGCCCAGCGCGGTGCCGGTGCCGTGCGCCTCGACGTAACCGATGGTGCGCGGGTCGACCCCGGCCATGCCGACGGCCTGCGCGATCGCCTCGGTCTGCCCGGACACGCTGGGCGCGGAGAAGCCGACCTTGGTGGCGCCGTCGTTGTTGATCGCGTTGCCCAGTACGACGCCCCGGATGTGGTCACCGTCCTCGATCGCCTGCGACAGCCGTTTCACCAGCACGACCCCGGCGCCACTGCTCCAGACCGTGCCGTTGGCACCGGCGTCGAACGCGCGCACGTGGCCGTCCGGCGAGGTGAAGCCCTCGACGCCCATGTAGCCGATGCCGTGCGGCATCTCCAGGTTGACCCCGCCTGCCAGCGCCATGTCGCATTCGCCGTTGCGCAGCGCCTCGCAGGCCAGGTGCACCGCGACCAGGGACGTCGAGCAGGCGGTGAACACCGCGAGACTCGGGCCGCGCAGGTCGAGCTTGTACGACACCGAGGTCGTCAGGTAGCTTGGCTGGTTGCCGGTCGAGATGCCGATACCACCGTGCTGCGAGGCCATGATCCGCTCGTTGCGCAGCAGGTTCTCCTTCAGGTAGCCGGTGCCCCCTGACCCGCCGTAGACGCCGATCGCGCCGTCGAAGCGGGCCGGGTCGTAGCCCGCGTCGGTCAGCGCGGCGTGGCACGACTGGAGGAACAGCCGATGCTGCGGGTCGGTGATCTCGGCCTCGCGGCTGGTCATGCCGAACAACTCGGCGTCGAACTCGTCGAAGCCGTCGACCACGGCGGTGGCGTTCACCCAGCTCGGATCGTCCACAGTGGCCTCTTCGGCGCCGCGGGCGATCATCTCCTCGCGGGTGGCGGGCACGATCGACTCGACGCCGTCGACGAGGTTGCGCCAGAACTGCCGCGCGTCACGCGCGCCGGGTACGCGCACGTCCAGTCCGACGATCGCGATCGGTTCGGCTCCGGGATCGCCGGTGCCGGTTTCGGGGAGGTGGTTCACGGTGGTGCTCCTATCAGTTTCTGTTGGTGAACCCGCGTCCGCGATCGCGTCGGCAGGGCGCGATCTGGTCGTACCTCTCACGTTGGCGGCAGAGGCGCCCCGCCACCGCGATAGCGGGGCCTTCGGCCGGGGCGGGTTCACGCGTTAGGTCTCTTTCGCGAGGCACGTCGCAGCTCCGCCGACAGGCCTCAAGGGCCGGCGGTGCTACGGGGTCTTCTGGTCTGGGTGCGGCCGCGGCGGGCGGCGACGCGCTCGGCGGCGCGGGCCAGTTCCGGGGACGCGGCGCCGCCGGAGTGCAAATGCGCGGCGAGGGCGCGGACGGTGGGATGGCTCAACAGGTCGACCATCGGGATCCGGCGGCCGAGCCGGGCGGTGACCTGGGCGTGCACCCGGGCCAGCGCGAGCGAATGCCCGCCGACGTCGAAGAAGTTGTCGGTATGCCCGACTTCGGCGACGCCGAGGACGTCGCACCAGGCACGGGCGATCACGGCCTCGGTCGCGGCGAGCGCCGCCGGGTCCGCGGTCACCGACGCCGGCCGTGCCTGGACGCGCACCGCCGCGGCGGCCGCGGCGGTGCGGACACCCGCCCGCGGCAGCTCCGGCACCTTCGTCCCGACCGGCGCGTCCGGCGCCGCGGCCAGCGCGGCGAGCAGGGCGACGTAGTCCTCGGCGAGCCCGGCCATCCGGACGTGGTCGAACAGGTCCGGGTTGTACAGCAGTTCGACGCCGTCGTCGTGGACGTACACCGTGAGGTCGAACGGCGACCCCGGCTTGTCGACCGGCAGCCACGCCGAGGCCACGCCGGGCAGGTCCAGCCGCGGCTCGGCGAAGTTCAGGACGTTGAACATCACCTGCACGAGCGGGGCGTGCGCGGGATCGCGGGGCACACCGAGCGCCTCGACGAGCCGCTCGACCGGCGCGGCCGGATGCGCGGTCGTGGCGAGGAGTTCCGCGCCGCCGTCGCGGACATGCGTCGCGAAGTCCGCGGCGTCGTCGGCCCGCAGCCGCACCGGCACGATGTCGACGAAGAATCCCGCGACCTCTTGGAACTCGGCGAGTTGCCGGTCCGCGACGACCGTGGCGACCAGGTGGTCGGTCGCGCCGGTGAGCCGCCGCAGCAGCTGGCCGAACGCGGCGAGCAGCACCCCGGCGCGCGTCGTGCCGGTGCGGGCGGCCAGTGACCGGACCGACTCGGCGGTCCCGTCCGAAAAGGACTGACGCAGGCTCGCGCCCCGATAGGTCTGCACGGCCGGGCGCGGCCGGTCCCGTGGAAGATCCACTGTGGCCGGTGCACCGGCGAGATGTCCGGTCCACCAGGCGACGTCCACGGCCTCCCGGCGTTCGTCGCGTCCGGCCCGCCACACCGCGTAGTCCGCATAGGACGCCACCGGCGGCGGCAACGGCTCACCCCGGTAGGCCGCCGACAGATCGGCGCAGAGCAGATCCTGCGACCAGCCGTCGAACACCGCGTGATGCAACGTGAAGCCGAGTACGTGCTCGGTCTCGCCGAGCCGGTAGAGCCGCACGCGCCAGGGAGCCTCGCGGTCGAGGTGCACCGGCGTCGCGGCGTCGGCGGCCAGCCGGGCCCGTAGCCCGTCCTCGGTCACCGGCACCACGGGCAGCGGAACGTCCGCCGACGGCAGGCGATCCGCCAGTGGCACGCCGTCGACGGCCCGGATCCGCCAGCGGAGCACGTCGTGCCGCTCGGCGACCGCGCGCAAGGCGTGGCGCAGCGCGTCGACGTCCAGCGCGCCGGTCAACTGGAACGCCATCGCGATGTTGTACGGCGCGGCGTCCGGGGCGAGCCGGTCGAGGAACCACAACCGCCGCTGCGCCGGGGACAGCGCGGGCGGGTGCCCGGTGGTCAGCCCCGGTCCGGTCAGCGGCGGCGCGGCCGCGACCCGCCGGGTGAGCCCGTCGAGAGTGCCGCCGTCGAAGACGTCCTCCGCGGCGACGTCCGCCGCCAGCTCCGCCCGCAGCGCCGCGACCAGGCGCATCGCGGCGATCGAGTTCCCGCCCGATGCCAGGAAATCTGTCCCGGCGCTATCGCCGAGCACCCGCCGCCAGATGGCCGCGACCGCGCGTTCGGCCGGGGTGCCGAGCGGGCCGAGGTCCTCCCGTTGCCCCACCAGCGCCGCTTCGGCGAGGTCGCGCAGCGCGGGCCGGTCGATCTTGCCGGTGACCGGGTTGACCGGCAGGCGGTCGAGCACCCGGACCGCGGCCGGGCGCATCGCCTCGGTGAGCCGGTCCCGCCCGAGTTCGTCCACATCGGACGGTGCGGACGCCGGTGCCACGAAGGCCACCAGCCGCGTTCCGCCCGGCCCGGCGACCGCGGCCACGGCGGCGGCGTCGACGTCCGGATGAGCTGTGAGCGCGGCCTCCACCTCGCCGAGCTCGATGCGCTGGCCGCGGACCTTCACCTGGCGGTCGGCGCGGCCGGCGAACTCGAGACGGCCGTCGGGTAGCTCGCGGACCAGGTCACCGGTGCGGTAGAGCCGTTCCCCGGGCGTCATCGGGTCGTCGATGAACTTCGCGGCGGTCAGCTCCGGGCTGCCGAGGTAGCCGAGCGCGAGGCCGGGGCCGCCGATGACGAGCTCGCCGATCTCACCGGGCGCGACCGGCCGCAGCTCGCCGTCCACGACGTAGGCGCGGTGGTTCGGCGTCGGGCGGCCGAGCGGCAGTGGGTCGGCGGGGATGCCGGTGACCTCGTCGGTGACGACCACGACGGTGGTCTCGGTCGGGCCGTAGGCGTTGAAGAACCGGCGGCCCGGCAGCCAGCGCGCGGCGAGGTCCGCGGGCACCGGCTCGCCACCACAGGCGACGACGCGCCAGCCGGGAACGGCCGCGGGGTCCACCATGGACAGCAGCGTCGGCGTGACGAAGCCCCACTCGACGTCGTGCTCGACGAGGAACCGCCGCAGCCGCTCGGGGTCGGCCCGGTCGGCGGCGCCGGCGAGCTGGACCGATCCGCCGTGCGCGAGCGGGACGAACACGTCCATGGTGAAGGCGTCGAAGGCGGGCGAGGAGATGCCGAGTGTCCGCATGCCGGGCCGGAGCCCGAGAGCGGCGGCGAACCCGGTGACGAACGCGACCACGTTGCGGTGACTGGTCAGCACGCCCTTGGGCCGTCCGGTGGAGCCGGAGGTGTAGAGGAGGTGGACGAGGTCGTCCGGCCCGGCGGGACAGTCGACGGGCCCGTCCGCGGGCGTGGGCACGTCGAGGGCCTCGATGCCTTCCGTGGCACCGAATTCGGCCCGCGCGCGGTCACCGACGACGAGGGAGACCCCGGCGTCCGTAGCGATTTCGGTCAGCCGCGTCTTCGGGCCCCCGGGTTCGAGCGGCACGTAGGCGGCCCCGGACAGCAGCACGCCCACGACGGTCGAGATCAGCTCCGGCCGCCGGTCGGCGCAGACGCCGACGCGGGCGCCGGGACCCGCGCCCCGGGCTCGCAGCAGCCGGGCGACGCCGGTCGCCGACGCGACCAGTTCGCGGTAGGTGAGCCGGGCGTCACCTTGCCGGACCGCGACGGCGTCCGGGGTGCGCGCGGCCTGGGCGAGGATCAGCCCGGTGAGCGTGGTGTCCGGATAGGACAGTGGCGGGCCGTGGCCGCCCGCGACGGGCAAGGTGTCGGTCACCGAGGGATCTCCTGGTCGGTTGTGTGGTGGCTGCGGTGAGGGGGCGGGTCGATCCAGTACCGCTCCCGCTGGAAGGGATAACCCGGCAAGGGGACGCGGCCGGGATCGCCGTCCGCTCCCCATTCGATCTCGCCGCATCCGACCCAGTGCACGGCCAAGTCCCGCTCCGGCCCGGGCGGGCCTTCGACGTCGGTTCCGTTGGCCAGCACCGCATCGAGCGCGACGATCGCCGACTCGACCGAGTCCGCCACCACGGCGGCCCGGCACGCGAACGCCCGCCGGACCGCAAGCGTGTACGCCGTGTCCCCGAGATCCGGCGCGTCCGTGGCGAGCCGCTCGCGCAGCCGGGAAACCGCCTCGCGCAACGCCTTCGCGTCACGCGCGGACACCGGCAGCACGAACGGACCGCTCGCAGCCTGCCGTGGTGGGGCGGCGGGGGCCTCCTCCACGATCACGTGCACGTTCGTGCCGCCCATGCCGAACGAGCTGACCCCGGCCACCCGCCGCTCGCGAGCGGGCCAGTCGGCGGCCTTCGCCGGGACGTACCAGGGGCCGCCGGCCAGGTCGACCTCCGGATGCGGCGCCGTGAAGTGCAGGCTCGGCGGGATGACGCCGTGCCGCACGGACAACACGGCCTTGATCAACCCGGCGATGCCGGCCGCCGCGTCGAGATGCCCGATGTTCGTCTTCACCGAGCCCAGCGCGCACGTTTCCGGCGGCGCGGCCCGGTAGACGCGGTTGAGCGCGGCCACCTCGATCGCGTCGCCGAGCGGGGTGCCGCTGCCGTGGGCTTCGAGGAGCGCGACCTCGTCCGGGGCGACCTCGGCGACGGCCAGTGCCTCGGCCACCGCGGCCGCCTGCCCCGCCGGTCCCGGCACGGCGTAACCCGCTCGGTCCGGGCCGTCGTTCGTGATCGCCCAGCCGGGCAGCACGGCGTAGACGTGGTCGCGGTCGGCCAGCGCGTCCGCCAGCCGCCGCAGCACGACCACCCCGGCGCCCGAGCTGAACCCGGCACCCGCCGCGGCGACGTCGAACGCACGGCACCGGCCGTCCGGCGACACGAGCCCGCCGCCGCGGTACCGCGGCCACGTCACGTTCGCCCCGCCGGCCAGCGCGACGTCGCACCGGTAGTCCGCGAGGCTCTGCGCGGCCAGGGCCACCGCCGCGAGCGAACTGGAGCACGCGCTCTGCACGGCCACCGCGGGTCCGGTCAGCCCGAGCCGGTAGGCGACCTGACCAGGCAGGTGGTCGGAGAGCTGGCGTCCGGTCAGCCGCCCCTCCCAGTCGTCGGGGTCGACATCACCGGTCACCGCCGGGTTGCCGAACAGGTGGAAAAGGAAGTAGCGGTTCACCGAGGTGGCCGTGAACACCCCGACCGGCCCGGTCTCGGCGGCGGGGTCGCGTCCCGCGTCCTCGAGCGCCTGCCACGCCGTCTCGAGGAACAGCCGGTGCTGCGGGTCGGTCCGCGCGGCCTCGTCGGCGGTGAACCCGAAGAACCCGGCGTCGAAGTCTTCGACCCCCTCGATCCGGCCACCCGCCCGCACGTACGCCGGGTCGGCCCGCAGGCCCGGCCCGATGCCCAGCGCCGCCAGCTCGTCGTCCGCGTAGTCGTGGATCGAGTCGACGCCCGCGCAGAGGTTCCACCAGAACGAGGCGGCGTCCGGCGCGCCGGGGAACCGGCAGGCCAGCCCGACGACGGCGATGAGGTCCCCAGCCTGCTCCTCTGTGGTCACCGGCGACTGAGTGTCCGAAGTGGACTCCGTAAGCCAGGCGGCCTGTCCGGCGATCGTCGTGCGCTCGAACAGGGCGAGCAGCGGGACGTCCACGCCGAACTCGTCGGCCAGCCGCGCCTGCACCCGGCCGAGCCGCAACGAGTCGCCGCCGGCGTCGAAGAACGCCTCGGTGCGCCCGACCCGGTCACGGCCCAGCACCGCGCACCAGATCCGGTGCACGCGTTCCTCGGCCGGGGTCAGCCGCTCGGCCGGGACGGTCGCGGCCGCCCGCGGGTCCGGCAGCGCCCGTTCGTCGAGTTTTCCGGTGACGGTCACCGGAAAACCGTCCAGCACCGCGACGGCCGCGGGTACCGAGTAACCCGGCAGGACGTCCGCCAGCGCGGCCCGCAGCATCCGGCCGTCCGGACGCGGGCCCGCCGCGGTCACGTAGGCGAGCAGGTCACCGTCGCGCACGATCGCGCGGGCTTCGGCCACGCCGGGCTGTTCGGCGAGCCGGGCCTCGATCTCGGTCAGCTCCACCCGGAAGCCGCGGACCTTGACCTGCCGGTCGAGCCTGCCGAGGCAGACGAGGTTCCCGTCCGGCAGCAGCCTGCCGAGGTCGCCGGTCCGGTAACGACGGCCGCCGTCGGCGGTCACCCCGAACGCCGGGCTCGGCTGGTCGAGGTAGCCGTCGACGAGGTACCGCCCGCGCACTTCGAGTTCTCCGCTGTCCAGCACGGCGAGGGTGAATCCGGGCAGCGCGCGCCCGATCGGCAGCGGCCCGTCGGCGTCCGGGTCCAGCTCGGCGGCGGTCGTCCGGTACTGCGCGGCGAAAGTCACCTCGGTGGCGCCGTAGCCGTTGACGAACACGCACTCCGGCGCGAACCGGCCACGGCGGACGTCGGCGTGGGTGGCCTGCTCGCCGCCGAGCAGCACCGTCCGCACCGACGGCAGACCGGTCTCGCCGAGGACGTCGAGCAGATGCCGGTAGACCGTGGGCGTCGAGTGGTAGACGGTCACCTCGTGCCTGGCCAGCTCGCGCGCGGCGTGGGCGAGGCCGTACGCGCGCAGGTCGACCGGCACGAGCGCGGCACCGCTGAGCAGTGCCGGGTACAGGTCCGGGATCGCCGCGTCGAAGCCGAACGACGCGAGCAAGCTGAGCCTGTCGGCCGAGGTGATGCCGAGCGCGGCGATCTGGTTGTCGACGACGTGCAGGAGGTTGCGGTGCGTCTGTGCGACGGCCTTCGGCCTGCCGGTGGACCCGGAGGTGAACAGCACGTACGCCGGACCGTCCGAATCGGATGCGGGCACCGGGAGCGGCACGGTCTCCGTGCCCGAGCGCACGAGCCGCGCGGATCCGTTGCGGCACAAGGACTCCGCCAGCTCTACGTACTCCGGATCCGCGAGCACGGCGGTCACCCGCGCGGCGGCGAGCTGGTACTCGAGGCGCTCCCGGGGGAACGTCGGATCGAGCGGGACGTAGGTGCAGCCCGCGGCGAGGGTGCCGAAGATGGCCGCGATCGCGGCGCTGCCGTGCGCGGTGACGAGCCCGACCCGCTCCCCCGGCAGGACACCGGCGTCGCGCAACCGCAGCGCGCGGCCGCCCGCGAGCCCGGCGAGCCGGGCGTAGGTGACCCCGGCGCCGTGCTCGAAGACCGCGATCCGGTCAGGCGATTGCCGGGCGTGTACGTCGAATCGGCTGACGCAACCGGCTTGTGTCATCGGGCGTCGAGCAGTCGCTCCGAGGTTTTTCGGGCGCGCGACAACAACGGCGTGGACTTCATCTCGCTCCCCAGTGACCATTCAGGTGAAGAATTACGCAAGGTTAAGACGACCGGCCGCGCCGAGGAATACGAATTCCTTTGATTTAGGCCGAACAGCCTACGATCTTGGACCACAAGCAGCAGCTGACCACGTCTTTCGGCCCAATCCGCGAACTGGTCCACATTTCGTGCTCGATTTTTCGGGCACAATGGACACTCGATCGATTACGCTCGGTAATGTGTCAGATATTAACCGACACTGTGCCACGGAATACCGCAACGAAAACCGACAGCGAATTCACCGAAATCGATTCAGAATTACGGCCCGGATCGCACCGCCTCATGCGAGGAGGTCGCGTTCATGCAACTTGTTCAGGGCGGTGATGTGGTTGACACCCCAGGCGCTCACTGACTCGCGCCAGGGTCGGCCGAGCTTGGCTTCACCCCGGTGCCGCGACCGCCGCCGAGCGTGGATCACGAGAGTCGCACGGCTCCAGTGTCCACAAGGGACATGGCTGGGCGGATGAGTGTCCGATTGATGCCTTTATGTACGGTTCTGCGTGGGGTCGCAAGTGGCAAAGAGGGGTAGAACGACCCGAATCACTCACGACCCCTTCGCGAAACCCGGCAAATTACCTAAATCAGGCACTTTGACCTCAGAAAGCGTCGGTATCTCGTCACTCACACACGCTTCGCAGCGAAGGTTCCTACGCGTCTTTAAGTATGTTGCTCAGCGCAGTTGTTTGACGGTCCGTTGTTCCCTATCGAGTGAAACGAGCTAGGCGTGGCCGCTACGCAAATCGGGCTAGCACACCTGTTCGATCTTCGGTATCGTTGGGGTTGTGGCCAGCGAAAACAGTCCTCAGGCGGTGCGCTCCGAGTGGTGGCGTGCCGATACTGCGACGCTGCATGCCCGGAAGCAGGAAATCGAGGTTCTGAAGCGGCAGTTGGAGGCGGAGCAGTACGCGATCCTGGCGGAAATCAATTCCCGGGGTGTTCGTGGATGCTCGGGTCATTCGACGCTGGCGGCATTGATCTTCGAAGATTTCCATGTGACGGACAAGGAAGCTGGCGTCCGTGCTGACCGGGTGCTGGCGTTGCATCCCGGGCCGTCTATCGGCGGAGATCCTCAGCCGCCGTTGGCGCCATTGACCGCCGAGGCTGCGGCGGAGGGTGCGATCGGCGGCAGTCAGATCGACGCGATCATCCGCACTCTCGCCCGGATCCCGTCCACCGTGCCCGAGGAGGACGTGCGGGGCGGGGAGAAGATCCTCGTCGACCTCGCCCGCCGCGCCGGACCACGGCAGATCGCCCGTGCCGGGCGGAGGCTCTTGGACAAGCTCGATCCCGACGGGAAAGAGCCACGGAGTGAGGATCCGAAAGACGTGCGGCCGGAATTGCGGTTCGTGAAGCACCGCGACGGCACCCTCGGGCTCAAAGCCAGACTCGATCTCGAGACCTATGCGCGGCTGAACTCCGACCTCGACCCCATGGCCAAACCCCACAAAGCCATCGACGGAGTCCGCGACTCCCGCACCCACGACGAACGCTACGGCGACGCCTTCACCGACTACGTCCGGCTGAAAATCACCAGCCGAAACCTCCCCGGCCAAGCCGGGGAAGCCACCCACATCCTGGTCACCATGTCGTATGAAGACCTGATCAACGACCTCGGTGAAGCACACCTGGATCTGGTCGGGCCGATCAGCGCCACCGACGCCCGCATCCTCGCCTGCGACGCCCGCGTCCGGCCCGGAGTTCTGGGCACCGCAGGCGAACCCTTGGACATCGGCCGATCCAAACGCACCGTCTCCCTCGCCCAGAAGTACGCACTCACCATCCGCGACGGCGGCTGCGCCTTCCCCGGCTGCGACATGCCCGTACCCCGCTGCACCGCACACCACATCGTCTTCTGGCGACACCACGGCGAAACGAAGATCGACAATCTCGTGCTCCTGTGCACCAAGCACCATCGGCTCATTCACCACAGCGAATGGAAAGTCGCCATCGCCCAAGACGGACTCCCCGAATTCACCCCGCCTACTTATCTCGACCCCACCGGAACTCCAAGGCGCAACACCATGCACCTCAGGACATAGGCCGGCCGAGCAAGCATGAACCTCGCCTTTCACCCACGACGCCTCCGCGGGTCAGGAATGACACCTTCGGTCACGCCCTTCAACCGGCGCAGGAGAAAGCTCGTCACGCCCGCCAGGACGAACAGGCACGTCGCCACGAAGATCCGCTCGTCCGAGGGGTCGTCGTCGAGGGCGGGATGCACACTCTTGAGCACCACGTGGACGTAGAAGAAGACGGCGGGCGCGTACAACGCCCACCACGCGACTTTGCTCCAGGCCTTCAGCGCGTACCCGTCGAGCGGCTCGATCGGGAGCAGACCGAAGACGACCACCTGGATCCCAGCGGCCAGCACGACACAGATCGCGAAGGTCATCGACTTCGGAGCCGCTTCACGCCCGGCGACGACGAGAGGGGCGAGCAACGCCCAGAGACCGACGCAGGTCACGAGGACGGCGATCCCGCCGCCGAGCGTCGCCCGTCCTTGCGCCTTCTTCGACGCCCTTCCCACCGCGAAGAAGGTGACGACCAGCCCGTAGGCGTAAGGCACGGGAGAGCCCAGCCAACAGGACACGGTGGCCAGCACCGCGGCCACGAGGAACCCCAGCCAGATCGCCCGGAGGTGGCCGCGTCCGCGGTCCGGGCTGAGCAGTGAATCCTTGGGTTTCTCGTGGGCGGCGACCAGTGACAGGGATATCGCGCCCGCCGCCGCTTTCAGCGCGACGACACCCCAGTCCCAGGTGCGGGCATTGACCTCCGCGTCGGCCCAGACCAGCAGCGCCCCGCCGATCGCCGCGTAACCGAGTGTCCGCGCCGCCGCGTGGCCACACGGCGCCGTCTCCAGCCGCTTCGATGATCTTGTAGACCAGGTCCGCCGGGAACGCGGTCTCCAGCAAGAGCACCAGCGCCAGGATCGCCGCCGTCTCCACCGCGCTCGCCGCCAGGGACCGCAGATCGGTCCGGACCTCGCTCGGCACGGGAATGTGGAGAAGTCCGGGTGGCCTCGGCTCGGGTGGTTCCGGAGAAGTGGGGGGCGGGGAATGGGTGGCTCCGTGGTGGACGGTGACCTCGGGTTTCACCGACGACTGGTCGCCGGTCGGCACGGGCGAGGGTGCCGGCCTCGGTGTAGCTGTCGTCGCGCGGATGCGGGCCGATCCGTACCTCGGCGGACACGGTCGCCGTGTTGCTCCGGTTCCCCGCCGTGTCGACGATCCGGTAACCCCACCGCGCCGTCGTCAAAGTCCCTCTGCGCCAACGGAACCCGACCGGGCTCGTGGTCGGCTCCACCACGCCGTCCGGCGGGCCGGACACCAGCTCGACGACACGTATTCCGGTCAGGGCAACGATCCGGACGTTTCCTACGAGCCGCCGGATCCGTACGGGCGGGTAAGGATCTCGAGCACGTGACCGTCCGGATCGTCGAAGTAGACGCCGCGGCCGCCGTCGTTGATGTTGATCTCCCCCGCGCCGCGATGCCCTGGCCCCGCCCAGTACGGCAAACCTCCTTCGCGGATCCGCCCGAGGATCGTGTCGAACTCGTCCTCCTCGACCAGGAAAGCGTAATGCTGCCTGGAGAACTCCTCGGTGCTGTGCATGACGTCGAGCGAGACCCCGTTGCCGGTCTTGACCACGAGGAACGGACCGAATTCGGCGGGCTCGGGCAGTCCGAGGATCGAAACCAGGAAGTCCGCCGTGGCGGCCCGGTCGGTGGCGTTGATGATCGTGTGATTCAGCTGCACTGTCATGAAAAGCACCATGACATCTCGAGTTCGCTGGAGGTCAACACGTTCGCCTGTAACGTTTAGCGGTCCGTCACGACTTGAGTACTGGAGCCGACACGAAGGGGACGTGATGCGTGCTTTGGTGATGGCCGGTGTTGCCGGTCTGTTCATGCTGACTCTCGCTCCGCCGGCGGCGGCGTCCGGCGTCCCGGAGCAGTGGTCGGCCGGACCGTTCACGGCGCAGGTCGCGGTCATGGCGGGGGACGTCGACGGCGACGGCAAGGACGACCTGGTCAGCTACAACACCTATCTGTACGGATGCTACGTGCTGCGGTCGAGCGGTTCCGGCTTCCAGGCACAACAGAACTGGGGCGCCGGGGACTTCCTGAGCAGCGGCTTCAACGGCAGCGCCAACTTCGTCGGGGACATGGACAACGACGGCCGCGCGGACGCCATCGCCGTCCGGCGGCAGACGGCCTCGACGCCTCGCGGCATCTTCGTGGCGAGGTCGATCGTGGACTACTACGGCGTGGAACGCTTCGGGACGCCCAAGCAGTGGCTGAACAACACCATCGCCGGTGACTACGGGAACCTGGCCGCAGATCTGGACGGCGACGGGGACACCGACGTGATCGGCCTGTTCGACGTAGCCACCCTGGCGGCGCGGTCGGACGGCGGCACGACCCTGCCGCTGGTCGCGTGGGCACCGCCCATCCGCGGCGGGAAGGCGACACTGGCGGCCGACGCGACCGGTGATGGAAAGGCCGACCTCATCCTCGTCGACGCGGACGGCACGAGAGTGGTGGCCGGCACCGCGAACCGCTGGTTCGACACTCCGGTGTCATGGTCGTCGATTCCTTTCCACGGCACCAAGAAGACCCTCACCGCGGACATCGACGCCGACGGGGACGCGGACCTCATCGCGGTCAACGAAAACGACGTGCAGGTGATGCGCTCCACCGGGTCGGGTTATTCCCCGCCGGAGACGTGGTACGCGGGCCCCTTCTCCGGCACGAAGGAGACACTCACGGCCGACGTCGACGGAGACGGCGACGCGGACCTTGTCGCGGTGAACGCCGGCGACGTCTGGGTTCTGCGCTCGCAGTAGCCCCGGCCGGTGCGCGCGCATTCGAGGTACACCCGTATCGGTTACCGCGACGGCCGGAGTAAATTGCCTGTCGTACCCCAAGACCTCGGTGACGTGAAATATCCGTGAAGATCCCGGTTCAAATCACGAGCCGAGATTTCTTGTGCGAACGAGGCGAACGTCGACAGTTCGGCCGCACAGCGGCGCACTGTTCGCACCACTCCATTCCGCCGGCGCACCGCGCCCGCGTGAGTCATCGCTCATCGTGTTTCGGGAAATGAAGAAAATGAGATTTCAGCAGAATCCGGTCCGCCGGGGAATCGTCGCCATACTGGCCGGAACCCTCGCGGTCCCGGCCTTGTGGGCTACTGCCCCACTGACCGCCCACGCCGCCGTCAACTGCGTCGTCAGCCCCGGCGTGACCCAGACCAGTACGGTCGTGACCGGAAGCCCCGGCAACGACACGATCGACTGCGGGGGCACGAACCCCGCCAAGACGATCAACGGCAACGGCGGGAACGACACCATCACCGGCTCGGACTTCGACGACACGGTCAACGGCGGCGACGGCAACGACACCATCACCGGCGGCACCGGGGCCGACACCGTCGCCGGCGGGCTGGACATCGACACCCTCTCCGGCAGCGCGGGCAACGACACCCTCATCGGCGCCTCCAACGACGGCAGCCAGGACAGTCTCGACGGCGGCGACGGCATCGACACCTGCCAAGGACCCGCGCCGGACCCCGACATCCACGCGAGCTGTGAGAACACGAGCACGCCGCCGACGTCGGGCCCGGGCTCGAGCACGGGAAACGCCACCGAACTGTGCAACGCCACCGGCGGCGTCTTGTCCCTCACCGTGAACCCGGTCGGCTACGTCTGCGTGTTCAACCCCCTCAACACAGCCAACCGTCGCGCGCAGGAAGCAGGCACCATCTGCACCGGAGCCAACGGGACATTCGTGAACCTGCTCCCGCTGAGCTACGCCTGCCTGCTGCCCTCCGGGCCACGAGCCACCGGCTGAGGCCCTCTGTCGCTCCCCCAGCGGGCTTCACCGATCAGAAATCCTCCGCCGCGGCGTCAGTTCTGGTAGCTCCCTGGCACCGGTGGAAGGATCGACGACCATGACCGACGCAAGCCCGCTGGGCGCCGACGAGGCCACGTTCATCGCGGCGGCCCGCTCGGGCGATACGGCGCGGTTCGCGCTCATCACGGAGCGCCACCGCCGTGAGCTGCAGGTGCACTGCTACCGGATGCTCGCGCACTACGAGGACGCCCAGGACATGACGCAGGAGACGTTCCTGCGAGCGTGGAACAAACGCGAGTCGTTCAAGGGCCAGGCCGCGCTGCGGACCTGGCTGTACCGGATCGCGACCGGATGCTCCCCGAGGACCCCCAGGAATCGGTGGTGACGCGGGAGACGATCGAACTGGCGTTCATCGTCGCCGTCCAGCATCTGCCGCCGCGGCAGCGGGCGGTGTTCATCCTCCGCGACGTCCTCGGCTGGCCGGCGTCGAAGGCCGCCGACGTCCTCGGCCTGACCGTCGCCTCGGTGACCAGCGCACAGCAGCGGGCACGCGTGACGATGCGCGAGCGGCTGCCCGGCCGCCGTCTCGACTGGCGCGGCCCCGCCACCCACGAGCTGTCGGACGACGAGCGCGGCGTGGTGAAGTCCTCCATCGACGCCCATGAGCGCAACGACCTCGACGGGCTGCTGTCCCTGCTGCGCGACGACCTGCGCTTCGCGATGCTGCCCGGGCAGGGCACCATGACCACGACGGCCAAGGACGCGGTCGACGGCTGGGTCTCCGGTGGGCTCTTCCAGCGCGGCCACGACGACTGGCGCGGTGTCGCCACGACGGTCAACCGCATGCCCGCCGCCGCGCTGTACCTCCGCTCCCCCGGTGACCCGGAGTACCGGCTGTTCGCCATCGCGGTCCTGCACATCGTCGACGGGAAGATCGCCGAACTCACCGGATTCGACGCCACCGGCAAACCCTGGCTGGACCTGCCCCCTGCGCTGTGAGACCACTCAGCGCCTTGTCTCGTATCGGGTCAGCAGCACGCCACCGGGAAACGTCCGAGTCTCCACCAGGGTCAGCTTCACCCAGCTGTCCAGCGCGGTGAAGAACGGCGTACCGCCACCCACCAAGACCGGCACGGTGACCAGCACGTACTCGTCGATCAGCCCGGCCCGCATGGCCGCCGCGGCGAGCGTCGCGCCGCCGATGTCCATCGGCCCGCCGTGCTCGGCCTTGAGCCGGGTGATCTCGGTGACCGCGTCGCCGGTGACCAAACGGGTGTTCCAGTCGACCGTGCTGGTCGTCGAGGAGAACACCACCTTCGGCATGGCCCGCCAGCGGCGGGCGTACTCGATCGCCGCCGGTGTGGCGCCGGGCTGCCGGTCTGCGGTCGGCCAGTGTGAACTCATCGCCTCCCAGAGCTTGCGTCCGTACAGCGCCAGTCCCGTCGCCGCCACCCGGTCGGACCACCACTGGAACAGCTCGTCGCCCGGCGACGAGTCCGGTCCCTCACCCCCGCTCCAGCCGAGGTCGTCGCCGGGCGCGGCGATGTAGCCGTCCAGGGTCACATTCATGCCAAAGGTCAGTTTCCGCATGGCGTCAGCCTCCGTGAGTCGATCTCACCCGTACAGACGGTCGCGGCGCGAAAACCTCATCGGTGCGCGATCTGCGTCCGCGGAGGGGAAGCGGGCGACGGCGGGTAGTCGTCGACGGTCATGGAGTTGTGCACACGGGCGGTCTTGGTGGCGAAGCGCGGCCGGCATGGCCGATGACGATTGTCAAGTAGCGCAGGCGCTACCACCGGCGCCGGGGCGCCGTCACCGCGAATCGGCGGGCTGACCCGATGGTGCGAGAGGCGGCGGACGTCAATGCTGGGGAGGACGAAGCCACCGAACGAAGGAAAAGCATGTCGAGAGTGGATTCCTTGCGCCGTAACATGATTCGTGCCGCCAGTGTCGCGTTGGCCGGAGTTTTCTGCGCGGTCGCGGTACCCGCCGGTGCCGATGCCGTGGTGAACGGGAAGAACTCCACCGAGCGCTACGAGTTCATGGCCTCGATCCCGGAGGTCGTACCCGAACTGAACAACGCCAAGGGGGTTTGCGGGGCGGTGCTGATCCACCCTCAGTGGGTGGTGACCGCGGCGCACTGCGTCGACCCGGAGAACAACCCGGCCAGGCCGGAAGGGACCGTGCGCATCGGCAGTGAGCGGCGGACCTCCGGTGGCACCGTACGCACGATCGACCGTATGGTGCGTCACCCGGGCTACCAGCCTGGCTCGCCGAACAAGAACGACATCGCGCTGGTACGCCTGGACCGTCCGGTCTCCGAGCAGCAGCCGATCCGCATCGCCGGCCGTCCCGGCCGCCCCGGCACTCCGACCCGCTTGCTGGGCTTCGGCACCACCGTCGACACCGCCGACATCACCAAGGCGGTGTTCCCCGAACGGCTCCAGCAGCTCGACACCCGTCGCGGGGCGGAATCCGAGTGCTCCCCCGGATACGCGGATTCGACCCGGCTGTGCACCATCAGCCGCAAGCGCGGCGCGATGGCGTGCATGGGCGACTCCGGCGGGCCGCAGGTCCAGCGCGGGAAGGGTGGCCGGTGGGAACTGATCGGCGTCACCTCCGGCCCCGGCGACGACGACGTGCCCTGCGCCAACGGCCCCGGCCTCTACACCAGCGTGCCCGCCTACGCCGACTGGATCCGCCGCACCATCCACTGAGGTGCCCGGTCCCTCCCCATTGGACTGTCCACAAGGGATAGTGGCTGCTAGGAAACAGACCGCAGCCGGATGCGGACGCACAGTCCCCCGGCTTCGGCGTCCGCGAGACCTACGGTGCCACCGTCATCCGTGACGAGCTGTTTGACGATCGCCAACCCGAGGCCGGAGCCCGAGGGCCCGGTCGTGCCCGCGCCGCGCCAGAACCGGTCGAATGCCCGGAGCTGGTCGTCATGGGGCAGACCGGGCCCTTCATCGGCCACCTCGATCAGCACGTGCTCGCCCTCCCTGACGGTCCGGACGACGACCGCGCCGCCGGACGGCGAGACCTCCAGCGCGTTGGAGAGCACGTTGTCCAGCACCTGTTCGAGGTTCCCAGGGCTGACCAGGACCTCCGGATCCCCGTCCGCGTGGTCCGCGCGCAGCCGCACCCCGCGTTCCGCGGCGACGGCGCGCCACACCTCGAATCGGTCGTCGACGACGTCCCGCGCCCGGACACGTTCCGGCGTTCCCACCGCGGCTTCCGCCCTCGCCAACGTGAGCAGCGCGTTGACCAGGCGGTTCATGCGCACGACCTCGGCCGTGGCCAGGTCGATGTCCTCTCGCACGAAGGGATCGGTGGCCCCGTCGGCGATATTGTCCAGCGAGAGCCGCAAAGCGGTGAGCGGCGTCCGCAGCTGATGGGACGCGTCGGCGATGAACGCCCGCTGCGACTGGACGAGCGTGTCGATCGTCTCCGCCGCGTTGTTCAGCGTCCGCGCCAGCGTCCGAGTTTCGGTCGGACCGGATTCCACCGCCCTGGCACCGAGGTCTCCGTCGCGGAGCCGCCGCGCCATCCGGTTCAGCTCGCGGAACGGCCGGGTCAGCCGCCTGGCCAGCAGGACACCCAAGATCGCGGCGGCGATCAGCACGGCCACGGCGAGGATCGCGCGAAAACCCCAGATCTGCACCTGCCGTTCGTTCAACGGGGCCGACGGATAACTCACCCGGACCGCGCCGACGACCGTGCCGGTGGCATCTCTCGCCGGCACCGTGAGCACGAGCCCATCGGCGCCCAGTGCGGGCGCCTCACCCCAGCGGGTGTCCTCTCGACCGTCGAGCGCGGCGGCGAACGCCGGATCGTCCGGGGCCGGGGGCAAGGGCAGCGGAACGGCCGCCGTCCGGTCGGCGAGCAGGACGTCGAGGCGGCCCGGCGTCTCCTGCTCGTAGGCCGCGGCCAGCCGCGCCAGCGCCTGGCGCGACGGCGTGTCCGGTGCCGCCAGCAACAGCGCCGCCGTCGCCGCTTCCCGGCGCACCGATGTCTCCACATCACCCCGCAACTGGGCGGTGAGCACGAACGCCACCGGTACGGTGAACGCGGTGATCGCGACGGCGACCAGCAGGATGTAGCTGACGACGAGCCTGCGGTTCATCAGGACACGACCAGCCGGAACCCGACACCCCGGACAGTCTCGACGGTCACGACCTCACCGAGCTTGCGGCGCAACGCGGCGACATGGACGTCCAGCGTCTTCGTCGGGCCGAACCAGTTGCTGTCCCAGACCGCCTCCATGATCTGCTCGCGGGTCAGCGCCGCACCGGGTTCCTCCGCGAGGAAGGCCAGCAGATCGAACTCCTTCGGCGGCAACGGAAGTTCGTCGCCGTCCAGGAGCACCCGGCGAGCCCGCCGATCGATCACCAGCCTCCCGCCGGCGTAGCTGTCGGGCGTCACCTCCGCGGGCTGGCCCGCCACCGGCTTCCTCGTCCGGCGCAGCACCGCCCTCATCCTCGCGACGACCTCACGGACCCCGAACGGCTTGGAGACGTAGTCGTCCGCGCCGATCTCCAGACCGACCACCCGGTCCACCTCGTCCGAACGCGCACTGATCACGATGATCGGCACATCCCCGCGCTCCCGCAGCTCACGGCAGACGTCCAGCCCGTCGGTGTCCGGCAGGCCCAGGTCGAGCAACACCACTTCGGCGGCCTCGGCCGTCAGCGCTTCCGCTCCCGTCCGGACCCAGTCGACCTCGAAGCCATACCTGGAGAGGCCGCGCCGCAGGGACTCGGCGATCGATTCGTCATCTTCAACCAGCAGTACCCGCACGCGACAGATCATGCCACCAGCGCGCCGAAACCACCTATCGCCAGTCCACTATGGATCGGCTTCGGCGGCGAGCGTCGTCAAGTCTTTCCGAAATCCTGGTGGCTTCCTGGCCGCACGCTGGATTTCTCCTTCTCATCGGTCATCCACAGTGGAGACATCCAGTTCACCGGATCAGGCAGGGAGACAGAAAATGCGCAACAAGGTTCGTACCACCACCGGTGTTCTCGCCGCGACGACGGCACTGGCACTCGCGACCACCGCGTGCACGGCCGGAAACGCGGAGCAGCCCGCCCAAGCCGCGGCTCCCGCACCCGCTCCGGTCGCTCAGCAGGCCGCCGCCAAGGCCTCCCAGCAGGACATCGCCGCGCTGTTCCCGATCTGGAACGCGGCGCTCGCCACCGGCGACCCCGACAAGGTCGCGGATCTGTACGCACCCGACGCGGTGCTGCTGCCGACGGTGTCCAACGACGTCCGGACCACCCGCGCCGAGATCGTCGACTACTTCCAGCACTTCCTCGAGAACAAGCCTTCCGGCACGATCGAGAAGGAAATGGTCAGCGTCCTCGACGCCGACACCGCCGTCAACACCGGCGTCTACCGCTTCGCCATTACCGGCAAAGACGGCAAACCCACCGAGGTCGAAGCCCGCTACACCTACGTCTACGAGCTTCGCGACGGCAAGTGGCTGATCGTCAACCACCACTCGTCGGCGATGCCGGAAAAGAAATAGTGTCGTAGGTTTCCCGGGCCGAGAGCACCTCGGCGATTCGCTCAAGGGGTCGTGACATGGGGCAAAACCGTTGTTCGGTTACGTTGAGGTAACCGGAATCAGCTCGTCATCATCAAAGCACACGAGTTCTCCGGGAAGGAAATGACCGATGACCGAATCGACCACCCCGCTCGACGTGGTGAACAAGTACTTCGACGCGTTGGCCGCCAACGATTTCGCCACCGTCGCCGCGATGTTCGCCGAGAACGTCGTATGGCACCAGCCGGGAGAAAACCTGTTCTCCGGAATTCACCGAGGCGGAGCCGCCGTCGGTGAACTGCTCGGGAGCATGACGGCGGCCAGCGAGGGTTCGTTCAAACTCGCGCCGACCGGCGCGCCCATGGTGAACGACACACTGGTCGCGGTTCCGGTTCACTTCAGCGGAAAGCGCGAAGACGCGGAGATGGCCCAGGACGGGCTCGACCTGCTGAGGATCGAGGGCGACCGCGTGGCCGAGGTGTGGCTGTTCTCTTCGGACCCGGCCTCGGAAGACGCCTTCTGGGGCGCGGCCTGACCGCTACGTGCGCACCGTGACCGCCGCCCGCGTATAGCTTCCTTGGAAACAAGTTCTATGGAATAGATGTTCTGCGGAGAGGTACTGATGGGCGACGAGACGTGGGAACAGCCTCTGGCGATCGAGGTGCGTGGGGCCAGGGTCCACAACTTGCGGGACGTCGACGTGACGGTGCCGCTTCGCCGTCTCGTCGCGCTGGCGGGTGTGTCCGGTTCGGGCAAGTCGTCCCTGGCGATGGGTGTCTTGTACGCGGAGGGGTCGCGCCGGTACATCGAGGCCTTGTCGACGTACACGCGACGGCGGATGTCCCAGGCCCCGCGGGCGGCCGTCGACAGCGTCGAGCACGTCCCGGCCGCGCTGGCCCTGCGGCAGCGTCCGGGCGTTCCCGGGGTGCGCAGCACCTTCGGCACCTCGACCGTGACCTGACGTGCCCGGTGTGTGCCGTGACGTTCTATCCGCCGGGGGCGGAGTCACTGGCCTTCAACTCCGACGGGGCGTGCCCGCGCTGCACCGGGACCGGTGTCGTCCGCGAGATCGACGAAGAGCACCTCGTTCCCGATCTCACCGCCCGGTACCTCGGCGAGCACCTGGCCACCGCGCCTCCGGAGTAGCCGGGAAGCTCGGCCGTTCTCCGGGAGTCAGGAACGCCCGGCCTTGCGGAGTTTGGCCAGCGTCGCCGCCAGCTGTTCCAGAGCCCGCTGACTCAGTACCGAACCGACCCGGCTCTCCAGCTCCGCTTCGAAGATCTTTGTCGCCTTGGCCGTCAAGCGACGGCCGGCTGGCGTGAGTTCGACCAGCGACGACCGCCGGTCGTCCGGATTGGCCCGGCGACGGCAATATCCGGCGGCCTCGATCCGGTCGACCACCTTGCTCGTACCACCGACGGTGATCGAAAACTCCTCCGCCACGTCTTGCACCCGGCATGCTTGACGCCGCGCGAGCAAGCGCATCACCTCGAACCAGGTGAGCTGCAGATCGCACTCGGCGCGCAGCTTGGCGTCGACGGCGTTCCACAGCTCGATCTCGAATCCGACCAGGTCCTGGAACAGCAGCTTCAGATCCACCACAACACATCTTCCGGCGATTATTCTTCCATGGAGGGTTCACGATACGCCGTCCCGCAAGGACTCTGTCCGATCAGCGGAGTGCGGGCCCGTCGGGGTCTTCCCGTGGTCGATGACCGCTATGATCACGCCGCCCAAGCACCGGCGATCATGCCTTGAGGAGCAACCGTGGAACAGCTTGTCCGGGCAGGCTGAAACGTCCCATCGTGAACTCCTTCTCAACGGTTGGGCCTGTGTCAGGCGGAAATCGAGTGTTCCGCGCGGAGTTTCCGGATTCAACCGCTCCAGCAGTCCCACGAAAGCGCGAGCCAGGTCGTGCGCGGTGACGCCTTCTTCGGGGAGCGTTTGGAGCACCGCCTCCCGCTCGTCCGCCACCTGGCCGAGCCTGCTCCGCAGGACCGCGTCGAGCAGTCCCTCTTTCGAACCGAAGTGGTAGTGGATCGCCGCGCTTCCCGCGTCCCGTCCCGGGCGAAAAAGAAGCTTGCCGACGTCTGTCGAGATACGGTCGGGCCGTTCGTCATCCTCTTCGACAGTCCGAACCCGCTGCGCTGGAGGACAGATGCAATACATGCTGCTGGTCTACAACTGCGAGCGCCCCGAACCGGAGGATCCCGGCTTTCCCGAAGCGCTGGCCAGGGTGAACGCGTTCGCCGACGAATGCCGCCGTCGTGGCGCGTTCGTCGCGGCCCATCCCCTGCGGAGTGAGCACACCGCCACCACGGTCAGCGTCCGCGAAGGCAAGACGCTGATCACCGACGGCCCGTTCCTCGAGACCCATGAGCACCTGGGCGGGGCGTACATCCTCGACTGCCGCAACCTCGACGAAGCTCTCGAACTGGCCGCACTGTGCCCGATGGCCGAGCAGGGCACCATCGAGGTCCGGCCGATCGCCGGAGTACCGGACCTCGATCACCGGGCGGCCACCGGCGCATGACCGCCGCACCCGTCCTGCAGGAGGTCTACCGCGAGCACCGCGGCCGGATGCTCGCCGCCCTCGTCCGTGCGCTGGGCGATTTCGAACTCGCCGAAGACGCACTGCAGGACGCGTGCGCGCTCGCGCTGGGCAAATGGGTGGGCACGACACCGGACGATCCGGTCGCCTGGCTGCTGACGGCGGCCCGCAACAGCGCCATCGACCGGATCCGACGTATCCGGCGCGGGCAGGAAAAGCTCGCATCGATGGGAGTGCAGGAGGAGGCGATGACCATGGACTTCGGTGGCGACAGCCTTCTCGGTATCGGCGACGAGCGGCTCAGCCTCATCTTCACCTGCTGCCATCCCGCCCTGGCCGAAGAAGCGCGGATCGCACTGACCTTGCAGGCCGTTGCCGGGCTGACCGCCGGGCAGATCGCCCGCACCTTCCTGATCGGCGAAGCGACCCTGGCTCAACGGCTGGTGCGCGCCAAACG
>NZ_JBVKAE010000021.1:85412-169269 GCF_055598845.1 Amycolatopsis sp. NPDC039088 | reverse complement strand
AACCAACCCGACCACGTGAAAGCCTTCTTCGGCAAGGAAGAAGTCCGCTACGCCGCAGACTGACCACGCCACATTTGCCTTACGGATCAATAACCGCCATACCACTCACGACGGGACGCAGTATAGGCCGTTATACGCTCAACACCCTCAACGCTATGGACGGTCAGACGGTGAAGCCGAGTGCCCGCAGCTGCTCGCGGCCGTCCTCGGTGATCTTCTCCGGGCCCCACGGCGGCATCCAGACCCAGTTGATCCGGAAGTCCTTGACCAGGCCCGTTCCGCCGCCGACGAGCGCGGCACCGGTCTGGTCCTCGATGACGTCGGTCAGCGGGCAGGCCGCGGACGTCAGGGTCATGTCGATGGTGGCGGTGTTGTCCGGCTCGACCCGGATGTCGTAGACCAGGCCGAGGTCGACGACGTTGATGCCCAGTTCCGGGTCGACGACGTCGCGCATCGCCTCTTCGAGGTCCTCCACCTTCGCCAGTTCGGCGGTGTCCGGGGCGGTGGCGGTCTCGGCGTCGAGGTCGGCGGCTGTGCGCCCCTCGCGGGTTTCGGTCTGCTGTTCGGTCATGCCGTCTCAACTCCGTTGGTCGTGCGGGCGACGGCGTCCTTGAACGCCATCCATCCGAGCAGGGCGCATTTCACGCGGGCCGGGTACTTGGCCACGCCGGCGAAGGCGATGCCGTCCTCCAGCACTTCTTCGTCCGGCTCGATCTGGCCTTTGCCCTGCATCAGCTCAACGAAGGCGTCCATGGTGGTGAACGCCTCCTCCAGGGTGTGCCCGACGACGAGATCCGTCAAGACCGACGTGGAGGCCTGGCTGATGGAGCAACCCTGTCCCTCGTAGGAGACGTCGGCGACCTTCCCGTCGTCGACCTTCACCCGCAGTGTCACCTCGTCGCCACAGGTCGGGTTGACCTGGAACGATTCGGCGTCGAACGGCTCGCGCAGACCGCGGCCGTGCGGGTTCTTGTAGTGGTCCAGGATGATCTCCTGGTACATGCTTTCGAGATTCACAGCGCGGCCCCGTCCTGGGCCACCCCGAAGAACTTCTGCGCCTCGCGCACACCGTTCACCAAAGCGTCCACTTCGGTCAGTGTGTTGTAGACGTAGAACGAAGCGCGCACGGTCGCCGGGACCGAGCAGGCCCGGTGCAGCGGCCACGCGCAGTGGTGCCCGACGCGGACGGCGACACCGAGGCTGTCCAGCACTTGGCCGGAGTCGTGCGGGTGCACGCCGTCGATGACGAACGACACCAGCCCGCCTCGGTCGGTCATGTCGGTGGGGCCGATGATCCGGACACCGGGGATCTCGCCGAGTCCGGTCAACGCCGCCTCGGTGAGGAGGTGTTCGTGCGCGGCGACCCGCTCCATGCCGATCGCCGACAGGTAGTCGGCCGCCGCGCCGAGGCCGACGGCCTGCGACGTCATCGGGGTGCCCGCCTCGAACCGCTGCGGCGGCGCGGCGAACGTGGTCTGCTCCATGCGGACCAGCTCGATCATCGAACCGCCGGTCAGGAACGGCGGCATCGCTTCGAGCAGCTCACGGCGTCCATAAAGGACACCGATGCCGTACGGGCCGACCATCTTGTGCCCGGCGAAAGCGGCGAAGTCGACGTCCAGGTCGTGGAAGTCCACCGGGAAGTGCGGCACCGACTGGCAGGCGTCCAGCACGACCAGCGCGCCGACCTTGTGCGCCTTCTCCGTCAGGAACTTGACCGGGTTGATCGTGCCGAGCACGTTGGACTGGTGCGTGAACGCCAGCACCTTGGTCCGCTCGGTGATCAGTTCGTCCACATTGGACAGGTCGAGGCGGCCGTCCGCCGTGACGGAGAACCACTTCAGCGTCGCGCCGGTGCGCTGGCAGAGCTGCTGCCACGGCACCAGGTTCGCGTGGTGCTCCATCTCGGTGATGACGATCTCGTCGCCGGGGCCGATCTTGAACCGCTCGGCGCCGGGACCGGCCGTGGCGGCGTTGCTCATCGCGTAGGCGACGAGGTTGATGCCTTCGGTGGCGTTCTTGGTGAACACCAGCTCGTGCGGGGAGGCGCCGACGAACTCCGCGATCCGCACGCGGGCGGATTCGTAGGCGTCGGTCGCTTCCTCGGCGAGCTGGTGCGCGCCACGATGCACCGCGGCGTTCGAGGTCTCCAGGAACCGGCGCTCGGCTTCGAGTACCTGCACCGGTTTCTGGGACGTCGCACCGGAATCCAGATACACCAAGGGTTTCCCGTCCCGAACGGTCCGGGTCAAAATGGGGAAGTCGGCCCTGATGGCCGCTACGTCAAGCGGAACAGAGTTAGCCGTGGTGGTGGTCATCGGGCCAACTCCTCTCGGTGTAGTCGTGGAAGTCCAGGATCAGACGGCGGCGGTCTCGGTGGAGCCGGCGTACTTGACGTAGCCGTTCTCCTCCAGCTCGTCCGCGAGCTCACGGCCGCCGGACGCGACGATCTTGCCGCCGGCGAAGACGTGCACGAAGTCGGGCGTGATGTGCCGCAGGATCCGCGTGTAGTGCGTGATCAGCATGACGCCGGCGTCGTTGTTGGCCTTGAACTCGTTGACGCCTTCCGACACGACGCGCAGCGCGTCGACGTCGAGGCCCGAGTCGGTCTCGTCGAGGATGGCGATCTTCGGCTTGAGCAGCGCCAGCTGCAGGATCTCGTGGCGCTTCTTCTCACCGCCGGAGAAGCCCTCGTTCACCGAACGCTCGGCGAACTCGGACGAGATCTCCAGTTTGCCCATCTCCTCCTTGACCTCCTTGACCCAGTGGCGCAGCTTGGGGGCCTCGCCACGGACCGCGGTGGCCGCGGTGCGGAGGAAGTTGGACATGGACACGCCCGGTACCTCGACCGGGTACTGCATCGCGAGGAACAGGCCCGCGCGAGCACGCTCGTCGACGCTCATCTCGAGCACGTCCTCACCGTCGAGCAGGACCTGCCCGGAGGTGACTTCGTACTTGGGGTGACCGGCGATGGCGTAGGACAGCGTGGACTTGCCCGAACCGTTGGGGCCCATGATCGCGTGGGTCTCGCCCGACTTGATGGTCAGGTTGACGCCCTTGAGGATCTCCTTAGGGCCCTCCTCGGTCGTGACCGAGGCGTGCAGATCCTTGATTTCCAGCGTAGGCATTTCTTTCCTAAAGTCTGATGTGGACGGACGAGGGCTTAGACGCCCACGGCTTCGAGTTCGGCTTCGATCGCGGCCTCGAGGCGCTCGCGCACCTCGGGGACACCGATCTTGACGAGGATCTCGTGGAAGAACCCGCGTACGACCAGTCGTCGCGCGGCGTCTTCGCCGATTCCGCGCGACTGAAGGTAGAACAACTGCTCGTCGTCGAACCTTCCCGTGGCGCTCGCGTGCCCGGCGCCTTCGATCTCGCCGGTCTCGATCTCCAGGTTCGGGATCGAGTCCGCCCGCGCGCCCGGCGTCAGCACCAGGTTGCGGTTGAGCTCGTAGGTGTCGGTGGCCTCGGCGGCCGCCCGGATCAGCACGTCGCCGACCCACACGGTGTGCGCGCCGTCGCCCTGCAGCGCACCCTTGTACATCACCCGCGACTTGCAGTTCGGCACCGCGTGGTCGACGAAGAGGCGGTGCTCCTGGTGCTGCCCTTCGTCCGCGAAGTACAGGCCGAGCATCTCGACGTCGCCACCCTTGTCGGCGAAGGTCGCCGTCGGCGAAACGCGGACGAGGTCACCGCCCAGGGTGATGGTGATGTGCTTGAGCGTGGCGTCGCGGCCGAGCTTGAGGTGCTGCTCGGAGACGTGCACCGCGTCGTCGGCCCAGTCCTGCACGCTGACCACGGTCACGTTCGCCGACTCGCCGATGACGAACTCGACGTTGTCCGCGTAGGTGCCGGAGCCGACGTGGTCGAGGACGATGACGGCCTCGGAGAACCGCTCGGCGCGGACCTGCAGGTGCCCGTAGGCGACCTTGCCCTCGCCGGGGCCGGTGATCTTGAGGGTCGACGGCTTCGACGCCTTGGTCTCCTTGGGCACCGTGATGACGGTGGCCTCGGTGAACGAGGAGTACGCCTGCGCGGCGATGCGGTCGCTCGGGACGCCCGCGGCGCCGAGGCGTTCGTCGTCCCGGCCCGCCTGCTCGATCACGAGTTCGGGCGCGCCGTCGAAGTCCAGGCTGACCGTGCCCGAAGCGGCGGCGGACCCGTCGTGCAGGCCACGCAGCCGCTTCATCGGAGTGAAGCGCCAGTTCTCCTCACGACCGCCGGGAACCTCGAAGGCCTCGACGTCGTAGGAGGTGAAGCGCTCCGCGCGAGAGGTGGCCGGAACGACCACCCCTTCGCGCATCGCTTCGGAAACGTTGTTCTCGGTAACCGACATGACTAGCCGACGGACCCTTCCATCTGAAGCTCGATCAGGCGGTTCAGCTCGAGCGCGTACTCCATCGGCAGCTCACGCGCGATGGGCTCGACGAACCCGCGCACGATCATCGCCATGGCCTCGGCCTCGTCGAGACCGCGCGACATGAGGTAGAACATCTGGTCTTCGCTGACCTTCGAGACGGTCGCCTCGTGGCCCATGGAGACCTCGTCGTTGCGGATGTCGACGTACGGGTACGTGTCCGACCGCGAGATCGTGTCGACCAGCAGCGCGTCACAGACCACGCTGGACCGCGAGTGGTGCGCCCGCTTCGCGACCTTGACCAGGCCGCGGTAGGAGGTGCGGCCACCGCCGCGCGCCACCGACTTCGACACGATGGTCGAGGAGGTGTGCGGCGCCAGGTGCTCCATCTTCGCGCCGGCGTCCTGGTGCTGGCCTTCGCCGGCGAACGCGACCGAGAGGACCTCACCCTTGGCGTGCTCGCCCATCAGGAAGACGGACGGGTACTTCATCGTGACCTTGGACCCGATGTTGCCGTCGATCCACTCCATGGTCGCGCCCTCTTCGCACTTGGCGCGCTTGGTGACCAGGTTGTAGACGTTGTTCGACCAGTTCTGGATGGTCGTGTACCGGCAGCGGGCGCCCTTCTTCACGATGATCTCCACGACCGCCGAGTGCAGCGAGTCGGACTGGTAGATCGGCGCGGTGCAACCCTCGACGTAGTGCACGTAGGCGTCTTCGTCGACGATGATCAGGGTCCGCTCGAACTGACCCATGTTCTCGGTGTTGATCCGGAAGTAGGCCTGCAGCGGGATGTCCACCTTGACGCCCTTGGGCACGTAGATGAACGAGCCACCGGACCACACCGCGGTGTTCAGCGCGGAGAACTTGTTGTCCCCGGCCGGGATCACGGAGCCGAAGTACTCCTTGAAGATCTCCGGGTGCTCCTTGAGCGCGGTGTCGGTGTCCAGGAACAGGACGCCCTGGGCCTCCAGATCCTCACGGATCGAGTGGTAGACGACCTCGGACTCGTACTGCGCGGCGACACCGGCGACGAGGCGCTGCTTCTCCGCCTCGGGGATGCCCAGCCGGTCGTACGTGTTCTTGATGTCCTCGGGCAGGTCTTCCCAGGAGGTGGCCTGCTTCTCACTGGACCGCACGAAGTACTTGATGTTGTCGAAGTCGATCCCGGAGAGGTCCGCACCCCAGTTGGGCATCGGCTTCAAGTCGAAGAGCTTGAGCGCCTTCAGTCGCGCTTCGCGCATCCACTCCGGCTCGGACTTCTTCGAGGAGATGTCGGTGACGACGTCCTCGTTCAGTCCGCGACGGGCGCTAGAGCCCGCCTCGTCGGAGTCCGCCCAGCCGAACGCGTACTTGCCAAGGGACTCGATGGTCTCTTCCTGGCTCATGGGCGCGGTGGTGGGAGTGCGCTGCTCGGCAGCGGCAGTCATGCGGGTTTCCCTCCATTCGGGATCCGTGCTGTGCGCCCTGGAGAGGGCGCCGTGCTTCCCGGCCGGGATGTGGCCGGTCGACCCGTCGAAGCGACGGGTACGTGTGTGGTGCACGCGTTGTCACCGCGTGCGATGGTCGCGAGCCGCTGCACGTGTGTACCCAGCAGCTGTGCGAACGCCTCGGTTTCGGCTTCACACAACTGGGGGAACTCGGCGGCGACGTGGGCGACCGGGCAATGGTGCTGGCAGAGCTGTTCGCCCGCACCGACCTGACGGGTCGACGCAGCGTAACCCTCCCTGGTCAACGCCGCAGCGAGGGCCTCGGCGCGAACGGTGGGATCCGCGTGCTTGGTGATCGCCTCCCGATGCGGGCCGACGAGGGAGGCGACACGAGCCTCGGCGAAAGCCTTTACGGCGTCTTCGCCCGCGTGCTCGGCGAGGAACCGGATGGCCGAGGAGGCGAGGTCGTCGTAGGCGTGCCCGAACCGGGCGCGGCCCGTTTCGGTGAGCAGGAAGTTCTTGGCGGGACGACCTCGGCCGCGGGGACCGCGGCGGGGCGCGTCGCGGGTCTCGGCCTCGCCGTCGGCAAGGAGCGCGTCGAGATGCCGCCGGACGGCCGCGGCGCTGATCCCCAGCTGCTCTGCGACCACGACGGCGGTCATCGGACCCTGCTCCAGCAGCAACCGGGCCACTTCATGCCTGGTCCGACCCTCGGGGCCGACCTGCGCGGGGACAGGCTGGACCTCGGCGCGGAGCATGTCGCCACCGGCCTCGTCCTGCGTCCCCGTCTTTTTCACAACACAAGTGTGACGTATTTCCGGGGAGACGGCAAAGAGGGGTGCCTCACGGAGTGGCGCGCGTCACGTCGCCGCCTCCATCTCCCTCGGTAACCACGTACCCGTTCACTCTGTTCCCGGCATCGCTACCCTTCGTGCGTGGCAGTGGGCGATCACCCGGCGCAGCGGGACACGGACGGGGCAGAGCCGGAAGACGCGGCATCGGGATCGGTGGCGACGCTCACCCCAGGGCACCCGCACGAACCGGAGCCGCTGGACGACAAGGAACTGCGCGGCCTGAACGTGGTCCGCCGGTTCGGCGCGGTCGGTTCCCTGTTCCTCGCCCTCGGCTCGCTCGGCGCCGGCGCCGCCCCGGTGATCAACCCGGTGCAGGAGATCCCGGTCCTGCGGCTGTTCACCCGGATCCCGATGGTCTCGCTCGCGATGGGCCTGGCGGGGATGGCGATCATCGTGCTCAGCTGGCTGCTGCTCGGCCGGTTCGCGCAGCCCGCGCGCCGCCGTCTCGCCACCCAGGGGCAGC
Organism: Amycolatopsis sp. NPDC039088; assembly: GCF_055598845.1. Lineage (NCBI taxonomy): Bacteria > Bacillati > Actinomycetota > Actinomycetes > Pseudonocardiales > Pseudonocardiaceae > Amycolatopsis > Amycolatopsis sp. NPDC039088. The sequence goes on along the minus strand of NZ_JBVKAE010000021.1, from coordinate 162,165 downwards.
TCGCCCGCACGATCGCGCTCTGGTGCGCGCCACTGCTGTTCATCCCGCCGCTGTTCTCCCGCGACGTCTACAGCTATCTCGCGCAGAGCGAGATCGTCGCCCGCGGCATGGACCCGTACTCCCTCGGCCCGGCCGAAGCGCTCGGCGTCTCCGACCCGCTGACCTCGGGTGTCTCCAACATGTGGCGCGAGACCCCGGCGCCGTACGGCCCTCTTCTGCTGCGCCTCGGGGGCTGGCTCGCCCCGCTCAGCAGCGGCAACATCGTCACCGGGGTGCTGCTGCAGCGCGGACTGGCGCTGATCGGCGTCATCCTGATCATCTGGGCGCTGCCCCGGCTGGCCCGGCGGTTCGGCGTGCAGCCCGCCACCGCGCTGTGGCTCGGCGCGGCGAACCCGCTGCTGATCTTCCACTTCGTCGCGGGCGCCCACAACGACGCGCTGGCGATCGGGCTCATGGTGGCCGGGCTGGAGATCGGTCTCCAGCGGATGCCGGTGCGCTACAAGCACGACGCCGTCCCGCCGCTGGCCAAGGGCGAACTGCTGTTCATCGCGCTCGGGGTGGCGATCATCACCCTCGGCGTCGCGGTGAAACTGAACGCGATCCTGGCGTTGCCGTTCTTCACGGTGATGGTGGCCAGACGCTGGCACGGCCGGATCAAGGACCTGCTGACCGCGGCGATCCCGATGGCCTTGCTGTTCGGGGTGGTGCTGGTGGCGGTCTGCTACGGCACCGGCCTCGGTTTCGGCTGGGTCGGCGCGCTCGGGACGCCGGGGCTGGTCCGCTCGTGGATCTCGCCGACGTCGGAGCTCGCCGCGCTGGGCGGCGTTCTCGGCATCGCCCTCGGCCTCGGCAACCACACCAACGCGATGGTGCCGATCCTCGGCACGCTCGGCTATCTCGTCGCGGGCGCGGTGACGGTCAAGTTCCTTTGGGACAGCTTCAAATGGCGCTACCGGCCGATCATCGGCCTCGGTGTCTCGCTGGGCGCGGTGATGGTGCTGCACGTCGCGCTCCAGCCCTGGTACCTGCTGTGGGCGATCATCCCGCTCGCCGCGGCGGCCGGGACCTCGCGGTTCCGCATCGCGGCGACGATCGTCACCGCCGTCCTGCCGTTCCTGCTGCCGACGACGGGAAGCACCTTCGAGGGCCGCGGTTTCGTCCTGCCGTTCGCGTGGGCCGCCGCCGGGGTCGTCACGCTACTGGGGCTGTTCATCGTCCACCGCCTCTCACCACTGCTGCTGTCCAGACCGTCCCCGGAGCGTTCGGTCCCCGCGTGACGCCGTATCGTGACCTGTCGTGAACGCCCCCGCCGTCGAGATCACCGGGCTGGTGAAACGCTACGGATCCACCACCGCGGTCGATGGACTCGACCTGCGGATGGAACGTGGCACACTGCTCGCGCTGCTCGGCCCGAACGGGGCCGGCAAGACCACCACCGTCGAAATCTGCGAAGGCTTCCTGCGGGCTGACGACGGCGAAGTCCGCGTGCTGGGCATGGACCCGGCGCGGGACGGCCGCGCGCTGCGGCCGCGGATCGGGGTGATGCCGCAGGGCGGCGGCGCCTATCCCGGCGTCCGCGCCGACGAGATGCTCGGACTGGTCGCCGCGTGCGCCGCGAATCCGCTCGATCCGGCCTGGCTGCTGGACGTGCTCGGGCTCGCGGGAGCACGGAAGACGCCGTTCAAACGCCTTTCCGGCGGGCAGCAGCAGCGGCTCTCCCTCGCCTGCGCGCTCGTCGGGCGCCCGGAACTGCTCTTCCTCGACGAACCGACCGCGGGGATGGACCCGCAGGCCCGCCGCCTGGTCTGGGATCTGCTCGAAGCGCTGCGCGCCGACGGGGTCAGCGTGCTGCTGACCACGCATCTGATGGAAGAGGCCGAAACACTGGCCGACACCGTGGTGATCGTGGACCACGGGAAGGTCGTCGTCGAAGGCTCGCCGCGTTCGCTGACCGTCGACGCCGGCGAGGCCGCGCAACTGCGGTTCAAGGCCCGTACGCGGCTCGACACCGGCCTGCTGACCGCGGCCCTGCCCGAAGGCCACCTCGTGCACGAGTCCGCGCCGGGGACCTATCTCGTCGAAGGCGCGATAAGTCCGCAGGTGGTGTCGACGGTGACGGCCTGGTGCGCGCAACAGGGCGTCATGCCCGAGGAACTGCAGGTCGGCAGGCGCACGCTGGAAGAGGTCTTCCTGGAGCTGACCGGACGGGAACTGCGCGCATGACCACGACGCCGACACCGCGGTTCGCCGCCGGCACGTTCACCCCGGCCCCCGGCCGGGGTTCGCTCGGCAAGATGCTGCGCACGCACGCGAAGGTCGAGGCGAGCCTGACCCTGCGCCACGGCGAGCAGATCCTGCTGACCCTGCTCATCCCGCTCGCGCTGCTGATCGGCTTGTCCCTGCTGGACATCCTGCCGTCGGCGCAGCTCGGCTCGGCGTCCAAAGTGGACTGGATCACGCCGAGGATCCTCGCGCTGGCGGTGATGTCGTCCGCGTTCACCGGACAGGCCATCGCGCTCGGCTTCGACCGCCGGTACGGCGTCCTGAAACGACTTTCCGCCACCGCGCTGCCCCGCTGGCTGCTGATCGCCGGCCGGGTGGCCGCCGCGCTCGTCGTGGTCGCGTTGCAGGCCGTGATCCTCGGGGCCGTGGCCGCGCTGCTGGGCTGGTCGCCGTCACTCGGCGGAATCCTCGGCGCGATCCCGTTCCTGATCATCGGCACCTTCGCGTTCGGGGCGCTGGGACTGCTGCTCGGCGGGGCGCTGCGCGCGGAGGCCGTGCTGGCGCTGGCGAACATCGTCTGGTTCGTGCTGCTGCTCGCGGGCGGCATCCTGCTGGCGCCGTCGACGATGCCGTCGGGCTTGGCGGCGTTCGTCGAACTGCTGCCCTCGGGCGCGCTCGCCGAAGGGCTTCGCTCGGTGCTGCTCGACGGGTCGTTCGGCTGGGGCCCGTTCGCGGTCCTCGTCGGCTGGGGTGTGGCCGCGGGCGCGCTGGCGAGCAAGACCACGCGCCTGACCTGAGGCACTTCTGAGGCGGCCGACACAGCGGGCACGGCCGGTGGAACGCTCTCAGGAAGGGCGTTCTAGCATCGTTCGGTGCCGTTCCAGAGCCTTGTAGCGCGTCTGCCGTATCCCTCGTCCGCGGTTCAGCGAGCGGTCGCGATCGCGGCGGTGATCGCGCAGGCCGGAATCGGGGTCACCGGTTCGGTCGTCCGGGTCACGGGTTCGGGCCTCGGCTGCCCGACCTGGCCGCAGTGCGTCGAAGGCAGCATCGTCCCCGTGGCGCATCCCGAATTCGACGCGCTCAACCAGTGGATCGAGTTCAGCAACCGGATGCTGACCGGCGTCGTCATCCTCGTCGCCGCGTTGTGCGTGATCACCGCGTGGCGCGTGCAGATCGAGCACCCGAGCCGTCGCCGTCTGGTGAAGCTGGCCTGGACGATGCCCGCGGGTGTGGTGCTGCAGGCCGTCGTCGGCGGGATCACCGTGCTCGCGAAACTCGAATGGTGGACCGTCGCCCTGCACTTCCTGGCCTCCACTCCCCTGGTCTGGCTCGCGGTGCTCCTGCTTCGCGCGTTCAACGAGGGTGACGAGCCCGCCCGCTGGCTGATCCCGGACGCGGGCCGCAAGACGCTGATCGTGCTCGCCGCGTCGATGTGGGCCGTCCTGGCGGCGGGCACCACCGTGACCGGCGCGGGCCCGCACGGCGGGGATCCCGGCACCCACCGCCTCGAGGCCCCGATCGAGACGCTCACCCAGATCCACGGCGGGCTGCTGGTGGTCTACCTGATCGTGCTGGCCGTCTTCGGCCTCATGCTGATGCGCGGTGAAACACCGAAGCAGGTCTGGCGGCGGTACACGATCGTGTGGGTGGTCGCGCTCGCCCAAGGCGTCCTCGGCTCGGTGCAGTACGCCCTGGGTGTGCCGGAGGCGCTGGTCTCCCTCCACGTCCTCGGCTCCGCGCTGGTGATCATCTCGACCGCCGCGCTGTGGTGCGGATCACGCGATCGCGGCCCCGCGCAGGTTTCCCACCCCGCTGACCGGGAACTCGCCACCTCGAACTGACCCACCGGCAAACCGGACGTAACCCCCGGGCGGGGTGCTCGCCAGACACTGCCCTTACGCTGCGTTCGGTGCCCCACACGGGGGTCCCACCGAGTCGAGGCACGAGGTGTCGTATGACCGCCAGCACCGAGCCGGACGCACCGGCCAGTCCGTCCAAACCCCTGATCTCGCACCGGCGAGGCTCCGGGGAGATGCTGATCCTCAAGACCTTCCTGTTGGTCCCGTTCGTCGCACTGCTCGCCGCGATACCGATCGTGTGGGGCTGGGGTATGACCTGGGTGGATCTCGTGCTGGCGGCCGTGTTCTACACCCTCGGGACGCTCGGCGTGACCGTGGGCTACCACCGCTACTTCACCCATGGCGCGTTCAAGGCCGGACGACCGCTGCGGGTCGCGCTGGCCATCGCGGGTGGCTTCGCGGTGCAGGGATCGGTCATCTTCTGGGTGGCCAGCCACCGTCGTCACCACGCGTTCGCCGACCGCGAAGGCGACCCGCACTCCCCCTGGCTGTTCGGGACGTCGCCCACGGCGCTGCTGCGCGGTTTCTGGCACGCGCACATGGGCTGGATGTTCAGCCGCGAGGTGACCAACTACGAGCGTTTCGCGCCGGACCTGGTGGCCGACAAGGACCTTCGCGTGGTGAACCGCTACTTCTGGCTGTGGATCACCCTGAGCCTGGCGCTGCCCGCGGTACTCGGCGGGCTGATCAGCTGGTCGTGGTGGGGTGTGGTGACCGGGTTCTTCTGGGCCGGGCTGGTCCGCATCGCGTTCCTGCACCACGTCAGCTGGTCGGTGAACTCGATCTGTCACCTGATCGGCGAGCGCCCGTTCGCCAGCCGCGACAAGGCGGCGAACTTCTGGCCGCTGGCGATCCTGTCCATGGGCGAGTCGTGGCACAACTCCCACCACGCCGACCCGACATGCGCGCGGCACGGCGTCCTGCGCGGACAGCTCGACGTGTCGGCGCGGGTGATCTGGCTGTTCGAGAAGTTCGGCTGGGCACGGGACGTGCGGTGGCCGAAGCCTGAGCGGTTGGCCGCGAAGCGCGTGAAGCCCGCCTGACACTCTCCCGCCCCTCGCATTTCGTCCTCTTGACGCGTTCCTTGCGCGTGCGACTACCGCATTCAGAGGACGAAAGGCGAGGGGTCAGGGCCGGGTCAGGCGAGTTGCTGCCGGACGGCGGAAGCGAAACGCCAGGCGGCGGAAGCGTCGGTCTGCCGGAAGCCGAGCGAAGGCTCGACGAGCTCCAGTTCCAGCAGCAGCGGCCTGCCGTCCGGTCCGGTGACGAGGTCCACGCGGGCGTAGAGCAGCTCCGCGCGCAGGATCCCCAGCAACGCCGCTGTCGCGTCCAGAACGTCTTCGGCCAGCGCGCGGAACGACGCGGACGGCTGCGCGGGGGCGAGCTTTTCCGTGACGTACAAACCGGATTCGTCGAGTTCCCCGCCCAGTATCGCGGCCTTCGAGAACGCGTGCGAGTACACTCCGCCGAAGAACACCAGCGCGAGTTCGCCTTCCGTGTCCACACTGGACTGATACGGCTGCAGCACCGCGGTGTGGCCCTCGGCGTGGAGCCGCCGCAGATGCGACGCGGCGTCCTCGCCGGACGCGAATTTCCCGACGTTCTGGGATCCGACACCGATCGCGGGCTTCAGTACGAACTCGCCCTTGGGCCAGCGCGGGGCGTCGTCTCCCGGCGCGATCAGCGTCGTCGGCACGACCGCGACCCCGGCGTCGCCGAGTTCGGCCAGATAGGACTTGTCGGTGTTCCAGCGCACGACTTCGGACGAATTGGCCAACGCGGGCACGGATTCGGCCCAGGACAGGAACTCGTCGCGGCGCTCGGGGTAGTCCCAGGTGGCGCGCAGCACGACGATGTCCGCGGCGCCGAAGTCGACGGTCGTGTCGTCCCAGGCGGCCCAGCGGGTCTTGAAGCCGAGGTCGGCCAGCGCCTCGGGAACGGCGTGCTCGTCACCGTCGCTTTCCGGCAGCGCCGAACAGGCGACGAGGATCGCGGAACCGCTCACTTCCCCGCCATCCGGCGGCGGTGCTCGGCGCCGATCTTGGTGGCCTTCACGGTCTCGCTGTCCCACTCGGCGGGCTCGAGGTCTTCGACGGCCTCGACCAGTGCCTCGCCGGCCTCCGTGGAGGCGACGACGACGTCGCCGAGCGCGCCGTCGGCACCCACGAGCACGACCCTGGCGCCGATCCGGCCGATGTTCTCCACCACCGCGCGCGACGGCTTCCCGTGCCGCTTCACGAAGTCGCGGGCGGCCGCGATCTGGCGCGACGTGGGGGCGGCGGTCTCGGTCTTCTCTTCGGTCTCAGCCACGGCCAGAGCTTAACCGCGAAATGCCCGTGGCGCGGAATAACCGTGGCGTCGGCCATAGTTGTGCCGGTCGGAAAGACCTTGAACGAGGAGGATGTATGCCCACGGCAGTGCAAATCCGGCGAACCGGTGGTCCCGAAGTCCTTGAGCTCTCCGAAGTCGAGGTCGGTGAACCCGGAGCCGGTGAACTGCTCGTGGACGTCGCCGCGGCGGGCGTCAACTACATCGACACCTATCACCGCGAGGGCATCTACCCCGTCGACACGCCGTTCATCCTCGGCATGGAGGGCGCCGGCACGGTGGCCGCGATCGGGCCGGACGTGACCGGTTTCGCCGTCGGCGACCGCGTCGCCTGGCAGGGCTCGCTCGGCAGCTACGCCCAGCGCCGTCTGCTCCCCGCCTCGATCGCGGTGAAGATCCCGGACGGCGTGACCGAGGAGACCGCCGCCGCGACGATGCTCCAGGGTGTCACCGCGCACGCGCTGATCGCCTCGACCTACGAGGTCAAGGCCGGTGACGACGTCCTGATCCACGCCGCCGCCGGCGGGATGGGCCTGCTGCTGGTGCAGCTGGCCAAGGCACGCGGCGCGCGGGTGATCGGCACCGTCTCCACCGACGAGAAGGCCGAACTCGCCAAGGCGGCGGGCGCGGACGACGTCATCCGCTACGACCAGGTCGATTTCGCCAAGGCGGTCCGCGAACTCACCGACAGCAAGGGCGTCGCGGTGGTATACGACGGCGTCGGCAAGTCCACTGTGGACGGCAGCCTGGCGAGTCTGAAGATCCGCGGCCTGCTCGCCCTTTACGGCGCCGCAAGCGGCCCGGTGCCGCCGATCGACCCGCAACTGCTCAACCGCAGCGGCTCGGTGTACCTCACCCGCCCGACCTCCGCGCACTACGTGCTCACCCGCGAGGAACTGGAGTGGCGGGTGAACGAACTCTTCGCCGCCGTCCAGGACGGCTCGCTGAACATCCGGATCGGCGGACGCTACCCGCTGGCCGACGCCCGCCAGGCGCACGAGGACCTCCAGGGGCGGCGCACCACCGGCAAGCTCCTGCTGATCCCGTGAGCACACTCTGGCCGGAAGAGGTCCGGCTGACCGGCGAAGGGCTCGTCCTGCGGGACTGGACCGAAGACGACATCGCGTTCATGCCGGGGTATTCGACAATCCCGCCGTCGCGCGCTTCACGCCGTTGCCTTCGCCATTCGACGAGGTTGCGGCGAAGGGCCACTACGGGAAGGCCGTCACCCGCCGGGCGGAGGGCTCGGGGCGGCGGCTCGCCATCACGACCGACGGCGGCGAACCACTCGGCGAGGTGGTGCTGTTCCTGCACGAAGAGGGACACGCCGAGCTCGGCTACGCGGTCGGACCGGCCCACCGAGGGCAGGATCTGGCGGCACGGTCTCTCCGGGTGCTCACCGCGTACGCATTGGAACTCGGTCTCGGGCCGCTCCGGCTGAAGATCGACGCGCAGAACGCGGCCAGCGAGGCCGTCGCGCGCCGCGTCGGCTACATCCAGGCCGACGTCCCACCGGAGACCAAGGTCGAGAAGGGCCTGGAGCGCACGCTGCTCACCTGGGAGTACTCCGGCTGACCAGAACGCCGTGAAGGCCTCCTTCCCTACTTTGAGGGTCAGGGTCCCGGCAAAGTCGCAGAGTTGCTGGTCGGCACTGTTCTCGGTGGTCCGGATGTGGCATCGCTGATGCCCGCGGGGTCCGAGCAACCGGGTACGACCCCGCGTCTATGAAGGAATTGGGACACTCAACGTCCCAATTCCTTCATAGACGTCGGCCTGCGCCATGACCAAGAGATCCCCGACCTGCACGATCCCGACTTCGCCGGGACCCTGCGTTGAAGGTAGGGAAGGAGGCCTTCACGGACTCTCAGCCGAGAGAGCGCACCCAGACCGCTCGCAGCCGGAACTCGTCCTGCTCCGCGTGCTCGACGGTCAGCTCGACCTCGTCACCCACGTCGAGCTTCCGGAATTCACCGGGCCCGAAACCCTCCAGCATCGAGTAGTGGACCCAGATGGGGTCGGCGAAATCCGCCGACTCGACGACCCCCCATCCGTCGTCCACCAGCCACGTACGGACTCGTCCGTGGTGGACCCGTCCGTCCGAAGTCCCCATCAGCCCTTGGCGGCGGGCACGCTCACGGCGTCGGTCACGAAGACCAGGGTCTCGTTCGGCGCGATGCCGCGTCCTCCCTGGCCGTAGGCGAGGTCCGGCGGGATGATCAGCAGCCGCCGCGCACCCTGCTTGATCCCTTCCAAGCCCTGGTCCCAGCCCTTGATGACGTCGCCGGCGCCGAGGGTCAGGTCGAACGGCTCACCCCGGTCGAAGGAGCTGTCCAGTTTCTGCTTGTTGGACCAGGTGACCAGCGAATAGTTCATCTTCAGGTTCGCGCCCGGCTTGGCGCCCTCGCCGGTGCCGGGTTCGAGGTCCTTGGTGATGAGCTTCTTCGGCGGGTCGCAGTCGTCCGGGATGGTGATGGTCGGCGCCTCCCCGAACTTCCCGGTGGTCTTGACGTCCTCCGCCGTGCATTCCTTGCCCTTCGGGGCGGCCGGGGCCGGGGCCGAAGACGACGCCGACGCGGGGGCCGCGCCGGAGGACGACGGGGCGGAACCTGCGGTGTTCTGTTTCTCGCCACAGGCCGCCAGGGCGAGGACGCCCGCGCCGATGACCACGATCTTGCCGAATGTGCGCATGCGGCCGACCTTAGCCAAGACCCTCCAGCGCCGGAACAAGGTCACCGGTCTGCACTACGCCCATCCGACGGGTCGCCCTGGTCAGGGCCACGTAAAGATCGTTGAGCCCGCGCGGCGACTCGGCGACGACCTCGTCCGGCGCGATCAGCACCACGGAGTCGAACTCGAGGCCCTTCGCCCGGTCCACCGCCATCACCGACACCCGGTCCCCCGCCTCGCCGAGGGTCTCCGAGACCGGAGCGACCCGCGAAGCCGGGCACAGCACGGCGACCGTCCCACCGTCCACAGCGGACAGTTCGGCCGCCACGATCCCCGGCAGTTCGACGGCGAGGCCGTCCGGTGCCACCGAGCGCAACCAGGGCTCGCAACCCGTTTCCCGCACCGAAACCGGCGCTTCGAGCTCCGGATTGACCTCGGCGAGCACCCGCGCCGCGACGGCCATGATCTCGGCCGGGGTCCGGTAGTTCACGGTCAGCTCTTCGAGCCGCCAGCGGTCGGCGACGTAGGGCGAGAGCACCTCGCCCCAGGACCGCGCGCCGCCGGAAGCGCCGGTCTGCGCGACGTCACCGACGAGCGTCATCGACCGGTTCGGCGACCGGCGCATCAGCAGCCGCCAGTCCATCGCGGTCAGTTCCTGCGCCTCGTCGACGATCACGTGCCCGAAGGTCCAGGTCCGGTCCTGCGCGGCCCGCTGTGCCGCGGTCATCTCGCTGCGGCGCTGCTGGCGCTCGGCGAACAGCTCGGCGTCGAGGACGTCGCTCACCCGCAGCAGTTCCTCGTCGATGATCTCCTCGTCCTGTTCGAGGATGTCGAGCACTCCTTCCGCGTACGCGCGGTCTTCCCGCTCGCGACGGACGCGCTCGGCCCTGGCGTCGGTGTCGTCCTCGCCAAGCAATTCGGCGAGTTCGTCGAGCAGCGGGACGTCGGCCGGGCTCCACTGCGCGTCCGTCGGGCTGTAGAGATGCTCACGATCGGTGTCCGACAAGGCTTTCCCGGCCGCCCTGCGCAACCGTTCAGGGTCGGCGAAGAGCTCGTCGAGCACGATCTCGGGGGTGAGCGTCGGCCAGAGTCCGTCGAGGGCGGCGGCCACGTTCTTGTCGGCGGCGACCTCGGCGCGGATGTCCTGGACGTCGCGCGCGTCGAGCAGGTCCTCCCCCAGTTTGCGGGCGGCCTGCCGGGTCAGCGCGTCGAGGACGTCGGAGAAGAAGATCCGCCGCGCGAGGTTGTGCGGACGGCGTGACCGGCGGGCCCGTGTCCGCGCCTCGGTGCAGGTCTTGCGGTCGAGCATGAGGATCTCGCGCTCGAACTCGATCTCCAGCACCGGTTCCGGCACGCGCTGACGATCACGGACGGCGTTGGCGAGCACGTCGGCCATCACCGCGCGGCCCTTGATCTCGGCGGCCTCGCGGGTGACGGGACCGACGGCGTCGAGGCCTGGGTACAGCTGCCCGATCGTGGCCAGCAGCACCCCGGTCTCGCCGAGCGACGGCAGAACCTGCCCGATGTAGCGGAGGAAGGTGCTGTTCGGCCCGACCACGAGCACGCCGCGGGTGGTGAGCTGCTGCCGGTGCGTGTAGAGCAGGTACGCCGCGCGGTGCAGCGCGACCGCGGTCTTTCCGGTGCCCGGTCCGCCCTGGACCACCAGGACGCCGTTCGGCGACGCGCGGATGATGCGGTCCTGCTCGGCCTGGATGGTGGCGACGATGTCGCTCATCTCACCGGTGCGACGGCGTTCCAGGGCGGCCAGCAGTGCCGCCTCCCCCGCGAGGCCGAGGTCCTGGCCCTGGTCGGCGGCGGAGAGGTCGAGGATCTCGTCGTCGACGCCGACGACCTTCCGGCTCAGCGACCGGATGTGCCGCCGCCGCCGGACACCTTCGGGTGAGGCGGCGGTGGCGAGATAGAAGGGCCGCGCGACCGGCGCGCGCCAGTCGACGAGCAACGGGCGGTATTCGTCGTCCTCGTCGAACAGCCCGAGCCGCCCGATGTAGGTGGTCTCCTCCGCGTGCTCGGGGAGGAAGTCGAGGCGGCCGAAGCACAGGCCCTGTTCGACGGAGCTCAGCTGGGACAGCCTGTCGGTGTACAGCGTCGTGGCGACGTCGCGTTCGGTGCGTGCCTGCGGAGTGCCGCCGGTCTGGCGCAGCGTCTGGTCGAGCCTGCGCTGGGCGTCGACGCGTTCGGCGTCGAGCTTGCGGTACAGGGTGGTGACGTACTCCTGTTCGAGTGCGACGTCGGTGTCCGTCGCATCGAGATCCCGGTCCGGGGACACGGACAAATGCAGCCTGCTTTCGAGAGGTGGGACAGGGGCGATCGACGTACAACGACGCCGACCATTCTCGCATTCCCGTCCGGCCACTTCGCCGCGCTGACCACCGACGCTCGCGGGACATTGTCGCCGAGGTGACGGACTGCTACTGTGCCCTCGCGCACGGCTCAGGGTCAGTTCAGTGCGCCATACCACCTGGGGGGTTCAGGTATGCCAACGAACGCCGTCGGCTGACGTGCGGACGACGCGCACATTTCTTTCCCTGAGCATGCCCGTGCGATTGCTGTTGATCAACAACTTCGGCGTGAATCTCGGGTTCTATCTGATCATCCCGCACCTCGCGGCGCACCTTGGCGACCTCGGGCTCGCCGTCGCCGCGGTCGGTCTCGTCATCGCCGTCCGATCCTTGAGCCAACAAGGAATGACGTTGATCAGCGGGTCCGCGGCGGACCGGCTCGGACCGCGTGGGCTGATTCTCCTCGGCTGCGGGTTCCGCACGGTCGGGTTCGGCATGTTCGCCTTCGTGGAGTCCCTCCCGGCGGTGCTGGTGGCATCGGTACTGACCGGACTCGCCGGCGCTCTGTTCGGCCCCGCCGCCCGCACCTATCTCACCCGGGCCGTCGAGGAGGATCGACGACTGACCGCTTACGCGCTCTACAGCGCCGCCCACAACGCGGGCGCCCTCCTCGGCCCCTTGCTCGGCAGCGCGCTGCTGCTGGTCGACTTCTCCGCCGTGGCGGTCGTGGCGGCCGCGGTGTTCGCCCTGCTGACCGTCGGGCAGGCGTTCCTGCTCCCGCCGCAACCACCCGAACCGGCGCGGCAGTCCGTACTGCGCGACTGGCGAGAGGTGCTCTCCACACCGGGTTTCGTGGTCTACACCATCGCCGCATCAGGTCTGTACGTCGCCTTCAACCAGCTCTATCTCCTGATCCCGCTCGAAGTCGAGCGGGTGACAGGCTCCGCCGCCGCGATCAGCCTGGTGTTCATCGTCAACACGGTGATCGGCCTGACGTGCAGCGTGCCGCTCACGCGATTCTTCGTAACGCGTTTCGGGGGGGTGAGGACCTTGTCCATCGGTCTCATGCTGTGCGCGTCGTCCTTCGTCGTGCCGGCATTGAGTGCGACATGGCAGACCTCCGCCGCGCCCGTCGACAGCCTGACCCCGGCGGCGATTCCCTACCTTCTGCTGGCAATGGTCCCGATGCTTTCGTCGACCGTCGTCCTGTCCGTGGGTTGCGCGGTCGCCTTCCCCGTGTCGAGCGATCTGGCGGTCTCCTATGTCCGGAGCGGCCTCAGCGGAACCGCCATCGGCGTGGCGGGCACCGCGTCCGGCGTCGGAGGCGCGGCCGGGACCGCTTTGTCCGGACTGCTGGTGGACGTGTCCGAGCGCGCCGGACTGCCCGCGTTGCCGTGGCTTTCGCTGTCTCTTGCCTGCGCCGGCGCGGGCTGGGTCGTGCTGATTCTGCGACGTCGCGGCAAGGTCCCGAACGGATCCGGCGTCGTCAGAGCGTGAGCATCATCCTCGTGTTGCCGAGCGTGTTGACCTTGGCCTGCCCCAGGTCCAGGAACAACGACGCGTCATCCACGGCGAGAAGCCCCATCCGGCCGCAGCCCACCGACACCGGCTGCGGCTCCTCGACGAGCTCCCGGAAGCCGTGACGAGCGAAGAACCCGGTCTCAAAGGTCAACACGAACACATCACGCAGTCCGACTGCCGCGCCCTCCGCGAGCAGCCGCCGGATCAACAGCGACCCGATACCCCGGCCGTGTTGATCGGGCCGTACGGCCACCGTACCTATCTCGCCGAGCCCGTCGGAGCGAATGTGCAAGGCACCGCAGGCGAGCAGTTCCCCACCATCGTCCACAACGAAGAAGTCGGACATCTCGCGGTAGAACGTCGCCAGTTCCTTCCCCAGCATGACAGTCCCGGAGTACCGGTCGACGAGATCCTTCATGGATCGCAGATCACGCGCTTCTGCTCGACGCACAAAGAAAACCACGGGCGATCACGCTATGGCAGGCAAGCGCACCTGTCCAGGATAATTCTGGCGATACCTCGCCCGCCGAAGGATTCCCGGCGGGAGGCGGCGTCCATTCCGTTCGGCCGATCGATAAGCACCACAGGCCTTCCTCGCCTTACGTCGACGTCAGGTCCAGACCTGCGGAAAATCCCGCCACGAAAGTAATTATCGATGAAATCTCGATTTTCGTTTGAGAGAAACACTGATCATGACACGCGTACCGGCGTCCCTGTTCACCATCGGAACCTTTGTCGGACACGTCGCGGACTGCACTTACGTCAGCTTTCCGCGGTATCGGCTCCGAAATTCGACGCTTCCGGTCCGCATATGCGAAGGCCGCAGACTGCTTGCCCGACCGCCTCGCGCTCTGCCATAATCATCCGCAGGCTTGACACGCTACCGAGCGTCGCCAATCACTGGGGTCGTGATATGGGGCCATTCGCGAGACGCTCGGAAAAGTCTACCTCACACCAGCGGCGCAGCCAGCCGGCTGGAACCTTGCAGGACCGAAGACTATTCCGCAAACGATCAAAAATTCGGCTGGCATTTGCCAGTTCGAACTGGGGGTACGTGTGCTGAATGAACTCGAGGCGGTCGACATCAAAGGCGACCTGCGTGTACAAGGTTATTCCCTCGTCCGCGCCGACGAACTGCCGCTGGATCCCGCGGCACGAAGACACGAGGCGACACTGGCCGCAGAATGGGACAATCTCGGCGCGGACAACTATCTGAAGAACGGTGGCCGCTTCCGCGAGCGCCGCTATGGCCGCTTCTGCTACATCCCGGCCGAGCGCAGTATCCGCCTGCTCGCCCACCGCCCTTATTTCCAGTCGGAGATGGCGAACTCCTATGCGGGCGGCATCCAACGCGTGGTCGATCCGGTGACGGAGACCTCCGTGAAGAACCCTCTCATGAACGCACTCATCGAATTCAACTACGCCCAGTTTCCCGCGAAGGAAGAGTATGCGGCCGACGCGTGGGAAGTGGCATGTCACCAGTTCCGAATCATCGCCAGGCCGGACGAGTCGGGTGAACCGACTCCCGAAGGCATTCACCGCGACGAGATCGACTTCGGCGCGATACACCTGATGTCAAGGACGAATGTCACCGGCGGGCTGTCCAGGATCTACAACAACGAACGCGAGCAGATCACCGAGTTCGCCTTGGAATCGAGAATGGACACGATGTTCTGGGCGGATCGGGACGTCCTGCACGCCGTCACGCCGATCAAGGCGGCCGATACGAGCCGCTCCGCCGTGCGAGACATTCTCATCCTCGGCTATCGCCGTGTTCCGGAGTTGCGTGACGAACTCTGACGGTTCCCGACCAGGGGTGCCGAAGCACTAGTAGAATGAGTGGAACATTGAGCAGCGGTACCAAGCAGCAGTCGTCCCTGACACCAGTGGTGATCGGGGCACTGGTCGTCGTCTACATCGTGTGGGGCTCGACCTATCTGGCGATCGACCTGACACTGGCCACCATGCCGCCGTTCCTCATGACCGGAGCGCGGTTCCTGGTTGCCGGGCTCCTCCTGTTCGCCTTCCTGCTGATCCGCGGATACAAGTTGCCCACCGGTAAGCAGTGGCTCAACTGCGCGATCATCGGCAGCTTGATGCAGTGCGGCTGCGTGGGCAGCATCGCGATCGCCCAGCAGACGATCACGAGTGGCCTCGCTTCCGTCGGTATCGCGACCGTGCCCATCTGGACGGCTTTGCTCGCCGGCGCCTTCACGCGCCGATGGCCGAACCAGTACGAGGTGATCGGTATCGTCTGCGGATTCGTCGGCGTGATCCTGCTGAATCTCGAAGGCGGCATTTCCGGAGCGTCCAAGGGCGCGATCATCATCGTGGCGGCCTCCCTGTTCTGGTCGATCGGTTCGGTGATGAGCCAGCATGTCGAGCTACCGAAAGGCCCGATGGCGTACGCGGCCGAGATGCTGGCGGGCGGTGCGATCACCGCTGTGATCGGATTTTTCGTCTTCGGTGAGTCGTTCACGTCCGCGCCCGACGCCGGTGCCCTCTGGGCGTGGGCGTACCTGGTGGTGGCCGGTTCGCTTGGTGCCTACAGCGCCTACATGTATTTGCTGAACACGGTCCGGACGGCGCTGGCGACCAGTTACACGCTGGTGACCCCCGCGGTCGCCGTGATGCTCGGCTGGTGGTTCCTCAACGAAGAGATCAACCTGCTGACCGTGCTGTCCGTGGCCGCGGTGGTCTGCGGGGTCGCCTTTATCTTCAAGGGCCGCGCAATCAAGGCGAAGACCGAGGAAACCGCGGAAAAACCGGCAACCGAGGCCGACTCCTCCGAGAGAGCGTCTTAATCTGACAGGCCGAGAAATCCGCCCCAACCTGAAAATTGAGGCGGATTTCTCCGCGACCATTCAATCTAACCACATTAAGGCTGGGGGAAATGATCAAGGAGAGCGTTCTATTCATCGGTGACACCTCCCGCTGGAGCAAATTGGCGGCCAATTACCTCGAAGACGTATTCGAGCAGACGGACATACTGCTCTGGGACTACGGCGACCCCAGACCCGAAATCGTGAACACCTGGTCCGGCGACCATGTCTTCTGTTTCAAGGCCGACCTCGTACTCACTCCGGAACTGCTGTCGAGAACAAGACGAAGTTCGGTCAACTTTCACCCCTCACCCCCGCGCTATCGCGGCGTTGGCGGCTACCATTTCGCACTCGACGACGGGTGCTCGGAATTCGGCGTGACCTGCCACCACATCGTGTCCAAGATCGATGCGGGCCAGATCATCCAGGTCAGGCGATTCCCGATCACACCGGGCGAGACGCCACAGGGCCTGACCGAACGAGCGGCGGCGTACCTGTTGCTGCTGTTCTACGAAATGGTCGACCTCATCCGGA
Organism: Amycolatopsis sp. NPDC039088; assembly: GCF_055598845.1. Lineage (NCBI taxonomy): Bacteria > Bacillati > Actinomycetota > Actinomycetes > Pseudonocardiales > Pseudonocardiaceae > Amycolatopsis > Amycolatopsis sp. NPDC039088. The sequence goes on along the minus strand of NZ_JBVKAE010000021.1, from coordinate 145,911 downwards.
CCGGCGCCCCCTTGCCCCGCTCCGATGAGGAATGGGGCGATCGCCTGTACACCCGAAAGATGCTCGACGAGTTCTTGCGCACCGGGCGAGTCGCTTCCCTCGACGCCTCGCTGTCCAGAGCTTAGTCGCGAAGGAGTGAGTATCAGATGAAGATCGTGCTGGCCTACTCGGGTGGACTCGACACATCACTCGCGCTGGCGTGGCTGCAACGCACGTACGACGCCGAGGTCGTGGCATTCTGCGCGAACATCGGCCAGGTGGAGGATCTTGGCGACGTCGAAGCGCGCGCGAAGGCAAATGGCGCAACGGCGGTACACGTCGAAGACCTCCGCCGGCCGTTCCTGGAGGAGTACGCGTTCCGCGCCCTGCGCGCCGACGCGGTGTTCGAGACGCGCTATCACATGGCGGCATCGCTGAGCAGGCCGCTCATCGCCAAGCGCTTGGTCGAGATCGCCGCCGAAGAGGATGCCCAGGCGGTGGCGCACGGCGCGACGGGCAAGGGCAACGACCAGATTCGCTTCTACTCGGGCATCGTGTCGCTGAACCCGGAACTGAAGGTCATCGCACCGGTGATGGAGTGGGATCTCACCACCAGGGCGAGGCAGATCGCGTTCGCGGAAGAACACAACGTTTCGGTGCCGTCGTTCAAGACAAGCCCATACAGCCGAGACACCAACCTCTGGGGAACCAGCGTGGAGTGCGGTCCGCTCGACGATATCTCGCTGGCGCCACCGGAAGAGGTCTACACCATCACGCGTTCGGCGGAGTCTGCGCCGGATGAGCCGCAGCTGGTGCGCATCGGGTTCGAAAACGGCACACCGGTCACCATCGACGGCGTGCGGTACGACGCGGTCTCCCTCGTCAAGCGCCTCAACGAGCTGGCGGGCACTCATGGCATCGGCCGCATCGACATCATGGAGAATCGCCTGGTCGGTATCAAGGTGCGCGGCGTGTACGAGGCACCGGCTGCGGCGGTCCTCTACGAAGCACACCGTGAACTGGAAAACCTGGTGCTCGAGCGGGACCTGTTCCAATACAAGGCTCTGCTCTCGAAGAAATACGCGGAGCTGGTGTACGACGCCAAGTGGTTCTCGGCGCTGCGGGTGTCGCTTGACTCGTTCTTCGACGAAGTGCGCGAACGCGTGACGGGCGAGGTGACCGTCAAGCTCTACAAGGGATCGGCAACGGTCGTCTCGCGGCAATCGGAGAACTCGCTGTACCACCTGGACTTCGCGTCCTACGAGTCCGAGGTCGCGTTCGACCACACAGCGGGAACCGGTTTCTCGTACATCTGGTCCATGCCGGGCCGTGTCTCGGGATTGCGCGGCGCGAATCGCTGAGCGCATGACCCCTTCGGGTTACTCGGCGGCGTGGGAGCGATACCCACGCCGCCGAATCCTCGATTCTGGATGCCGTATCCCACACTGGCGCCGTCCGAGGAGTTCGCCCGATGCTGACCGTCCAACACAGCCCGACCAACGGCGTCTATCCCGCCACCGCGGATTACGTGCACGCCATGGAGGTGCGCCAGGCCGAGCGGCTGCTCTTCGTCGCGGGCACGATGGGGCTCGATGAGCGAGGAGTTCCCGGTGAGACCCTGGCCGAGCAGCTGGACCTGATCTGGTCCAACCTACGCGCCATTCTCGCCGCCGCGGACATGACGGTGGACAACATCGTGCGCATCACGAGCTATCTGCGCGACCCTTCCTACGCGGAAGCCAACGCGGACGCTCGGGTGAAGGCCCTGAACGGTCGTGTCGTACCGACCACGGCGATCGTGGCTCAAACGCTGACCAGCAACTGGATGGTGGAGCTGGAGATCATCGCCGCCGGCTGAGACGCGCGTGAAGTACATGAAGGCCTCCTTCCCTATTTCAAGGTCCAGGGCCCCGGCAAAGTCGCATAACTGCTGGTCGGCTCCATCGCCAGAGCGGGTCAAGGCGAACGCGTCGTGGTGGACACGGCGGGAGCGGGCTCACACAAGGGGCCTCACCCGGGTCCGGACTGTCCATAAGGGACACTTTCCGAGACAAAATGCCCGATTTGGGCATCTTGCATGGTTTCGCGTGGCTGGATGGATGGCGCGTGTGATCAGACGGAGGACACGTGTGACTGGATGGATGACACGCGGAAGCGGCAGGTTTCGTCGCGTGTGTTCTCCGTTCACTCACGCGTGGCCTCCGCCGGATCACGCGTGTCGCCAGATGGCAGGTACCTAAGACACCAGTGACCCTCACCCGAACCGCCACTCACACCATTCCTCCGAAACCGCACCTATAGCCCCGCGGCATCCAGAATCAGGCCTGCCCTACCTCGGCTCACCCTTGATCAACGGAAGATCAGGGACGTTGAATGTCCCTGATCTTCCGTTGATCAAGCTCTACCTCGACTTCGCCGGGCCCCTGCTCTCAAGGTTAGAGTCCCGGCGAAGTCGCATAACTGCTGGTCGGCTCCATCGCCAGAGCGGGTCAAGGGGAACGTGTCGTGGCGGGAGCGGGTTCACGCAGCGGAGTTTCGCGAGGGGGCCGTGAGTGATTTGGGTCGTTCCAACCCTCAAGCTCCGCCACCGCCACCGGTGCGCGCGGCCCGTGACAGTCACCTGACCTGCAAGATCGCGACCTTGCCGGGACCCTGACCTTAAGCGCGGGGAAGGAGGCCTTCATGGCACAGCAGACCGGACTAGCCCGCCGTTGGGATCTGAAACACGACGATCTAGAAGGGCAGGCCGATGACAGGCAGCCCGATGGCCGAGTCGACGGCCAGCGCGACGAACACGATCATCAGGTACGTGTTCGACCGGTGGAACAGCGACATCGGCTTGGTCTCCTCGCCGCGCCGCACCGCCGCGTTCAGGCTGTGCGCGTAGAAGAGGAACCAGCCGCCCGCCAGGATCGCGAACGTCGTGTAGATCCAGCTGGTCACGGGGACCAGCAGCAGCGTCCAGGCGACCATCACCCACGAGTAGATGACGATCTGCCGCGCGACGTGCTGCGGGGTGGCGACCACCGGCAGCATCGGCACGCCGGCGCGCTCGTAGTCGTCGCGGTACTTCATGCCCAGCGCCCAGGTGTGCGGCGGGGTCCAGAAGAAGATGACGCCGAACATCACGAACGCGGGCCACTCGACGGTGCCGGTGACGGCGGCCCAGCCGATGACGACCGGCATGCAGCCGGCCGCGCCGCCCCAGACCACGTTCTGTGACGTACGCCGCTTCAGCACCAGCGTGTAGACGAAGATGTAGAAGAGGATCGTCGCGACGGCGAGGATCGCCGAGAGCAGATTCACCGTGAAATAGAGCACGACGGCCGACAGGACGCCGAGTGCGAGGCCGAAGATCAGCGCGCCGCGCCGGGGCACCGATTCCTTCACCAGCGGACGGCGCTTCGTGCGGTTCATCACCTTGTCGATGTCCGCGTCGATGACGCAGTTCAAGGCGTTGGCACTGCCGGCGGCCATGGTGCCGCCCACGAGCGTCGCGAGCACCAGCCAGGGCGACGGGATTTCCCGGCCTGCCAGGAACATCGCGGGAATCGTGGTGACGAGGAGCAGCTCGATCACCCTGGGCTTCGCGAGGGCGGCGTACGCGCCGACGACCTGGCGGATTGTTCGCCGGCCACCGTGCGGTCGTTCACCGGTCGGATGTACGGCGCTGGTGCTGTCACTGCGTCCGTGCGCAGCGTTCACCAACGACATTTCACTCCCTGCGTCAGTTTTCGGGCCGGGTCCCGCCAGGCTTCCGGGTGATGTGGCGGCCCCGGATCCCCGCGTTCTGAACCCTCGCTCGATGTTAGACGTGCTGTTTCCAGAGGGTGATCGCGGGTCCTTCACCGGCCGAACCATTAGGCTGGCCGGGGTAGCTCGCGGCGTGCTTCTGCGAACGGTCCGGAGCAGGAATATCGTCCCTTCCGGATCGATTGAGATTAGTAGCGGTGCACGTGGGTTATCCACGAGGGAAGAGAAGCCACAACCTGATGACGGGGAGTTCGAGTTCAGTGTCCGAAACCGCCTCTACCAGCGAGAAGAACCCACTCCTGGAGCGCAACGTGCCCGCCGACTGGACCGACCTCGACACGCGGGCCGTCGACACCGTCCGGGTGCTCGCCGCGGACGCGGTCGAGAACTGCGGCAGTGGCCACCCCGGCACCGCGATGAGCCTGGCGCCGCTCGCCTACACGCTGTTCCAGCGGACGCTGCGCCACGATCCGGCGGACCCCGAGTGGCCCGCTCGTGACCGCTTCGTCCTCTCCGCCGGTCACTCGAGCCTCACCCTCTACATCCAGCTGTACCTCGCCGGGTTCGGCCTGGAGCTGGAAGACCTGAAGCAGCTACGCAAGTGGGACTCGAAGACCCCGGGTCACCCGGAGTACCGCCACACCAAGGGCGTCGAGACCACCACCGGCCCGCTCGGCCAGGGCCTGGCCAACGCGGTCGGCATGGCGATGGCGGCCCGCCGCGAGCGCGGCCTGCTGGACCCGGACGCTCCGCAGGGCGAGAGCATCTTCGATCACTACGTCTACGTCGTCGCCTCCGACGGTGACATCGAGGAAGGCGTCACCGCCGAGGCCTCGTCGATCGCCGGTCGCCAGGAGCTGGGCAACCTGATCGTCTTCTGGGACGACAACGAGATCTCGATCGAGGACGACACCAAGATCGCGCTGTCCGAGGACGTCGTGAAGCGCTACGAGGCCTACGGCTGGCACACCCAGGTCGTCGAGGGTGGCGAGGACGTCGTCGCGATCGAAGAGGCCATCAAGGCCGCCAAGGCCGAGACCGGACGCCCGTCGTTCATCGCGCTGAAGACCGTCATCGGGTACCCGGCGCCGAAGAAGATGGGCACCGGCAAGGCCCACGGCGCCGCGCTGGGCGCCGAAGAGGTCGCCGCGGTCAAGGAGATCCTCGGCTTCGACCCGGAGCGGACCTTCCAGGTCGACGACGAGGTCATCGCGCACACCCGCCAGGCCGTCGAACGCGGCAAGACCGCGCGCGCCGAATGGCAGGAGAAGTTCGAGGCGTGGGGCGCCGCCAACCCGGAGCGCAAGAAGCTCGCGGACCGGATGTCGACCCGCACGCTGCCCGAGGGCTTCGCGGACAACCTGCCGAAGTGGGAGCCGGACGCCAAGGGCATCGCGACCCGCAAGGCCTCCGGTGAGGTGCTCAACGCGCTCGCCGAGCCGCTTCCCGAGCTGTGGGGCGGTTCCGCGGACCTCGCGGAGAGCAACAACACCACCATGAAGGGGGCCGACTCGTTCGGCCCGGAGAAGGCTTCCACCGAGATGTGGAAGACCAGCCCGTACGGCCGGACGCTGCACTTCGGCATCCGTGAGCACGCGATGGGCTCGATCCTCAACGGCATCGCGCTGCACGGCGGCACCCGCCCCTACGGCGCGACGTTCCTGATCTTCTCCGACTACATGCGCCCGCCCGTGCGGCTGGCCGCGCTGATGAAGGCGCCGGTCACCTACGTGTGGACGCACGACTCGATCGGCCTGGGCGAGGACGGCCCCACCCACCAGCCGATCGAGCAGCTCTCCGCCCTGCGCGCCATCCCCGGCCTCAACGTCGTCCGCCCGGCAGACGCCAACGAGACCGCGTACGCGTGGAAGGCCGTCCTGGAGGACGTCCACCACCCGTCGGGCCTCGCGCTGACCCGGCAGAACGTGCCGGTGCTGGAGGGCACCAGCGCCGAGGGCGTCAAGCGAGGCGGTTACGTCCTCGCCGAGGCGTCCAACGGCAGCCCCGAGGTCGTGCTGATCGCGACCGGCTCCGAGGTCCAGCTGGCCGTCGAGGCCCGCAAGACCCTCGAGGCCGACGGGATCCCGGCGAGCGTCGTCTCGATGCCGTGTGTCGAGTGGTTCGACGCGCAGGACCAGTCCTACAAGGACTCCGTCCTCCCGCCGTCGGTCAAGGCACGCGTCTCCGTCGAAGCCGGTATCGCCCAGTCGTGGCACCGCTTCACCGGTGACGCCGGGGAGAACGTCTCGATCGAGCACTTCGGTGCTTCGGCCGACGCCGCCACGCTGTTCCGCGAGTTCGGTTTCACCGCGGAGGCAGTCGTCGACGCCGCCCGTCGCTCGATCGCCAACACCAAGAACTGAAGGGGAAAGCATGAGCAACGACAAGCTCGCTCAGCTGTCCGAGGCAGGCGTCTCGATCTGGCTCGACGACCTGTCCCGTGAGCGACTGAACACCGGCAACCTCGCCGACCTGATCCGCGACAAGCACGTCGTCGGCGTCACCACCAACCCGACGATCTTCGCCAACGCGATGTCGAAGGGCGAGGCCTACGACGAGCAGACGAAGGAACTCGCCGCCCGCGGTGCCGACGTCGAGGCCACCATCCGCGAGCTGACCACCACCGACGTGCGCAACGCCGCGGACCTGTTCCGCGACGTCTACAACGCCACGAACGGGGTCGACGGCCGGGTGTCCATCGAGGTGGACCCGCGGCTGGCCAAGGACGCCGACAAGACGGCGGCCGAGGCGCAGGACCTGTGGAAGACCGTGGACCGGCCGAACGTGCTGATCAAGATCCCGGCCACCGAAGAGGGTCTTCCCGCGATCACCAAGACGCTCGCCGAGGGCATCAGCGTGAACGTGACGCTGATCTTCTCGGTCGACCGCTACAAGGCGGTCATCGAGGCGTTCTTCGCCGGGCTGGAGCAGGCCAAGGCCAACGGCCACGACCTCAAGGGCATCCACTCGGTCGCGTCGTTCTTCGTGTCCCGTGTGGACACCGAGATCGACAAGCGGCTCGACGCCATCGGCACCGAGGCTGCCACCGCGCTGCGCGGTGAGGCCGCCATCGCCAACGCGCGCCTCGCGTACGCGGCGTTCGAAGAGCTGTTCTCCTCGGACCGCTGGAAGGCGCTCGCCGAGGCAGGCGCGAACGCGCAGCGTCCGCTGTGGGCCTCGACCGGCGTGAAGGACCCGCAGTACTCCGACACCCGCTACGTGGACCAGCTCGTCGTCAAGGACACGGTCAACACGATGCCGGAGAAGACCCTCGACGCGGCCGCGGACCACGCCGACGTCACCGGTGACACGGTGACCGGCAAGGGCCCCGACGCGCAGATCGTCTTCGACAAGCTGCGTGTGGTCGGCATCGACATCGAAGACGTCTTCAAGGTCCTCGAGGACGAAGGCGTCGAGAAGTTCGAGAAGTCGTGGACCGAGCTTCTCGAGACCGTCAACGGACAGCTGGCAAAGGCGAAGGACTGATCTGGACCATGGCAGGGGAAACGACCGGCGTCGAAATCGCCGACGCCGCCCTGGCCGGCAAAGCCGCTCCGTTCGCGGAGCGGCTTGTCGCCGACCAGGTCGCATCGAAATTGGCGTCCCAGGACGCCACACTGTGGGGTCCCGAAGCCGAGTCCGAAGCGTCGATCCGTCTCTCGTGGACGACGCTGCACAAGTCCTCGCGGCCGTTGATCGGCGAGATCGAGGCACTGCGGACCGACCTGCGCTCGGAAGGGGTCGACCGTGTCGTCCTCGCGGGCATGGGCGGTTCGTCGCTGGCACCCGAGGTGATCGCCGCGACCGAAGGGGTCGCGCTGACCGTCCTCGACACCACCGACCCCGGCCAGGTGGCCGACGCGCTCGCCGGTGACCTGGAGCGCACGGTCATCGTGGTCTCCTCGAAGTCCGGCGGCACCGTCGAAACCGACAGCCACCGGCGGATCTTCGCGAAGGCCTTCACCGAAGCGGGCATCGACGCGGCCCGGCGGATCGTGGTCGTCACCGACCCCGGCTCCCCGTTCGCGGAACTGTCCGAAAAGGAGGGTTACCGCAAGGTCTTCCTCGCCGACCCGAACGTCGGCGGCCGTTACTCGGCGCTGACCGCGTTCGGCCTCGTCCCCGCCGGGCTCGCCGGCGCGGACATCGCCCGCCTGCTCGACCAGGCCGCGGCCGTCGCGGGCAACCTGGCCGAAGACGTCACTGAGAACCCCGCGATCAAGCTGGCTTCGGCCTGGGCCGCGGCCCACGAGGACGGCGCGGAAAAGGTCGTCATCGGCGACACGGGTTCCGGCATCAAGGGCTTCGCCGACTGGGCGGAGCAGCTGATCGCCGAGTCCACCGGCAAGCAGGGCACCGGTCTCCTGCCGGTCGCCGTCGAGGGGCCGGACTCCCCCGGGTTCGCCGACGCGAAGTCCGACGCCACCCCGGTGGCGGTCGGCCAGGCCGAAGGCGCCGCGAAGATCTCGGTCACCGGCCCGCTCGGTGCCCAGATGCTGCTGTGGGAGTTCGCCACCGCGCTCGTCGGCAGGCTGCTCGGGATCAACCCGTTCGACCAGCCCGACGTCGAGGCCGCCAAGAAGGCCGCACGGTCCCTTTTGGACAACCCGGACGCGCTCAAGGGCGGCGAAGAGCCGTCCACTGTGGACGGCGCGGTCCAGGTGTTCGGTTCGGCGGGCGTGGCCACCGACGGAAAGCTCGCGGACATTCTGCGGGCTTTCTTCGATTCCGCACCGGAAACCGGGTACATCGCGGTGCAGGCCTACCTCGACCGGCTCGACGATGCTTCGACGTCCCTCCTGCGCGGCGAGATCGCCAAGCGGACCGGACGGCAGACCACGTTCGGCTGGGGACCGCGGTTCCTGCACTCCACCGGGCAGTACCACAAGGGCGGGCACCAGAACGGTGTCTTCCTGCAGCTCACCGGCGCCGTCGAGCAGGATCTCGACGTACCGGACCGGCCGTACACCCTCGGGGTGCTGCAGCACGCGCAGGCGCTCGGTGACGGCCAAGTGCTCGCCGAGCACGGTCGTCCGGTCCTGCGCCTGCACCTCACCGACCGGGCCGCCGGCCTGGCCGAACTGGTCCGCGCGGTACAGGAGGCCGGCGAGTGACACGTGCCTGGAACAACCCGCTGCGCGATCCGCGCGACAAGCGGCTGCCGCGGATCGCCGGGCCGTCCAGCCTGGTGATCTTCGGCGTCACCGGTGACCTCGCCCGCAAGAAGCTGATGCCGGCGATCTACGACCTCGCCCACCGCGGGCTGCTGCCAGCCGGGTTCTCCCTGGTGGGCTTCGCCCGCCGCGACTGGGAGCACCAGGACTTCGGCGAGCTCGTGCACGATTCGGTCAAGGAGCACGCGCGGACGCCGTTCAAGGAGTCGGTGTGGAACCGGCTCGCCGAAGGCATCCGTTTCGTACAGGGCACCTTCGACGACGACGAGGCCTTCGACAAGCTCGCGCAGACGGTCAAGGACCTCGACGCCGAACGCGGCACCGGTGGCAACACCGCGTTCTACCTGTCGATCCCGCCGAGCGCGTTCCCGGTGGTGACCAAGCAGCTCGCCCGCTCCGGCCTCGCCGACGCGAGCGAGGAGACCTGGCGCCGCGTCGTCATCGAGAAGCCGTTCGGCCGCGACCTCAAGAGCGCCAAGGAGCTCAACGAGATCGTGAACGACGTCTTCCCCGAGGAGTCGGTGTTCCGCATCGACCACTACCTCGGCAAGGAGACGGTGCAGAACCTGCTGGCGCTGCGGTTCGCGAACCAGCTGTTCGAGCCGATCTGGAACGCCAACTACGTGGACCACGTGCAGATCACCATGGCCGAGGACATCGGCCTCGGCGGCCGCGCGGGGTACTACGACGGCATCGGCGCCGCGCGCGACGTCATCCAGAACCACCTGCTGCAGCTCCTCGCGCTGACCGCGATGGAGGAGCCGGTCTCGTTCGCGCCGCGTGCTCTGCGAGCCGAGAAGGTCAAGGTGCTTTCGGCGACGAAACCGCTGGGGCCGTTCGAAGAGACGACCGCGCGCGGACAGTACGCGGGCGGCTGGCAGGGCGGCATGAAGGTGCCCGGACTGTTGCAGGAAGGTGGCTTCGCGAAGGACTCGACGACCGAGACCTACGCCGCGGTGACCCTCGAGGTGCAGAACCGCCGCTGGGCGGGGGTGCCGTTCTACCTGCGGACAGGCAAGCGGCTCGGCCGCCGGGTCACCGAGATCGCCGTGGTGTTCAAACGGGCGCCGCATCTGCCGTTCGACTCGACCTCGACCGAGGAACTGGGTCAGAACGCGCTGGTGATCCGGGTGCAGCCCGACGAGGGCATCACCCTGCGGTTCGGGTCGAAGGTGCCGGGGACCACGATGGAGGTCCGCGACGTCACCATGGACTTCGGCTACGGGCACGCGTTCACCGAGTCCTCGCCCGAGGCCTACGAGCGGCTGATCCTGGACGTGCTGCTCGGTGAGCCGTCGCTGTTCCCGGTGAACGAAGAGGTCGAGCTGTCCTGGGAGATCCTGGACCCGATCCTCGACGCCTGGGCCAAGAAGGGCGCGCCCGAGCAGTACCCGCCGGGTTCGTGGGGCCCGCCGTCCGCGGACGAAATGCTGGAGCGTACCGGCCGGAATTGGAGGCGTCCGTGATCATCGACCTGCCGTCGACCACGACGTCGCAGCTGAACAAGAAACTCGTCGAGATCCGCGAACAGGGCGGGCAGGTGGCGCTCGGCCGGGTGCTGACGCTCGTCATCGTGGCCGACGACGACGAAAGGCTCGAAGAGGCGATCGAGGCCGCCAACGACGCCAGCCGGGAGCACCCCTCGCGGGTGATCGTGGTGGCCAAGGGCGCGCGGACCGCGGCACCGCGGATCGACGGCCAGATCCGGGTCGGCGGCGACGCCGGCGCGAGCGAGGTCATCGTCCTGCGGCTCTACGGCCCGCTGGCCTCGCAGGGGCAGAGCGCGGTCGTACCGCTGCTGCTGCCGGACGCGCCGATCGTCACCTGGTGGCCGGGTACCGGTCCCAAGGCGCCGGCCAAGGACCCGCTCGGTGAACTGGCCCAGCGCCGGATCACCGACTCCGCCGCGGAGAAGGCGCCGATAAGAGCTCTCACCACGCGGGCGAAGTCCTATGTGGAGGGTGACACCGACCTGGCGTGGACCCGGCTGACCAGCTGGCGCGCGCAGCTCGTGTCCGCCTTGGACCTTCCGCCGCACGAGAAGGTCACCGGGGCGACCGTGACCGGTGAGGCCGACTCGCCGTCGACCGAGCTGCTCGCGGGCTGGCTGGCCGAGTACCTGAAGGTGCCGGTCAAGCGGGTCAAGAGCACCGGCGCCGCGGGCATCATCTCGGTGACGCTGGACCGGCGTTCCGGTCCGGTGGAGCTGCACCGGCCGGACGGGCGGGTCGGCACGCTGACCCAGCCCGGCCAGCCGACTCGCCGGATCTCCCTGCAGCGTCGGGACAACAAGGACTGCCTGATCGAGGAGCTGCGTCGGCTCGACCCGGACGAGGTCTACGAGGCTTCGCTCCACGGGCTCTCGAAGATCTCCTCCGGCACGGCCACCAAAGCCGTCCCGGCGAAGAAGGCTCCGGCGGCTTCCAAGAAGAAGACCGCGGTCGCCGCGAAGAAGAGCGAATCATGAGCAAGACGGAGGTCGTCGTCTACGCGAACCCGGACCTCCTGGCCGCCGCCGCGGCGGCCAGGCTGGTCACCCGGATCGTGGACGTCCAGGCGGCCAAGGGCTCGGCTTCGGTGGTGCTCACCGGCGGCGGCACCGGGATCGCGATCCTGAAGGAACTCCGCGAGTCCAGTGCCCGTGACGCCATCGACTGGTCGCGTCTCGACGTCTACTGGGGCGACGAGCGTTTCGTCCCGGCGGACTCGGACGAGCGCAACGAGAAGCAGGCCCGCGAGGCCCTGCTCGACCACGTCCCGATCGACCCGAAGCGGGTGCACGCCATGGCACCCTCGGACGGCGAGTTCGGCGACGACGTCGACGCCGCGGCCGCCGCTTACGCGGAGGTCCTGGCGGCCGACGCCCGTCCCGAGGACCACGGCGACGTGCCGTCGTTCGACATCCTGCTGCTCGGCCTCGGCGGGGAGGGGCACACCGCCTCGATCTTCCCCGAGAGCCCGGCGGTGTACGAAAAGGAGCGTTCGGTCGTCGCGGTGCGCAACTGCCCGAAGCCGCCGCCGACCCGGATCTCGCTGACGCTGCCCGCGATCCGTCGCGCGCGGGACGTCTGGCTGGTCACCGGCGGCGACGCCAAGGCCGACGCCGTCGCGCTGGCGCTGGCCGGCGCGGGCGAGGTACAGATCCCGGTGTCGGGAGCACGCGGCGATCGCCGCACGCTCTGGCTGCTGGACCGGGGTGCCGCTTCGAAGCTCACGAAGATCTATCAGCCTCCGACGGCCTGACCCTTTTTGCGCGTGAAGGCCCCTTCCCTGAGTTGAGCCGCAAAGCCAGGAACTTAGGGCCGGTGGGCCGGATGGGTCGTGAGTGGCGAGTGTCGTTCTAACGACACCTACCACTCACGACCCCGTCGACCAACCGGAACCACGCCGCGAAGGTATCCCGCCCGAGCTCGGAGAGCTTTCGCCGGTCCGACGCTGGTGAAGTGTTGGAAGTCCGTGAAGGCCTCCTTCCCTACTTTGAAGGTAGGGAAGGAGGCCTTCACGGACCACGGTATACGGTCAAACAGTATTCAATCAGACATTTCAACTCGACCTGTGTCCCTTGTGGACGATCGAGAGCGTCACGTGTGAAGGCCTCCTTCCCTCGGCCGAGCCGAGGGAAGGAGGCCTTCACACGCTTCAGGTCAGGACTCAGTCGGGCAGGTCGTAGTCGGCGCTGACGGACTCCCAGCCGGCCGGGCAGAAAGCGGTCGCGGGGACGCCCTTGTTCGTCCAGTCGCTGTAGAAGACCTGCCAGTTGCCACTGGTCGACTTGCACCGGACGCCCACCCGGAACGCGATGTCATAGCAGGTTCCCCCGGCCCGGTCGCTGAGGCGCCAGATCGGATCACAGTTGGCCATCAGCTGGACCGCCGACTCCGACCCGGTGCTCGTGGCGGGGGCGGCGGAGGCGATTCCGGCCCCCATGGTGGCCAGGACGCCGGCCACGGGCAGGCCGGCCAGGGCGAGCAGGGACTTCCTCATTGTTCTCCTTCGTCTTCGGGCCAGGAAGATCGAAATCTAGAGGGAGCCGCTGTCAGCGGACTGTCACGGTAAAGTCCGATTCGATCCGACCGACCGAACGTTCATGCACTTGTCCGCAGAACGGACAGTGACCAGACAGTCGCTAGCCCGACTGGGGGAAACTTACCGCCTTCGTACATCCACCCGTTAGCATCCGCACATTTGTTCGTTCCTGCGCGTCCCGATCGGGCGAAGAACACGTCTCACCATCCAAGTCCACAAGACGAGTGAGGTCGCCAGCGATGAGCACAGAGGGTCTCTCGATGCCAGGTATCTCGGTGGGCGGCTCCGGAGCGGACGCCGCCGACCGGATGCGCCGTGCCGCCGGGGTCATGTCGTTCGCCAAGATCAAACGTCCGGCGCTGGTCGCGCTGGGCGTCGACACGCTCGCGATCTTCCTGGCCGCGCTCGACGTCTGGCTGGTGATCCCGGAGAAGGCCCAGCCGTACTCCATCTATCTCTCCGGCGCCGCCTGCCTCGGTCTCGCCTTGCGCCGCAAGCTGCCGTTCCTCGCGGTGATCGCCACGGTCCCCGGTTTCCTGGCCGGCTGGTCCCAGCTCGCCGCGATGATCGCGCTCGGCTTCCTCGCCACCCGCAAGCAGATGCACTGGCAGACCTGGACCGGCTTCGCGCTCGTGTTCACCTGCCGGTTCGTCCAGTGGCCGTTGCCGGACTTCGTCGAGCTCAGCTGGCGCGAACACGTGCTGGACGGCATCTACGGCGTCATCGTCGCCGGGATGCCGGTCGCCATCGGCCTGCTCATCGGAGCGCGGACCGAGATCTCGCAGAAGCTGTCCGAACTCGCCGCCAGCCGCGATCGCGAGCGCCGCTTCCACGCCGACGCCGTCCGCGCGGAGGAACGCGCCAGGCTGGCACGGGAGATGCACGACGTCGTTTCGCACCAGATCACGCTGATCGCGATGCAGGCCGGCGCGTTGCAGGCGCAGACGACCGACCCCCGTTCGCTCGAAACCGCGCAGGTCATCCGGAAACTGAGCACCAAAACGCTCGAGGAACTGCGTTCGCTCGTGAGCGTGCTGCGCTCGGGTTCCGAGGACGACGGGCCGCGGCCGGGGATCAACGAACTCGACCGGCTCATCCGGGGCTCGGACGTCCCGGTGCACCTCACCGTCGAGCGGATCCCCGAACTGCTGCCCAGCCAGGTTTCCGCGGCGGCCTACCGCACCGTGCAGGAATGCCTCACCAACGTGCACAAGCACGCACCGGGCGCCACCGCGACCATCCGGATCCAGGGTGAGCACGGCTCACTCAAGGTCGAGATACGCAATGAGCGCGCCCGGACCGCCGGTGCGGCCCTGCCCTCGGGAGGGCACGGGCTGACCGGTTTGGCCGAACGCGCTCGACTGCTGGGTGGGAGCTTCGAGACCGCCGACACCGAGGACGGCGGGTTCCGGGTGCGTGCCCGGTACCCGCTCGACCGGTGAGCGTCCAGAGCGGAGGCTAGATCTCCCGGCGCTGGCGCAACCGCTCCAGCGCCTCGGCGAGAATGGCCTCGCCGTCGGCGTCGGAACGCCGTTCCTTCACGTAAGCCAGGTGGGTCTTGTAGGGCTCGGTCCGCGGCGCGGCAGGCGGGTTCTTCTCGTCCTGCCCACCGGGAAGCCCGCAACGCGGGCAGTCCCACTCGTCGGGAATCTCGGCGTCCATCGAGAACGAGGGCTGCGCCTCGTGCCCGTTGGCACACCAGTAGGAAATGCGGCGCCTCGGCGCCGACTCACCCCGTTCCGATTCGCCCGAAGGACCGGCACCCACACGGGTGCCTCGAATCGCGTTACCGCCAACCATGAATCCTCACACCTATAGGGATCGGCGGCGCGCCCCCCATAGGCACGCCGAAACACCTGGATCGATCAGACCTTGAGCAGGAGCCCGAGGCCGATGATGCTGATCAGCCACACCGCGCCCAGGCCCAGCGTGATCCGGTCGAGGTTCTTCTCGGCCACGCTCGAGCCCGAGAGGCTCGATTGCATACCGCCACCGAACAGCGAAGACAGACCGCCACCGCGGCCGCGGTGCAGCAACACGGCGACCACCAGGAAAAAGCTCGTGGCGATCAACAGGATTTGCAGGAACAGCTTCATGTCATCCTCTGCGCTCTTGGAGAATGCAGGAAAACGGTGCGTGCTGGCGGCTGTTGACCACCAGGACACACCGTACTCCTGGACTCGTCCACTGCTGTGTGACGGACCGGATACACAGGTTACCCGGTAGGTGCCCCGATCAGGGCAGGGGCCCGCCCGCGGCGAGTGCGCAGAGTTTGGTGAACTCGTCACCATCCAGGCTGGCACCACCAACGAGGGCACCATCGATGTTCTCGCAGGCGACGAGGTCACTGATGTTGTTGGCCTTCGCCGAGCCGCCGTAGAGCACGCGGACCGAAGACGCGACCTCGGCGCCGTATTTCTCGGCGAGGGTGGCACGGATGGCTCCGCACACCTCCTCGGCGTCCGACGGGGTCGCGACCTTGCCGGTCCCGATGGCCCAGACCGGCTCGTAGGCGACGACGACATCCTTGACCTGCTCGGCCTTGAGCCCCTTCAGGCCCTCGACCAGCTGGGCCGTGGTGTGGGCGATGTGCTCGCCCGCCTCGCGGACCTCGAGCTTCTCCCCCACGCACAGGATCGGCTTGATCCCGTGCTTGAGCGCGGCCTTCACCTTCTTGTTGACCAGTTCGTCGGTCTCGCCGTGGTACTCGCGCCGCTCCGAGTGCCCGACGGTGACGAAGCTGCAGCCCAGCTTCGCCAGCATCGGGCCCGACACGTCACCGGTGTAGGCACCGGAGTCGTGCGGCGACAGGTCCTGGGCGCCGTAGGTGAGCGACAGCTTGTCGCCGTCGGTCAGCGTCTGGACGCTGCGGATGTCGGTGAACGGCGGCAAGACCGCGACGTCGACCTTCGCGTAGTACTTCTCCGGCAGGGCGAAGGCGATCTTCTGAACCAGCGCGATGGCTTCGAGGTGGTTCTGGTTCATCTTCCAGTTGCCGGCGATGAGCGGTTTGCGCGCCACTAGTCGTTCTCTCCCAGCACAGCGACTCCGGGCAGTTCCTTGCCCTCCAGGTACTCCAGCGACGCGCCGCCGCCGGTCGAGATGTGCGAGAAACCGTCCTCGGGCAGGCCCAGCTGCCGCACGGCCGCGGCGGAGTCGCCACCGCCGACCACGGTGAAGGCGTCGCTCTTGACGAGCGCCTCGGCCACGGCACGGGTGCCACCGGCGAAGGACTCGAACTCGAACACGCCCATCGGGCCGTTCCAGAACACGGTCGCCGCGTCGGCCAGCTTGCCCGCGAACAGCTCACGCGACTTGGGACCGATGTCGAGACCCATCCGGTCGGCAGGGATGGCCTTCGCGTCGACGACGTCGAACTCCGCGTCGGCCGCGAAGCCCGTCGCGGCGAGGACGTCCACCGGCAGGATCAGCTCGACGCCGCGTTTCTCCGCCTCGGCGAGGAACCCGCGGACCTGCTCGAGCTGGTCCTCCTGCAACAGCGAGTTCCCGACCTCGTGGCCCTGAGCCTTGAGGAAGGTGTACGCCATGCCGCCGCCGATGAGCAGCCTGTCGACCTTGGTCAGCAGGTTGGCGATGACACCGAGCTTGTCCGAGACCTTCGCGCCGCCGAGGACGACGACGTACGGCCGCGCGAGGTCCTCGGTCAGCTTCTTGAGGACGTCGACCTCGGCCAGCACCAGACCGCCGGCATACGCCGGAAGCGCCCGCGCGATCTCGTAGACCGAAGCCTGCTTGCGGTGCACGACACCGAAGCCGTCGGAGACGAACGCGCCGCCCGGGACCAGCGCGGCCAGCTCGGCGGCCAGTTCCTGGCGCTCCGCCTCGACCTTGCTGGTCTCGCGCGCGTCGAAGCGCACGTTCTCCAGCAGGGCCACCTGACCGTCGGTCAGGCCGGCGACGGTGGCCTTGGCGGACTCGCCGACCAGGTCATCGGCCAGCGGCACGTCGACGCCGAGCAGCTCCGTGAGCTTCGCGGCGACGGGCGCGAGCGAGAACTTCGGGTCCGGCTCGCCCTTGGGACGGCCGAGGTGCGCCGTGACGACCACCTTCGCGCCCGCCTCGGCGAGCCGCTTGAGGGTCGGCAGGGCCGCGCGGACGCGGCCGTCGTCGGTGATCTTGTCCCCGTCGAGCGGGACGTTCAGGTCGGAACGTACGAGTACGTACCGGCCCGAGACGTCCTCGCCCAGCAGGTCTTCGAGGTTCTTCAGCGCCATGGGTCAGGAGAGCTTGTTGCCGACGAGCTTGACGAGGTCGGCGAGGCGGTTGGAGTAACCCCACTCGTTGTCGTACCAGCCGACGACCTTGACCTGGTTGCCGATGACCTTGGTCAGCGGCGCGTCGTAGATGCAGGACGCCGGGTCGGTGACGATGTCGGCCGAAACGATCGGGTCGTCGCTGTAGCGCAGGATGCCGGCCAGGGGGCCCTCGGCGGCGGCCTTGTACGCGGCGTTGATCTCCTCGAGGGTCGCGCTCTTGGTCAGCGTGACGGTGAGGTCGGTGGCCGAACCGGTCGGGACCGGGACGCGGACCGCGTAGCCGTCGAGCTTGCCGTTGAGCTCCGGGAGGACCAGGCCGATGGCCTTGGCGGCACCGGTCGAGGTCGGGACCATGCTCAGCGCGGCGGCACGGGCGCGGCGCAGGTCCTTGTGCGGCGCGTCCTGCAGGTTCTGGTCCTGCGTGTACGCGTGGATCGTGGTCATGAGGCCCTGCTCGACACCGAAGGCGTCGTTCAGCACCTTGGCCAGCGGGCCGAGGCAGTTGGTGGTGCAAGACGCGTTCGAGATGATGTTCTGCGAACCGTCGTACTTGTCGTCGTTGACGCCGAGCACCACGGTCAGGTCCTCGCCCTTGGCGGGCGCGGAGATGATGACCTTCTTGGCCCCACCGGCGAGGTGCGCCTTGGCAGCGTCACCGGTGGTGAAGAAACCGGTCGACTCGACGACGACGTCCACGCCGAGGTCGCCCCAGGGCAGGTTGGCCGGGTCGCGCTCGGCGAGTGCCTTGATGGTCTTGCCGTCGACGACGATGCCCTCGTCGCTGACGCTGACCTCGCCCGGGAAGCGGCCGAGGATGGAGTCGTACTTCAGCAGGTGGGCCATGGTGGCGACGTCGCCGAGGTCGTTGAACGCGACCACCTCGATGTCGTGACCGGCGGCCTGCACGGCCCGGAAGAAGTTGCGGCCGATGCGGCCGAAGCCGTTGACACCTACGCGAACCGTCACTGCTGCCACTCCCTTGAGACTCGTCCGGGATCGCCCCGGAAAGACGTCCGTTACTCGGGCGCAACCCTAGCGTGCGCGCTCGGGCGGCCCTCTTTGCCCTGACGAGACTTCCACCACTCGGTGGGTCAGGTCAAGAATCGATTAAGACCACCGCCACCAGGAGCTCTGCGGAAAACTCTCAGCTTCGTTGTGCTAGCCGTCGCTCCAGCGGCGTACGCATCCGTGGCGTGACTCGCACCTCTCCGAACCACTCGGCCAGGTGGTTCGCCTCCGCCTCGACGGCCCGTTCGACGTCCGCGCCGACGTCCTCCAGGAAGTGATGGACCACCTCACCGTCGGGACGCTGCGCCCAGCCGCCGACGATCCGGCCGTCGGCCCAGACCGTGGGGCCGATGTTGCCGGTGCCGTCGAACAGCGGCGCCCGGTGCGGGCCGAGGTACCACTCGCGGTCGAGCCATCCCATCGACGTCGGGTCGAGGGAAGGAAGCAGCGCGACCCACGGCTCGGGTTCCGCGACGGGCTCCACATCGTCGGCGAGCAGCACGCCGGGGACGCCGTCGAGATCGACCTCGATCGGCTGAACGGCCGCGAGCGCCTTCTTGGTCTGCCCGACCGTCCAGCCCGTCCACCACCGCAGATCCGCGATCGGCGCCGGTCCGTAGGCGTAAAGCCACTTCCGGGCCAGTTCGGCTCTGGCCTCGTCGGCGTCCCACACCGCGAGGCCATGGGGAAGCCAGTCCGCCATCGTGGCCCAGTAGTACTGGCTGCTGAGCCAGCTGCCGCGCGGACGCCCGCGCACGATGCGGCCGTCGACCGCGAGCTGGAACAGGACCCGGCTGGTGACGTTGGCGATCGCCTCGTACGGCTTGCCCTTCGACATCAGGAGCTGCTGCCTCAGCCGGGGCTCGTCCTCGGACAGCTGTTGTGCCGTCGCGGACCCGCGGGCCTTCAGAGCGCGCTCTGTCGCGTCCTCGACCTCGGCCAGCCAGCGTTCCGGATCGGGCACGTTCTCCGGATGCCCTTGCTGGCCGAGGTGCTGTTCGAGCAGGCGGCGCTGTTTCTTGGCGATGTCGGCCGAACAGGCCGCCTGGACGAGGGCCGCGTTCTCGCGCCCGGCCACGAAGACCGTGCGGCGCATGCCGAGGATGCGCACCAGCGTGCGCTCTTCGTAGAGCGCGTTTTCCAGTTCCGCGACGCCGTCACCCTTGACCCTGGCCCACGCCGAAAGGTGGACCGTCGCGGGATCCGTGGCGTGCAGTGCCACGACCGCGTCCGCCGCGGCGTGCACCGACGAGGCGGGCGTGGCGAGGTGATGGCGCACGGCGAGCCGGGCGCGCCGCTGCCGGAGACCGATCTTGGGGAGCACGGATCGGTTCTACCACCGGCTACCGACAAACCCGGTCGCCGGCTTTCAGATCCGCTCCAGCTCGATCACCGGGATGACCCGGCTGGTCTTGCGCTGGTACTCGGCGAACTGCGGCTGGTCGGCGGCCTGCTTGGCGTAGATGTCGTCGCGCTCGGCGCCGGTGAGCACCCGCGCGCGCACCGGGAAGGTCTCGGTGCCGAACTCGACCTTGGTCTCGGGGTTGGCCACCAGGTTGTGGTACCACGCCGGGTTCTCGTCGGCGCCGCCCTTGCTGGCGAAGATGTAGATCCGGTCGTCCTCCACGAACGGGACCAGCGGCGCGATCCGTTCGGTGCCGGACTTGGCGCCGATGTGGTGCACGAGGATCAGCAGGTAGCCCTCGAACATCCCGCCCGCCTTGCCGCCCTTCTCCCGGAATTCGGCGATGACGCCGCGGTTGATCTCATCGAAGTCGAACGTGTCTGCCATGGCGCGATCATATGAAGCACAGCGTGGTCGTATCGATGCCTGAAACAGCCATGAACATATCCATCTGTCGCACTATCCTCGGCGGTATGGACCTGTTGGCCGAGACACTCGCCGTGGGCGGCGTCCGCGGCACCGCCGGCGCCCGGATCGAGGCGTCCGGGCCGTGGGGGATCCTCTGGCACGGCATCGCGGGCGCGGCCTTCTACGCCGTCACCTCCGGCACGGCCTGGCTGGAGGTGACCGGCCACCCGCCACGGCAGCTCATGCCCGGCGACGTCGTCCTGCTGCCGAACGGACCCGAGCACACCTTGCGCAGCGCCCCGGACGCGCCGGTCATTCCCAAGCTGTGCGCGGTGGCGGAGAAGGCGCGGTCCTGCGGTGGGGTGCTGCGCCTCGGTTCCGGGGAGGTGCAGACCCATGTCTTGGGCGCCTCCTACGACTATGACCCGGCCGTGTCCATCCAGGTGCTCACCACGCTGCCGGAACTGGTGCACATCCGCGCGTCCCACGGCGGCGACGGCCTGGACGACACCGTCCGGCTGCTGTCGCGTGAACTCGCCCGTCCGCAGATCGCCACCGAGTTCGTCCTCAACCGGCTTGTCGACATCCTGCTCGTCCAGTTGCTCCGCGTCTGGCAGGCCGAAAAACCGGACGAGACACGCGGAACCTGGCTTGGCGTCCTCGGCGATCCGCTGGTCAGCGTGGCACTGGCCAAGCTCCACGAAGAACCGGCGAAACCGTGGACCACCGACCTGCTCGCGGCGGAGCTGGCGACCTCACGCAGCACGCTGACCCGCCGCTTCCGCGAAACCACCGGCCGGACCCCCGGCGACTACCTCACCCAGTGGCGAATGGATCTGGCCGCGGTCCGGCTCCGCGACACCGACGACACGGTGGACAGCATCGCCCACTCTGTCGGCTATACGTCGGTCTACGCGTTCAGCCGGGCGTTCCGGCGGGCTCGCCGTCAGGCGCCGGGGCGGTACCGCGCCGCGGCGCGGGAGAACTGACGACCGGCCACTTCCTTCTGCTCGGGTCAGATGAGGGGCCGGGCGGGAGTGTCCCGGCGAAGTCGCATAACTGCTGGTCGGCTCCATTGCTAGGGCGGGGTCAAGGCGAACGTGCCGTGGTGGCCCCGGCGGGAGCGGGCTCACGCAAAAGGCCTCACCCGGCTTCTGACCGTCTATAAGGGACACTTTTCGAGTCAAATGTGCCCGATTTGGGAGACTTGCACGGTTTCGAGAGGGGGTCATGAGTGATTTGAGTCGTTCTATTGAGGGGTAAGGCAAAGGTGGCGTGGTGGGTGGTAAGTCCGTGAAGGCCTCCTTGAGGGACTCTGGGTCCCTCAAGGAGGCCTTCACGGACTTCAAGACGGGACGTTGATGTCACAGCCGTCCCACTGTCACCAGGGATCACGCCTGACGGTAGTGAAGGGCCCCTTCACTACCGTCAGCGTAGGCAAGGAAGCCTTCACCACCAGGGAAACGCGTAGGCAGCAGCGACCACAGCCCGCGACACGACACGTTTGACTTACCCCTCAATAACCCTCATTAACACTCACGACCCCGCACGGAAACGTATTTAGCGGCATCAATCGGACAGTCGATCGGCTGGCGGTGTCCCTTGTGGACACTGAAGCCCCACTGGCATCCAGAATCAGGCCTGCCCCACCTCGGCTCGACCTTGACCAACGGAAGATCAGGGACGTTGAGTGTCCCTGATCCTCCGTTGATCAAGCTCCACGACCGGCACATGCGGCCCCGCGACAATGCAGGAATAGTCACCTGACCTGCAAGACCGGGACTTTCCCGGGCCCTTGCGCCAGACGCAAGCAAGGGGGCCTTCATGTCCTTAGCCCCTAGGATCAGCTTCCTGGGCGGGTGACCGGTACGACGTCGAGAAGTTCTTTCAGGCCATCGAAATCCTGCGGATTCGTGGTGTACAACGGCATCCGATGCGCGATGGCCACACTGGCGATCATCAGGTCGGCCACACGCCGCCGCGGCGTCCTGCCCATCGCGAGCACCGACGCCGAAACCCGGCCGAAGATCCGTGCCGCCTCGGTGCCGAAAGGCAGCGGGTCGAACTCGGACTCGACTCGCTGCAGCAGATCCGTGCGTCGCGCTCGTTCCGCCGGGTCGTCGGCGTAGTGCGGCCCCGCCGACAGCTCGGCGAGCGTGATCGTGCTGATCGACATCAGATCCGGCAGCTGGGCGTGGTCGATCGCTCGCCGGAGGATGAGGATGTTCGTGTCGAGCAGCCCGTGGACCTCAGCGGCCATAGGGATCGTCCGCTTCCCCGGCCAAGGCCTCGTCGAGGTCCGCACGGAAGCTGTCCGGGTCGATGAGCGGAGCGTTCGCCGAACCCGCGGCGAACTGGTCACGGGACACGGCGTGCCGTCGGCACAACGGAACCAGCTGGGCGATGGGTGAGCCGCTACGCGTCACGGTGAAGGTTTCACCGTGCTCGACCGCGTCCATGATCTCGCCGGACCTGTTCCGGAGATCACGCTGAGAGATCTCGTGCTGAACGCTCATATTCCGCATCTTAGCACCGGGTGCCCCAAGGTGCTACAGCGTGCCACACCCTAGGCGGTCTCCTCTTCCTGGCCCGGTTCGTCCGACGGCCGCGTGAACAATCGCGTCGCCGAGAGCCGCGCGACGCCGTCCGGATCCCCGAGTTCGTCGGTGGCGTTGCGGATCGTCGCGTCGACGGACAGGTACTTGCGCCCCGCCCGCAGGTCCGCGTCGTTGCGAAGCCGCACGATGAGCGGGAACTCGCTCAGCGCGCCCGCGTCGAACAGGCCGGTCGTGTAGATCAGCTGGACACCCAGCGCCTCGGCCACCGCCCGCTGCAGCTCCAGCAGATACCCGGCCGACGCGCGGCCGATCGGGTTGTCGAGGAACAGCACACCGGAGTGCCGGTTGCGCGCCTTGCCCCGGTTGTTGGCCCGCAGCGCGGCGAGCGTGCAGTACAGGATGATCGCCGCGGTCAACTGCTGGCCGCCGGAGAACACGTCCCGGATCTCCGAGACGCGCTGCCGTTCGGTCCTCAGCACGGAATCCGGCTTCAACATGTCGACGCGGAAACCTTTGGGCGCGGCGGCCTGCACGCCGCGCAGCACGAGCGACAGCCCGTCCCGCTTGACGTCGCGGCCGTCGGAGGTCTTCCCCACCGCGGCCTCGTCGACGACCTCGCCCAGCTTTTCCGCGAGCACGTTGTCTTCGAGTTCGGTGAAGCGGATCCGCAGGAACTCCTGGCCCGACCAGTCGCCGAGACCGTCCGGCAGCCGCGAAACCCGTTGTGCCGCACGGAGAGTGCGCAACGCGCCGTCGACCATGCCCTGCAGGCGGGTGATGATGCCGCCGCGGTGGCGGTCGATCTGCGCGAGGTCGTCGGTGAGCGTGCGCAACCGCGGGCGCAACGCCTCGGCCCATTCCGCGGCGTGCGCGGGCAGCTGGTCGCGGCGGACCGAGATCACCTGCTGCCGCACGGGGGTGCTGAGCTTTTCGAAGCGCTTGTCAGTGGCGTACTGCGCCAGCTGGTCGGCCGCGGCGCGCACCCGGCGGTCACCGGCGTCGGCTGCGTCCTGTGCCTCGGTGAGGGCGGTGTTGAGCCGGGAGTGCTTGGTCCGCGCGGATTCGACGTCGCCGTCGAAGGCCACCGCGTCGTCCTCTTTGGACAAAAGGTGCGCCATCGACTCGGCCAGCAGGCCGAATCCGGACGCGGACGTCTTCGCGGACTCCAACGTCGCTTCGGCCGCGGCGCGGCGCTCCTGCAGTTCCTCCCATTTCCGGGCGGCCGCCGACACTTCGAGGCTCGCTTCGTCGATCAGCTCCAGGCCGTGCTCGATGTCCTTCGGCCTGGCGTCGAGGGCGAGCGCGGACGGCTGTTCCGGAAGCTGGCTCAGTTCCGCCTTGCGGGTGGCGACGAGACCGACGATCTCGGTGCGTTCCTCCTCCAGCACCGCGACGGCCCGGTTCGCCCGCGCCTGCGCGGCCGCCCGCGCCGAAGCGTCGGAACCGTCCGGCGTCTCCAGCAGCATCAGGGCCCGCTCGCGGACGGCGTCGTCCAGTGCCTCGACGGCCGCCCGTGCGGACGCCTCGACGCTTTCCGCCTGGTCGAGTTCGGCCCGCAGATCGCTGCCGACCTCGACCTTCGAGTAGGCCTCGAACGCCGACGCGAAGGTGCGGCGCAACGCGTCCACCGGTTCGGCGGGCGTGGGGTCGTTTTCGGTGACGTCACTCGAACCCGGGACCTCGGCAAGTTCCGACTTCGCCGTCGTCGCCGTGCGGCGGTGCCCGTCGGCGGTCCGCTGTTCCTCACCGGCCTGCTCGCGCAGCCGGGACGCCTTCACCGCGGCTTCGGACGCCGTCGACTCGGCTCGCTCGGCGGTCTCGGTCGCGCGTTCGACGTCGTCCATCCATTCGGGAATCTTCGCGGCCCGCGTCGCGAGCGCCTCCAGCCCACGAGCCCGCTCCCCCGCCTCCGCCGAAGCCGCGCGCAGCTCGGGAATCCGCTCCCGCAACCCGGTCGCCTTCTCGCCGAGACGCTGGAATTCCTTCTCCGCCTGGTCCAACGCGGTCTGCGCGGTCTCGTGGGCGGTACGCGCGTTCTGCAGCTGTTCGGCCAGCGTCGCGATGCTCCCGGGCGGGTAGTCCTCGCGCCAGGTCTTGAGTTTCCACGACAGCGCGGCGTCTTCGGCCAGCGAAGCCGCCAGCGCTTCGAGGCGACGCTGCCGTTCCGCGTGCCGGAGCGCGATGGCCTCACGCTCGGCGTCGGCGGCTTCCTCGTCGTACATCGCCGGGTTGGGCGGAACGAGGAATTCGATACCCGCCTCACCCGGCAGGCGGTCGGTCGTGGTGGCCTCGGTGGTGGCGACCGGGATGATCGTGGTGGGCAGCAAACGCCGCTCCGCCAGCACCTTTTCGGCGAGCCGGACCTGCTCCGGTTCGTTGAGCAGGATCCCCGAGACCAGCTGGGGCGCGCGGGCCAGCACGGCCGCCCGCCGCTTCTTGTCCAAAGTGGACAGATAGCGCCAGCCGGACCACGCGTTCATCCCCGCGGCTTCCAGCGCGTCCAACGCGGCCTGGACCTCTTCGGTGGCGGGCAGGAGACCGCCGGAACCGAGCGCGTTCAGCGCGCGCTCGTCGACGGACTCCTCCATCCGCAACGCCGTCTGTTCCTTCTCCGCGGTCGTCCCTGCCTCGCGAAGACGTTCCAGCAGTACCGGGAGATCCGTCTCCAGCGCGACGTCGTCGGCGCCGAGGAGTTCGACCAGCCGGGGTTCGACGGCGAGCGCGTCGGTGCGCCGGTTCGCGCGGTCCAGCTCTTCGGCGGCGCGCTCCAGCCGGTCCTTCGTGGACCCGGCGAGCCGGTGCGCGTCGTTGACGGTCGCCTGCGCGGCACGCAGGTCCTCGGTGACGCGTTCGAGTTCCTGTTCGCGGCGGACGAGTTCGGCGGCGGTCGTCTCGGCCTCCGCACGGGCCGCCCGCGCCGCGTCGGCGACGTCCGCCCCGGCCTTGAGCGCGCCGGACCGGACGGCTTCCGCGATCTCCTCCCGGATTTCGGCGATCCGGGCGCCCAGTCCGCGGGCCTCCGCCCGGCGCGAGGCGGCGAGGTTCGCCGATTCGTCGCGTTCCGCCTGGGCCTTCTCCGCTTCGGCACGCAGAGCGTCGGCGTGGGCTTCGGCCTTCGACGCCTGATCGGTCGCGTTCTTGGCCAGCGCCAGCAGACCTCGGGCGAGCGCGGCCGCGGCGGTGTTGCGTGCCTGCAGCGCGGGCTGTGCCTTCTGCTCGCGATTCCCCACCAGTTCCCGGAAATCGCGGGCCTTGCGGGCGGCGTTGAGGTGGTTGAGCACGGTGGCGCATTCACGCCAGGCCTCGGCGGCGGTCTTGGCCTCGGCGAGTTCTCCGTCGATCCGCTTCTTGCTCTCCTGCGCCTCGTCGAGCCGCAGTTTCCCGACCAGGCGCCGGAGTTCGGTGACCCCGGCGGCGAGGCGGCGGTGGTCGCCCTCGGCCAGCTTCTCGGCCGACTTCACCTCGTCGACGTGCTGTTCGAGCCCGCTCAGCCGCTCGTTCTCCAGCTTGTCCCGCGCGGCGACCTGACCGGCCAGCGTCCGCATCTCGGCGCGGGCGGCATCGGCGAGCTTCCGTGACGCGGCGGCGACGCCTTCCTCCTCCGCCAGCGGCGTGAGCAGATCGAGCGCGCCAGCGACGAAATCCCGTTCCGACAACAGATCCCCGCGCTGGGCGAGATTGTGCGCGTAGGTCGCGACGACCTCGGCGAGGTCCTTCGGTTCGTCCTCCGACAGCACCGCGCGCAGCAGGAACTCGACGAACGCCTCGTCGGTGTTGAACGCGAAGGCGTCCGCCGCCTCGCCTTCACCGGCGTTCATCGCGCGCTGGTACCGGAAAAGCTCGGTGTCGAGACCGAGGCCGTCCAGCCGGGACGTCCACTCGTGGTGGCGCCGGGTCCAGAACAGCTCCAGCTCCGGCTCCCCGCCGTGCACCTTGTCGAGCTGGTCGTGGAACCCCGACATCGTCAGCAGCCTGCCGTCCGACGTCAGCGGCAGTGAGTCCAAGTCCAGCGAAGGCGTGGGGCGGAAGCAGTACCAGGAGTCGACGAGGTTCTCCGAATCCGCCGACACCACGTGCCCGCGCCATTCCGACACCTTGCCGGTGATCACCCGGTGGCCGGTCTCGACCTGCAGCCACTCCAGCACCACATGCGAGACGTCCTTGGCTGCGACGAACTTCTCCAGCACCTTGGTGTTCGTCGTACCGACGACCTGACGGCGGCCGGGCAGCATGACCGAGAAGATCAGCTTGATCAGGACGGATTTGCCGCCGCCGTTCTCCAGGAACAGCACGCTCGCCGGGGACGGCCGCCGCGGCGGCCCCTCGCCGGCCAGGTGGATCCCGGCGCTGAACAGCGCGTCCTGTTTGGGCGCGGTGATGGCCGCGCCGACGCCGCTGAAGTCCAGCACGACGTCCTGGTAGCGCGCGCCGGCCGGGCCCACCGAGTGCAGGCGAACCCGCGAAAGCTCGTACATCTTCTCCCCTTAGAGCGTGTCCGACGCGGCCGCGCGCAGCGTCCCGCCGCCGTTGGCGACCGAGACCACGTTCAGCGCGAGCAGATCGTCGAAAGCCGCGTCGGCGGCGAGTTCGCGGACCTGCACCTGATAGCGCGGTGTGGTCCGGTAGGTCCCGCCCTGTTCCCCGCTGACCTGGACCAGGAAACCCTGATCCGCGAGGAAGCGCAGTGCTCGCGCGACCATGCCGCGGGTGGTGTCCGACGCCAGCCTGCCGTCCTTGGTCGCCGCCGCCGCGGGACGCCTCGCGTAAGCGCGCCAAGCCTGTTCGAGTTCGGGCGCGTCGGCGAGCGGGTCGTTGTTCGCCTCGGCCTCGGCCGCGCGTTCGTCGAGGATCCGGCAGGCCTCCCGCACCATCGCGTCCACCTGTTCGACGCTGACGCGGCCGATGTAGGTGTCGTTGGCGAGGTCGTCGGGGCGCGGATAGCCGAGCGCGGCGGTGGCCAGGTGGATGAGGCCGTGCAGGACCTTCTCGGTCTCGCGGCGCTCACGGATCTTGCTCTGGCGCGCGTAGCTGTCCATCTTGATCTCGAAGACGGACTCGTCGGTCGCCGCGAGCACCGCACCGGCCTGGAGGTTGACTTCGAGCACCATCAGCCCGAGTCCGGCCGCGACCGCGTGCGTGAGCTGCTTGAACGCGCTGTCCTCGCCGTAGCGCCGGACGAGATCGCCGTAGACGACGTCTCGCGACGGCAACTGCTTCGGGCGCATGCCGAACGAGACCAGCCGGGCCGCGGATTCGACGTCCCCTGATGTCGTCACGCGACCTCCTCCTCTTCCTGGTCATCACGGTCCACCCGCGCCGACGAAAGCAGCAGATCCGCTCCGCCGAACTCGGGGTCTTCGAGCAGCGTGCCGTCGTCGACGGCCAGCAGCACCTGGCGCTCCCCCAGCCGGAGCGCCGCGCCGACCTCGGGACTGTAGGCGTGCACCGCCCGCAACGCGACCAGAGCGGGCAGCCCCGGGTCGATCCGGCGCGCCTCTTCGAGCAGCCCGGACAGCCGTCGCGGCACCTCGGGCAGGTCGAGCAGGTCGTCGGCGAGGCGCCACTGCTCGTCGCCGAACTTGTCGGTGACCTCGGCGGGCATCAGCTCGGGTTCGGGGATCTCGCCGACGAGCTGGTCGCGTTCCGGTGCCGGCCGCAGCAACAGCGACACCAGCGAGGACAGCGACGGCACGGTCGGCGGGGAGATCCCGGCGCCGGCGTGGAAGAACGATTCCGCGGGTGCGACGGCGTCGGCGATCGGCAGGCCCAGCGTCGGCATCAGGAGCTGGCCGAACAGGTCGATCGTCGCGCGCTGCGGCGGCCCGGAGAACTGCTGGCGGTCCTGTTCGGCGCGGAACACCGCCCCGGCGTCGGCCAGCCGGGACTGGAGCCGGGTGTGGCGGCGGATGCAGTCACTGACGATGTCGACGAGTTCGGCGGCGCGGCGTTTGCGGTCGAGGTCCTCGGTCTCGTCGCGGGACGCGGTGATGTTCTTGAGGATCGCGTTCTCGGCGCGGAAGCGGGACTCGATATGGGACAGCGCCTGGTCCAGCAGGTCCGGGACCTCGCGTTCCCAGTCGACCGCGCGGACGTCGCGCCGGGTGGCGTCCAGCTTGGCGCGCAGCGTCTCGCCGTACTGGACGGTCCGGTAGCGGGCCTGCTCGGCGGCGAGCTTCGCGTCGGCGAGGCGGCCGCGGTTGATCAGGTTCTCCAGCTTGACCTCGGCCGCGATCTGCGCGGATTCGACGTCGGTGTCCAGCGCGCCGACGAGGACGTTGATCGCCTCGTCGGTGGCGCGCAGGTAGACCTCACCGTCGGGCGCGGCCAGTTCGACGAGCAGTTTGAAGTCGAACTGGCGCCGCTGGTAGCCGCCGCCGGGGCCGATGGAGCCGTAGACGCGGCGGAACCCGCGATCGGTGGTGCCGACGTTGATCAGGTTGTCGAGCACCCAGCGGGCGACCTTGGCGTGCTCGTCCGGGGTCCGGCCGGGAGCCTGGAGCGCGACGAACGGCAGCAGCCGCACGATCACCTGTTCGTGGTCGGCGCCGGTGTCGAAGTCCATCGATACGGTGACCTGGTCGATCGTGTGCAGCGCGATCTCGGCCATCTGGTAGATCGTCGCGTCCGCCCAGTCCAGCTTCGCCTTGCGCGCGTCGAGGTCGTGCAAGGGCGCGGTGCAGGCCAGCGCCTTGAGGCGGCGGGTCAGCCCCTCGTCGGCCAGCCCCATCCCGGTCAGCTCGTCGTCTCGCACAGCAGGCCAGGCTAGTCGCCGCCCCCGGCACCCCGCACGGGTGACCGGCCTCGGCCCGGCTGTGGCTCGCGGGACTGGATGAGGATCGAGGGTCCAGTGCCCCCTCGGCGTCTCTTTCGGATCTTTCGGATGCCAGGCATCCGGTGCGCTTTGCTCGCGGTGAAGTACGTGATGGTCCCCTTCTTGCTGTCGGGCGGACACGCGTGATCCGACGGAGAACACCCGACGAAACCTGCCGCTCCCGCGTGTCATCCATTCAGTCACACGTGTCCTCCGTCTGATCACACGCGCCATCCATCCAGCCACGCGAAACACCCACTCACGACTCACCCACGGGTGACCGGGACAGCCCACGACGGGAAGTCCCGGTAGCGTTCGGTCCATGCGTGAGATGAACCGGGACGAGTGGTGGAAGTTCGCGAGCGAGGGCACCCGGACGGGCATGCTCGGCCTGGTCCGGGCCAACGGCGCGCCGATCGTGACGCCGGTGTGGTTCCTGCTCAATGAGGGACCCGACGGCGACGAGCTGATCTTCACCACCGGGACGGACACGCTCAAGGGGAAGGCGATCCGCCGCGACGGCCGGATCTCGCTGGCCGTCGACGACCAGAAGCCGCCGTTCTCGTACGTGCAGTTCACCGCCGAGGCCGTGTTGCACAACGACTACGACGAGATGCTCGAGTGGGCGACCCGGCTCGGTGGCCGGTACATGGGCGAGGACAAGGCCGAGGCCTACGGCAGGCGCAACGCCGTCCCCGAGGAGTCCTTGGTGCGCGCCAAGATCACGAAGGTGATCGCGCGCGCGGACATCGCCGGCTGACCCTCTTCTTCTAGAACGCCATTAGTCCTCTAGTTGCGGTGCTTGCGCGTGCAAGTACCGCAACTAGAGGACTAATCGCGTTCTGGCGTGACGCTCCGTGTTGATGATGGTGAGCTATTGACACAAAGCACGAGCTGGTGTGTGATCTGAACCATAGATAGGAAAGTTTCCTAACTAAAACTCCCGCTCCCCCGCCGGGCTCGCCCGGTCCGCCGTTGTACCTCCCCGACCCCGACTGCACGCATGGAGGCACCAGTGGCACCCCGACCACCGTGGCGCGCGCTGTTCACCTGCGCCGCCGCAACGGCGATGACCTTCGCCGTCCTGCCGGCCCTGCCCGCCGGCGCGGCGGCGACAGACTACGAATCCGAGACCGCGACGATCTCCCAAGGCGCCGTCGAATCGAACCACGCGGGCTATTCCGGCACCGGGTTCGTGAACTTCGACAACGTCGTCGGCAGCTATGTCGAGTACACCGTGAACGCCGCGCAGGCGGGCACGCAGACGCTGACTTTCCGCTATGCCAACGGAACCACGATCGACCGGCCGGTCGCGCTGAGCATCAACGGTGCCGCCGCCGGGACCCTGTCCTTCCCCGGAACCGGCGCGTGGACGACGTGGAAGACCGTGACGAAGGACGTCGCGCTGGCCGCCGGGGTCAACAAGATCCGCACCGCCGCGACGACCGCGAACGGCGGACCCAACGCGGACAAGCTCACCGCGAGCGGAGTGCTCGACGCCGAAGCGCCGACGCCGCCCAAGAACCTGGCAGCCAAGGACGTCAAGGCCCGGTCCGCCACCTTCACCTGGGAGGCCGCGACCGACAACGTCGGCGTGGTCCGCTACGAGGTCATGCGCGGCGGCAACGTCCTGAAGACCGTCGACGGCACCACGCTCACCGCGACCGTCGACAACCTGACGCCGAACACCGCGTACGACATCTCGGTCGGCGCCTTCGACGCGGCCGGAAACCCTTCGCAGCAAAGCAATGTCGTGCAGTTCACCACACCGCCCAGCGGGGACACCACGCCGCCGACCGTGCCGGGGAATCTGCGTTCGACGTCCGTGACCGCGAACAGCGTCTCCTTGGCGTGGAACGCTTCCACCGACGACAGCGGCACCATCGCCGGTTACGACGTCTATCAGGGCACCACGAAGGTCGCGACGACACCTTCGCTCGAAGCGACCATCACCGGGCTGGCGGCGAACACATCGTACACGTTCACGGTGAAGGCACGGGACCTCGACGGCAACGCCTCCGCGGCGAGCACCGCGCTCTCCGTCAAGACGGGCGGCGCCTCCGGCGGCGGGATTCCCGAGTACGACAAGGACATCACGAAGGCCGACCTCGCCTGGTCCGTCGACTTCCTGCCGGACGGCACGGCGCTGGCGACCGAACGCGACCGCTTCGAGATCCTGCGGATCACGCCGTCGGGCCAGAAGACCACGGTGGGCAAGGTCCCCGGCGCGGTCGGCACCAGCGGCGAAGGCGGCCTGCTCGGCATCGCGATTTCGCCGAACTACGCCACCGATCACGCGATCTTCCTGTACCACACGGCGTCCGGCGACAACCGGATCGTGAAGATGACCTACGACAACGGAACGCTGTCGTCGACGTCGACACCGGTGCTCACCGGGATCGCCAAGAACCGTTACCACAACGGCGGAAGGCTGCGCTTCGGCCCGGATGGCAAGCTCTACGCCACCGCGGGCGACGGGCAGAACAAGGAAACCGCGCAGAACAAGGGTTCGCTCAACGGGAAGATCCTGCGGCTCAACCCCGACGGATCGGCGCCGAGTGACAACCCGTTCTTCTCCACCGGCGGGAACGCCCGGTACGTCTGGAGTTTCGGGCACCGCAATCCGCAGGGCCTGGCGTGGGACTCCCGCGGCCAGCTGTGGGCGTCGGAGTTCGGGGACGGCACCCAGGACGAGCTCAACCTGATCCAGAAGGGCGGCAACTTCGGCTGGCCCCAGTGTGAAGGCACCACGGGCACCTGCGGTGGCACGGTCGCGCCGAAGAAGACCTGGCCGACCAGTTCCGGCGGGCCGAGCGGGATCGAGATCGTCAACGACTGGATCTACGTCGCGGCCGTCACCAGCCAGCAGCTGTTCGCCACGCAGATCAACGCGGCGGGCAACGGCGTCGGTTCGGTGCAGTCGCTGTTCTCCGGTCGCTGGGGCAGGCTCCGTTCGGTCACCAAGACCCCGGACGGCGGCCTGTGGGTCACCTCGACCAACGCGGACAAGAACGGTGGCACGCCGAGCACGATCGACAACGTGGTGGTACGCCTGAAGTTTGCTGGTTCCTCGCAGCCCGGCGCGTTCAAACTGACCAGTTCCGCGTTCGCCGACAACGCGGCCATCCCGGACAAGTACACCTGCGCCGGTGACGGCACCGCGGGTCAGGACACCTCACCACCGCTGGCGTGGGGTGCCGGGACCACGGGCGCCAAGGGCTACGCGGTCGTTTTCGCGGACGTGGCCAACAACGGCAACAAACTGCACTGGGCGATCTGGGACATCCCGGCGGCCGCGGCGTCACTGCCGGAAGGCCTGGGATCGGGCTTCACCGTGCCGAACCAGAACGGCGCCAAGCAAAAGGCCATGGGCAGCGGGTCGAACACACAGAAGTACTTCGGCCCCTGCCCCGGCGGCTCCACCCACCCGTACACGTTCACGCTCTACGCGCTGAACACGGCGACGGTGCCCGGCCTGACCTCGTCCTCGACGATGGCGCAGATCGAGACGGCGATCAAGAACGCCTCGACGGCCAACGTCAAACTGCGCGGCAATTCCAACGCCGCGACCTGAGACGCGGCTGGGGTGCCCGGAGCGGCGCCGGGCACCCCAGCCGTATCCATCGGGTACGTCGACGATCGCCACCTCGTTCGGGATTTCCCGTCGGGGTGGCGTTTTCGTGGGAAAGAACCTCATTGACGTGACGGCGGCCGAACGGCAAGATCATGGTCAGCAGAGTGTCCTGGTCGGGGCCCAGTTGAGACACCTGCGGCAATCTGGGGAGCTAAATGCGTAATCTCAAGCGATTTCTCGTGTCCGTGACAGTGCTGGCCGGATTCTCGGCACTGTTCGGCGCACCCGCCGCGCAGGCGGCGGACGAGCAGCAGCGTGTCGACGTCGGGCAGCTGTCGCTGCGTCCGGCGAACGTGCGCGGTGCCGGTTTCAGCGTTCAGCAGCAGGCTTACCTGCTCGGCCCCGCGTCCGACGAGAGCCGGTGCCTGGACGCGGATCTGGGCACCATCAACGGAAACGGCACCAAGGTTCAGCTCTGGACCTGCCTCATCGCCCCGGACAACACGATCCCGGCGAACCAGGCCTGGTACATCACCCAGATCCCCGAGGGGCACTACCGCCTTCAGAACGTCCAAAGCGGACGGTACCTGGACGCCGACCTCGGCTCGATCGACCGCAACGGCACCAAGGTCCAGCTTTGGGACTACATGCCGGGCGGATCGAACCAGTGGTTCACCGTGACCGAGAACCCCGAGGGCTTCCTGCGTCTGCAGAACGTGCGCAGCGGGCGTTACCTCGACTCCGACCTCGGCACCGCGGGGCGTGACGGCGGCGTCGTGCAGCTGTGGGAGTACGTCGCGGGTGCCAAGAACCAGTGGTGGTTCTGAGTATGGCGATCGGCCGGAGACTCGCCGTTCTGGGAGCGACGCTCCTCATGACGGCGATCGGGGTCCAGACGGCACAGGCCGTGCCCGCTCAGGACCCCGCCGGCTGCTCCTGGCGGCAGACCAGGCTGCCGATGCCCTCCGGGATCGACTATGCCTACATCGACGGCTCCGCCGGGACCGAGTGGATCCTCGGGAACGGCAGTAATTACCCCGAACCCAGCTACGGGATCATCTGGCACAACGGACAGCCGCGGAAGATGCTGCGCTTCCGCGACGGCGCTTGGAACCACACCCGGGACATCAACCGGAACGGGGTGGTCGTGGGAGCGAAGGTCGACGACTCGCGCAACGCCGTTCCGTACGTGTACCAGACGTTCTATCGCTGGCTGCCGGCACCGGCAACAGGGCACACCTATCCCTCGTGGCTCAACGATCGCGGGGACATCACCGGTGTCGTGGAGGCCCCGGGCAAGAACCAGATCATCTCTTGGCCCGCGGGTGGCACGGGTTACCGGATCCTCGGGGACGGGTTCCCGGTCGGGATCGACGAAACGGGACGCGTGGTGGCCTCGACCGGCGAGATCTACCACACCGACGGCTCCAGGGGCATGCTCCAGACCCCACCCGGTCTCACCGGGATCGTCGCGTCGCAGTTCGACGAGGGCGTGACCGCCGGTTATGGCGTCGATGCCGCGGGCGGCCGCGTGGCCGTGGTGTGGGACGCCGTGGGCAACGTGGTCTCGACCATTCCCGGCGCGACCGCGAAGGCGGCCAATTCACGGGGAGTCGTGCTCGGGTTCCACGGTGCCTCTTCGGGGGATTCCGTGAGCGTCTGGCGCGACGGGGCGAACGAGAGCACGATCACCGGCCCCAGGCCGAATTTCTCGGACGTGCCCCATCCCTTTGGTTCGAACGCGTTCGTGACCGCGGACGGCGCGATCATCGCCACGCCGATGGGCTTGCCCGAGCCTTCGTACTGGCGCTGCTCGTAAGGTGCGAGGTCACCCCAAGGGCGGCGTGTCCGTGAAGGCCTCCTTCCCTACTTTCAAGGTAGGGAAGGAGGCCTTCACGGATTTTCTGGCTTGAGGTCGCGGGTGAGGGGTGGGCTGGGTGATGTGGCACCGCACCCGCGTGCCTGAAGCCGGAACTCGCGTGCTTGGGGCCGGGACACCCGAGTGCGGGATCCAGGCATGCGAGTTACGCGTCTGAGCACGTGCGTTACGCCTTCGCACTGCCCCGCCCCCGCGAACAGGCCGCCCACAATCACGACACGTTTCGCTTACCCCTCAATGAATTCTCTTCTCCACCGGCCATTAGGCTCCGGCCGGTGAAGGACTGGAAGTTCTGCCCCCGCTGCGGCGCGGGCACCCGGCTCGCCGGGACCGGTGAAGACGCCCATGTCGAGTGTCCCGCTTGCGGCTTCACCAAATACGACAACCCGCTGCCGACCACGGTCGGTCTCGTCCTCGACGGCGACCGGATCCTGTTGCTGCGCCGGGCCCATGAGCCCCGGAAGGACAGCTGGGACACCGTCGGGGGCTTCCTTTCCGGCGCCGAAACCGCCGAAGAGAACCTCGTCCGCGAAGGACTCGAAGAAATCGGCTGCGAACTCCGGAACCTCCGGTTCGCCGGGTCGTACCCGTCGGTCTACGGCGACACCGGCCTGGTGACGATCGCGTTCACGTTCACCTGCGAACTCCCGCCGGACGCGGAAATCGTGTTGTCGGAAGAGAATTCCGAATACGCCTGGTTCCCGCTGAACGACCGTCCTCCGCTCGCCTTCGCCGACGGCGAGGCCGCCGCGGCCGCGCTCACCAGCCGAACAGGTTCCGCATGATCCGCGCGCACCGTTCGGTCATCGCCGCCGCGTCCTGATCCGGCTGGTCGATCCACCAGCTGATCAAGGAATCGACGACTCCGGTCCACACCTGGGCGATGGCCTCGATGTCACGCTCGTCGCCGAGCCCGCGCGACCGCATCAGCTGGGCGGCGCCGACCAGCGCGAACCCGTCGAGGCGGAAGCGGTAGCCGGCGGCGACTCCGGCGATCTCCCCCGTCGAGGGCACTGTCGGGTCGCGGAGCAGCTTCCACGCATAACGGTCGTGGTCGAAGGTCTCGAAGATGGCCGAAAGCACTGCCAGCGGCATCCGCTCCGGCGGCTCGCCCTCCCGCGCCATCGTCTCGGCGACGCCTTCGGTCAGCCTGTCCCCCGCTCGGTGCAGGCAGGCGAGGTACAGCCCGTCCTTCGAGCCGAAGTACTGATACAGCAAGGGTTTCGTGACGCCGACCCGACGGGCGATCTCCACCATCGACGCCCCGGCGTACCCGTTCTTGCCGAACTCCTCCGTACCGGCACGCACGATCTGCGTTTCCCGCTCTTCACGGGGCACGCCCTTCGTGCCGACGGCCCTTGCTTCTGTCACGGCGGCTATCTTACCCTGAGGTAAATGACCCCAGGGTAAGTTACCGTAAGGTCAGATCAAGCGGCGAGAAGAGGGAGCGGTGCGGTGGCGGATTTCCTTGCCCATCTGAGTGACCCGGTGCTGATGGCGACACCGGTGTTCCTGCTGTTCGTCGCGATCGAGATCCTCGCGCTGCACGTGCTGGGGCACGACGACAACGTCATCGGCTACAGCGTCAAGGACACCCGGACCAGCATGGCCATGGGCGCGGTGGCGGTCGTGATCAACGGCGTCTTCCGCATCGCCATGCTGTTCGTGTTCGCCGCGCTCTACCAGGCGGCACCGGTGAAGTTCAGCCCGGACGACTGGTGGACGTGGGCACTGATGCTGCTCGGCCAAGAGCTCGTCTTCTACGCCTATCACCGGGCCAGTCACCGTGTCCGGCTCATGTGGGCGGGCCACCAGGTCCACCATTCGAGTGAGCACTACAACTTCTCGACCGCGCTGCGGCAGAAGTGGACCCCGTACTTCCAGCTGCCGTTCTGGTCGATCCTGGCCTTCGCCGGCATCCCGCCGTGGATGATCCTCACCGGCCTGTCGATCGACCTCGTCTACCAGTTCTTCGTGCACACCGAGAAGATCCGGAAGCTGCCGCGCTGGTTCGAGTACGTGTTCAACACGCCTTCACACCATCGAGTGCACCACGGCAGCGACAAGGAGTACCTCGACGCGAACTACGGCGGCATCCTGATCATCTGGGACCGGATGTTCGGCAGTTTCGTGCCCGAGGGCAAACGGCCCACCTATGGGCTGACCAAGAACATCGAGACCTACAACCTGCTCGAAGTCGGCTTCCACGAGTACGGGTCGATCCTGCGTGACGTCCGCGCGGCCCGGTCGTGGCGGGACAAGTTCGGTTACGTGTTCGGCCCGCCCGGCTGGCAACCCGCGAAGACACCGATTCACACGGTCTAAGCCGTCCTCCGCAACGCGGGTGAGTTCTCCGGCCGGATCTCCGGCGGGAGGCTCTCCAGCGGCGGCCGCTGGGTGAGGGCGACGTCGGTGAGCACCAGCTCGCGTTCGACGCCTTCCCCTTCGCCCCGCCTGAACTGGGCGAGCGAGGTGGACGGCGGCGCCGCCGAGATCACGCGGCCACCGCGTTCCAGCCGGTCCATCAAGGTCAGCATGATCTGCGCCGCCATCCGGCCGAGTGCCTGCGTCCCCTGGTGCCGGTGGGTCCGGTGGCCGAGGTCGACCTGCGCGAGCGCGTCGAGCCCGTGCAGTTCGAGCAGATCGATCAGATGACCGACCTCGACGCCGTAGTGGGTGACGAACGGGATGCCTTCGAGCACTTCGCGCCGTCCGGCGTATTCACCGGCGAGCGGCTGGACGAAACCGGCGAGCTCCGGCCAGTACATGTTGAGCAGCGGCCGGGCGACGAGCTCGGTGACCCGGCCGCCGCCGTCGGGTTCGGTGCCCGCCGTTCCGATCAGCGGACGGTGGTAGAAACCCTTGACGTAGGCGATCGCCGGGTCGGTCAGCAACGGTCCCAGCAGTCCGGTCACGTAGTCGGCGGTGAAATCGCGGAGATCGCCGTCGACGAAGACGACGAGGTCACCGGTGGTTTCGGCGACGCCTTTCCAGAGCGCTTCCCCTTTGCCGGTCAGGCTTTCCAGTTCGGGGAACACCGCGTCCTGTGCGACGACGTCCGCTCCGGCCGCCCGCGCGACCTCGGCGGTGGCGTCGGTGGAATGGCTGTCCACCACCAGGATCTCGTCCACCAGCGGAACGCGTTCGACGAGTTCGCGCCGGATGGTGCCGACGATCGCGCCGACGGTCTCCTCCTCGTCGCGGGCCGGGATCACCACCGAAACCCGCGTGCCGCGTTTGGCGGCGGCCAGCTCCGCCGCCCACCAGTCGCCCGCCCGGCTGCTGCGCCGGGTGAGCCACGTGCCGACCTCTGCCGATACCCGCATGGCTGCCCCTTCCCTCGAAGATCACCTCGGCAGTGAGCTTCGAGTGACGCTGTTTCCTTCCGCCGTCGCCGCGGAAACCGCTGGGTTACGCCTTGCGGGGGCAGGTAACGGTCGTGAGTGGCGATTCGGGCTAGAACGAACCCTCTCTCAGGTGCCTACTCGTGGCCTGCGGGCTTGCTCGCGTGAAGTACA
Organism: Amycolatopsis sp. NPDC039088; assembly: GCF_055598845.1. Classification (NCBI taxonomy): domain Bacteria; kingdom Bacillati; phylum Actinomycetota; class Actinomycetes; order Pseudonocardiales; family Pseudonocardiaceae; genus Amycolatopsis; species Amycolatopsis sp. NPDC039088. The sequence continues at coordinate 107,541 of NZ_JBVKAE010000021.1, read as the reverse complement.
TGATGGCCCCCTTCCTTGCGTTAGGCGCAGTGAAGGGGGCCTTCATGTACTGGGAAAGGTGTGAGGGTCGAGTTTCCTCAGCTGAGCCGAGGGACGGGGTCCTTCACGCGCCGCTGTTGTGACTGGTGGTGCCGCTGGGGTTTGTGATGGGGTTTCGGGTCCGTGAAGGACTCCTTGAGGGACTCTGGGTCCCTCAAGGAGTCCCTCACGGACCAGCGCTACCCAGCTCACCCGCCGTAGGTAACCAAAACACCGTTGGCCAGAGCCGTCATCACCACTCACGACCGAAGGACTAGCCCAGCGCGGCGGAAAGGACTTCACCGGTGCGGCGCTTGGCCAGATAGAACGCCGCTTCGTGCGGTTTGGCCCCGTTGTCGACCGTGTAACCGCTGTCGAGGACGCCGTCCGCGCCGGGGAACAGCGGCGTGAGATCCGGGCGTGCGGCGACGAGATCGTCGCGATCGGCGAGGTTCACCCAGCGCGCCACCCCGGGCGGGACGGCCGGCGGCTGCGGGCGGGTCCGCTCGTAGACCACCGTGCGCAGGCCGAGCGGCGAGCCGAGGGTGAGCAGCAGCGGCAGTGGGCGGCCGTGCAGATGAGCGGCTTCGTAGGCGACGACGGAACCGAGCGAATGCCCGATGATGACTTCGGTCTCCGGGCCGATGTGCTCGGCGACGCGCTCCTGGACGCGTTTCCGGATCGTTTCGTCGGTGAGGTACAGCGTCACTTGTTTGAGCGCCTTGACCACCACACGTTCGGCGAACGCGACCCCGAGGCGGGCGAACGGCCGCAACCGCACCAGCGCGTTCAGCACCGGACGGGCGGCGGCGCGCACGCCTTGCTCTTCCCCGCGATCCTCCGTCAGCCGGGCCAATTCGGCCTGAGCCCTGGTCCGGTCCGGCTCGCGGGCGGCCGACGAAGCCGCGTTCCGCAGCCATTCCGCGGCCAGCGTCTCGGCGAGTCCCCATTCCTCGGCGGTCAGCTCGTCCGCACCGCCCTGCTGACCGTCACGGAGGAAAAGGTCGCCGTAGAAGGCCATCCGCGCCGCACCGGGCCGGGCGTCCCGCCAGAGGTCGTCGGCCAGCGCGGGGTCACCGGCGAGCCGGACCCCGCCCGCCAGGCTCGGGAGCCACTCCGCCTCGAGGGTGTCCGCGGACTTCTGTTCCTGGGCGATGCCGTGCACCAGAACGATCCGAGCCACCGGCACCCCTTTCCCGTATCGACACGCACAGTATCGCGCATGCCCTTGCCGGTGACCCTTCGATGAGACAAAGTGATCTCCGTGGGAGAGCGGAGGTCACTGGTCGTCGCGTCGCAGTGCGAGGCGTTGAATCTGTTGTCGTTCCTCCCGGACGCGGGCAGGCAGGTCTCGGCGGCTTTGCTCGATCCCGAGATCGGCGGCTGCGTCCCCGCTCTCGCGGACGGACGCGGACTGCTCGTCGACCCGACCATGGTCGAACTCGACGACGCGTTGGTCGAAGCGTTCGAGCGCGCGTCGGAGGACGAGGCGACGCTCTTCCTCTCTCTCGTCGGGCACGGCGAATACGCCGACGACGACTTCTACTTCCTCACCAAGGACACCAGCCTGCCGGTGGACAGCCGGAGATCGTTCCTGTTCGCGCAGCGGATCAAGGAACTCCTAGGCCGCTACTCGATGCTGGACGGCCTGGTGATCCTGCTCGACACCTGCCACGCCGGCATCGGGGCGTTGCAGGCCGGCAGGCGCTGGCTGCGGATCGTCGGCGAGGCGGGGAAACGGTTCGACCTGCTCACCGCGTCCGATGACCGCGTCGCGGCCAACGGCTGTTTCAGCCGCTCGCTGGTCACTGTGCTGCGCTCGGGACACGAGAGTCTCGGCGAGCGCGTCCGCTGCGCGGATCTCAAACGGGTCATCGCCGGGCTGTGCCCCATGCAGACCGCGGTGCACCTGGGTTTCGACGGCACCCGCGAGGTGACCGAGGCCGATCAAGGACTCTGGATCGCGCTCAACTCCTCCCCCACGTGGCGACGTTCGCCGCTGGCCGGCAACCCCGCCGCCCCACTGATCGAGCGGCTGACCGAGGACTACGAGCCGGACCCCCGGCTCGGGAAGACCGTCGGGCACCTGCTCACCGGGGCGCGCCTGGTCGCGATCACCGGTGAGGAGAAGTCCGGGAAGTCGACCATGCTCGCCGCGCTGGCGCGGCCGTCGGTGGCCGGCGCGTACGTGCCACCGGACTTCCTGCACGCCGTGCTGTTCGCCGCACGCGGCCAGACGGCGGAGCAACTCGCGCGGGAACTTGCCCGCCAGTTGCGGCGCACCGTGCCCGGTTTCAACGAAGCCGGTGAGCGGTTTTCGAGCGGGCTCGACGACGAGGCGCGCAGCGGCGCAAGCGTTTTCGATCTGACCCTTCTCGGCCCCTTGCACACCCTTGCTCCACAGTGGACGGACGGCCACGTGCGGATCGCGGTCGACGGGCTCGACGACCTCGACCCGGACGTCGGCGCCCGGCTGGGCGACTTTCTCCGGACCCTGTCGGCCGATCCGGCGCTGGAGTGGGTCAAGACGGTGATGGCGACGCGTGAGCGGAGCAGCCTCACGGCCGCCGCCGTCACTGTCGACATGTATCCCTCGGGACGTAATTGGGTGCTCGGCACTCGACCGGGGCCGGGCCAGAGCCAGCCGGTGATCGTCGAGCCACGGCCGGTGCCGGGACAGGTACAACCGCGAGACGGTTCGCCCACCTCGCCGAAGCTCACACCCGGCACCCTGATCATCGACGTCCCCGGCCAGCCTCCGGTCACGCACGAACTGTCCTACGGGCTCATCACCCTCGGCCGCAGCAGGAAGGCCGCCCTCCGCCTCAATGACTCGCGGGTTTCCCGGCTCCACTGCGAGATCCGCTGGGACGGCGAGACCGCGTGGCTGACCGACCTCGACTCCGCCAACGGCTCCTTCGTGAACGGGCGCCGCGTGCTGAACGCCGTACTGACGCACCGCGACGTCGTCCGGCTCGGCGATTCGACGGTCACGTTCATCAGCGTCACCCAGGAGGAAGCCTGGCCGGAGGAGGCCGATGAGTACAGCGACTCGACGGCCGCGCCTCAGTCCGCGCGGGCGACCCTGCTGGAGCTGCTGCAGCTGGCCGCCGCACGTGGCCCCATCCCGCTCTCGATCCTCACCAAGGCGAGCGCGGCGAGCGGGGGCCCGGACAGGCAGGTGCACGTCCGCGACCTCCTCGCCGAACTCGGCGACTCCGTCAGCCGGACGCAGGCGGGACTTGCCGACGAAACCGTTCAGTGGACCGACGCCCCGCCTTTGCCGTTCCCCAACATGGCGAGGCGGCTGCGCGCCCAGCTGGCGAAGGCGATCTCGGAGGTGGCGCCGGTGACCGGAGACGACGAGCCGACACTCGAACAGAGTTACGCCAGCGCCAACGAAGCCGAGTACTTCTGGCTGGCGAACCTGCACGAAGACGCTTTGCGCGCCCTGGAGCACCGAGCCTCTCCCATTCCCGTCGAGAACCGGGAACGCTGGGCGTCCTGGGCCCACCGCGCGGCCCGGCAGCTCGGGGAGACCGACCGGATCACGTTGCGCTGCAAGGCAAGGCACGCCACCTGGACCGGCAAGGCAGGAGACGCCGCCACGGCTCTCACGCGGTTCGAGGAGCTGTTGCCGATCGTCACCACCACACTGGGCGAGGGCGACGAAGACGTTTTGAGCGTCCGCAACAACATCGGGCACCTCCTCGCCGAACTCGGCCGCCTCGAGGAATCCCGGGCCGCGTTCGAAGCCTTGGTCCGGGACGCCACCAGGGCACTCGGCCCTGAGCATCGCGAAACACTGCACGCGCGGCACTTCCTCGCGGTGGCGACGGGCAAGACCGGGAACGGCGAGGAAGCCCTCCGGCTGGCACGGGAACTGCTGCCGCAGGCGAAACAGGCCCTGGGCGACGACGAGATCGTCAGCCACATCCGGCACAACATCGCTTTCTGGAGCACCGAAATCGAGCACCCCCCCCCCCGTTGTTTCGGAGTACCGACGGCTCCTCGACGAAGCGACGGGACGGCTGAATGACCGGCATCCCGACGTCCTCGACCTCCGCTTCGGCCTCGCCCTCACACTCGCCAAAGCCGGTCAAGTCACCGAAGCCCTCTCGGTCTGGACCCAGTTGCTCGACGATTCCGTCGAAGTCCGCGGCGAACGGCACCAGGAAACCCGCAAGATCCGTACGCAGCTCGAGTACTGGGGCGCCAGGGAGTGAGCGGTGAGCGCGCTGCGGATCGCGCTCCTGACCTACCGGGGCAATCCCCGCAGCGGCGGTCAAGGGGTGTACGTCCGGCATTTGAGCCGCGAACTCGCCGCATTGGGACATCGGGTCGAGGTCCTGTCCGGGCCGCCTTATCCGGAGGTCGATGACGGCGTGCGGTTGACGAAGCTCCCGGGGCTCGACCTGTTCGCGGAGCCGGATCCGTTCCGGACACCGCGACCGCGAGAACTGCGTGACCTGCCGTCGTGGGTCGAGTTCCTCGGCATGCGACGCGGCGGCTTCCCGGAACCGCTGGCGTTCTCCCTGCGCGCCGCCCACCATCTCGCGAAACGCCGGGTCGAGTTCGACCTCGTCCACGACAACCAAGGCCTCGGCTATGGAACCCTCCATTGTGGACTTCCCACCATCGCCACGGTCCACCATCCGATCGCCGTGGACCGCGACCTGAAGCTCGCCACCGTCACTGGGCGGGAGGCATCGAGGGTCAAGCGGTGGTACGGCTTCGTCGACATGCAGCACCGCGTCGCGCGGCGGCTTCCCACGCTGACCGTGTCGCACGCCTCCCGTGCGGCGATCAGCCGCGAAATGGGTGTACCTCAGGAGCGGATCCACGTCGTCCCGCTCGCCGCGGACACGCGTTTCTTCCGGCCGCGACCGGACATCGACCGCGTGCCGGGCCGGGTGGTCGCCACCGCCAGCGCCGACGAACCGTTGAAGGGGCTCGAACACCTCTTGGTGGCCTGGGACCGGATCGACGGTGAGCTGGTGATCGTGGGCAAGCCGAAACCGGACGGCCCGGCCGCGCGGGCGCTCGCCCGGCTCGGCCCCAGCGCGAACGTCCGCTTCGTCACCGGACTGACCGACGACGAACTCGCGCGGTTGCTCTGCTCGGCCGAGATCGCCTGTGTGCCTTCGCTGTTCGAAGGATTCTCGCTGCCGGCCGTCGAAGCGATGTCCTGCGGCACCCCGGTGGTCGCGACGACCGGCGGTGCCCTTCCCGAAGTCGTGGGTGACGCGGGGATCCTGGTGCCGCCGGGTGACGCGCCCGCGCTCGCGGAGGCGCTCACCAAGGTTCTCGGCGACGAACACCTGCGTGCCGATCTCGCGGCCCGCGGGCTGGAAACGGCGTGGGCGTTGAGCTGGCGGCGCACCGCCGAGGAGACCGCGGCGCACTACCGGCGCCTGCTCGGGCAGGAGCGTGCCGAGTGCTGACCGTCGACTTCGACCGGTTCCCCGTCGGCCCCGGCGACCGGGTCCTCGACCTCGGCTGCGGGAACGGACGGCACGCGTACGAGGCCTACAAACGCGGCGCGGACGTGGTCGCCGCCGACCTCGACGACACCGCGCTCAAGTACGTACGGGACATGTTCGCCAACCTCGCGGAGGCGGGCGAGGCACCGGCGTCGGCTTCGGCGCTGGCCGTCCGTGCCGACGCGTTGCGGCTCCCGTTCCCGAGCGGCTCCTTCACGCGGGTGATCGTGGCCGAGACGCTGGAACACCTCCACGCCGATCGGACGGCCCTCGCGGAGGTCAGCCGCGTACTGGCGCCCGGTGGCCGGATGGTGGCGACCGTTCCCCGCTGGTGGCCGGAGCGGATCTGCTGGCTGCTCTCGGACTCCTACCACGAGGTCGAGGGCGGGCACATCCGGATCTACCGGCGCCGGGAACTCCTCGGCAGGCTCAGGGAGGCGGGGCTGCGGCCGACCGGCGGCCATCACGCGCACGCGCTGCACTCGCCGTACTGGTGGCTGAAATGCGCCGTCGGCCCCGACGAAGACCACCGGCTCTGCACGCTGTACCACCGATTCCTGGTGTGGGACATCATGCGGAGCCCTCGCCCGGTGAGGTTCGCCGAGCGCGTGCTGAATCCGGTACTCGGCAAAAGCCTCGTCGTCTACGCCCGCAAGCCGTGAAGGCCACCGCGGCCACCATCGCCGCCGTGCAAGGGCCGGACGGCGGGATCCCCTGGCGGTCCGGCGGCCACCTCGATCCGTGGAACCACCTCGAAGCCGCCATGGGACTGGACGTCGCGGGGCGGCACGCCGAGGCCGAAGCCGCCTACGACTGGCTGGCACGGAACCAGCGCTCCGACGGCTCGTGGGCGGCCGAATACCGCGACGGCGGGATCAGTTCGTCCACTATGGACACCAACTTCACCGCCTACGTCGCGGTCGGGGTCCGGCACCACTTCCTGCTGCGCGAAGACCACGCGTACCTGGAGCGGATGTGGCCGGTGGTGGACAAGGCCGTCGACGCCGTCCTCACCCGGCAGCAACCGTCGGGCGCCATCGCCTGGCGGGCCGATCCCGGCGTCCGGCTGGTCACCGGGTGCAGCAGCATCCACCACGCGCTGACCCAGGCGATCGCCCTCGCGGCTTCGCTGGGACTGAGCCGTCCGCGATGGCGGGACTCGGCTCGCCGTCTCCGCGAGGCACTGATCGGCGAGCCGGGGTTGTTCGCCGCGAAACCGCACGCGATGGACTGGTACTACCCGGTTCTGGGCTCGGTGGTGACCGGCCCCGACGCCACGGCGAGGCTGGCCGACGGCTGGGACCGGTTCGTCGAGCCCGGGCTGGGGGTGCGCTGTGTGCACCACGAACCGTGGGTCACCGGCGGGGAGACCGCCGAACTCTGCCTGACCCTCGCCGCCCGCCGTGAGCGCGCCCGCGCCGCCGAACTCCTCGCGTGCCTTGCCCGGCTACGGCACGAGGACGGTTCGTACTGGACCGGCTATCAGTTCGCGGACGACGAGTTCTGGCCGGACGAGCGCACCACGTGGACCGCGGGCGCCGTCCTGCTGGCCACCGCCGCGCTCGACGGTGACCCGACCACCTGCGACGTCTTCGGCGAACACCGCGTTTAGTCCTCTAAATGCGGCAGGTGCTCAGGCCTCGTCCTCTTCCAGCATGTCCGGGGTCACGGCGGATTCGGTGTCCGGGATGCCCTGTTCCTTCGCCTTCTTGTCGGCCATCGCCAGCAGACGGCGGATCCGGCCGGCGACGGCGTCCTTGGTCATCTGCGGGTCGGACAGCTGGCCCAGCTCTTCGAGCGAGGCCTGCCGGTTCGACAGCCGCAATTTGCCCGCGGCGAGCAGGTGGTCCGGCGCGGATTCGCCGAGGATGTCCAGCGCCCGCTCGACCCTGGCCGCCGCCGCGACGGCCGCGCGGGCCGAACGCCGCAGGTTGGCGTCGTCGAAGTTCGCGAGCCGGTTCGCGGTGGCACGCACCTCGCGGCGCATCCGCCGCTCTTCCCACGCGAGCACACTCGTGTGCGCGCCGAGCCGGGTCAGCAGGGCACCGATGGCGTCGCCGTCGCGCACCACGACCCTGTCCGCTCCGCGCACCTCACGCGACTTGGCCTGGATGCCCATCCGGCGGGCGGCGCCGACGAGCGCCAGCGCGGCCTCCGGGCCAGGGCAGGTGACTTCGAGCGACGACGAGCGGCCGGGTTCGGTGAGCGAACCGTGCGCCAGGAACGCGCCGCGCCAGGCGGCTTCGGCGTCGGCGACCCCGCCGGACACGACCGCGGCGGGCAGCCCGCGCACCGGACGGCCCCGCTGGTCGATCAGACCGGTCTGCCGGGCGAGGCCCTCACCGTCCTTGACCACCCGGACGACGTACCGCGTGCCCTTGCGCAAGCCGCTGGAGGAGATGACGTGGACGTCGGACTGATGTCCGTACAGTTCGTGGATCTCCTTACGCAGCCGCCTCGCCACCGAACCGGTGTCCAGTTCGGCCTCCACCACGACGCGACCGGCCACGATGTGCAGCCCACCCGCGAATCGCAGCATCGACGCGACCTCCGCGCGGCGCGGGCCGATCTTGGTGATCTCCAGCCGGCTCAGCTCGTCCTTCACGGCGGCGGTCATCGCCATCGCTGCCCCTCCATACCTTCAGCTCCTCCCCCGGTGAGACTCCAGAGCGTCTCGCATACAGCCCGCGAGCGCATCAGGATCATGCCGCCCCGTCACGACCGGGTCAGCCACCGCCCCCAGCAACGCCCGTGCGCCGAGTCTCTCGGCCGCTTCCCGTAACCGGGCTGGTGAGGGCACCGAGTCACGGTCCGCGATGACCGCGTCCACCCGCAATTCCGGGGCGTGTTCGAAGAGCACGTCCAGATGCTTCTCCGGAGAGAAGCCCGCTGTCTCCCCCGGTTGGGGGATCAGATTGAGAATGACGACCTTCGTGGCCTTCGTCCGGACCAGCGCGTCGTGCAGGTCCGGCACCAGCAGATGCGGAAGCACGCTGGTGAACCACGACCCCGGGCCGAGGAACACCACGTCCGCGCCGAGCACCGCTTCGATCGCCTCCGCGCAGCCGCGCGGCGGCCTGTCGGCCTGTCCCGTCGGGTGCAGGCTGATCCGATGCACCTGACCGGGTGTGGTCGCCACCGCCACCTGACCGCGGATCCGCCTGAGTGCCTCGGGATTCTCGGCGTCCAGCCCCGAAACCTCACCTTGGATTTCCAGCGGTTCGGGTGACATCGGCAGGACCCGGCCGGAGATGCCCATGAGCCTGCTCGCCTCGTCGAGCGCGGCGACCGGATCCCCGAGCACCTCGAACAACCCGGCCAGCAACAGGTTCCCGACCGCGTGCCCGGCGAGCGCGCCGTCACCGCCGAAGCGGTGTTGGAACACCTCCGCCCACAGGGTTCCGCCGTCTTCGGCGGCGAACGCGGCGAAGGCCTGCCGCAGGTCGCCCGGCGGCAGCAGTCCCAGTTCCCGGCGCAGCCTGCCGGACGAGCCCCCGTCGTCCGCGACGGTGACCACGGCGGTGACCTGCGAGGTCACCCGGCGCAACGCGGTGAGGGTGGCGTGCAGGCCGTGCCCGCCACCCAAGGCGACCGCGCGCGGTGCGCTACTCGCGGCCAAGGTCGCGGTGCACCACCTTCACGGCCATACCGTCCTCATTGGACAGACGCTGGGCGAGTTCCTCGGAAATGGCGACACTGCGGTGTTTCCCGCCCGTGCAGCCGACGGCCAGCGTCAGGTACCGCTTGCCCTCGCGCTTGTAGCCGGCGCCGATCAGACGCAGCAGCTGGTGGTAGCGGTCGAGGAACTCGTCTGCGCCTTCCTGGCTGAGCACGTAGTTGCGGACCTCACCCTCGAGGCCGGTGTGATCGCGCAGTTCCGGGATCCAGAAGGGGTTCGGCAGGAACCGGACGTCCATCACCAGGTCCGCGTCCATCGGCAGGCCGTACTTGTAGCCGAAGGAGAGCACGGTGACGCGGGTTTGAGTACTGGCTTCGGAGCCGAACGCGTCTTCGATCTTCGCGCGCAGATCGTGCACCGAGAGCGACGACGTGTCGAGCACGAGGTCGGCTTCTTCCCGCAGCGGCTCCAGGAGCGTGCGCTCGGCGGTGATGCCGTCGGCGAGCCTGCCGTCCCCCTGCATCGGGTGCCCGCGGCGGACGGCCTCGAAGCGGCGCACCAGCACCGCGTCGGTGGCCTCCAGGAACAGCACGCGCGGCTTGTACCCACGGGCGTCGAGGTCCTTGATGACCGACGCCAGGTCGTCGGTGAACGCGCGCGACCGCACGTCCATCACGACGGCGACCTTGGTGATCGCGCCCCGCGCCTGTGCGCCGAGTTCGACCATGGTGGCGATCAGCTCGGGCGGCAGGTTGTCCACCACGAACCAGCCGAGGTCCTCCAGGCATTTCGCGGCGGTACTGCGGCCTGCCCCGGACAACCCGGAGACGACCGCGACCTCCATCCCGGAACCGCGGCCTTCTTCTTGCGCACTCACGATGGTCCTTTCCCCGATCACGTCGTACCTGACTCCCCCGTCGTCGCGGGCTCCCCTGCGAGCGCCGCCACGACCGCTTCCGCGGTGCGCCTGCCGAAGCCGGGCACCGCCTCGATCTCCTCGATCCTTGCCTCGCGGAGTTTCTTCACCGAGCCGAAATGCTTGATCAGCGCGGTACGGCGAGCCTGCCCCAATCCCGGCACACCGTCCAATGCGGACACCTGCATCCGCTTGGACCGCTTCTCCCGGTGGTAGCGGATGGCGAAGCGGTGTGCCTCGTCGCGCAGCCGCTGCAGCAGATACAGCGCGTCGGAGGTGCGCGGCAGGATCACCGGATCGGGATCACCGGGCAGCCACACCTCTTCCAGCCGCTTCGCCAGGCCGACCACGGCGATGTCGGTGATGCCCAGTTCGGAGAGGACGTCCGCGGCGGCGGTGGCCTGCGGGCCCGCGCCGTCGACGACGAGCAGGTTCGGCGCGTAGGCGAACTTGCGCGGTTTGCCGGTCTCCGGGTCGATGCCCGGCCGGTCCGGATCGACGGCGGCGCCCTCGGCGTTTTCCTTGAGATACCGGTAGAAACGGCGGCGGACGACCTCGGCGATCGAGGCGACGTCGCCTTCCTCCGCGGCTTCGCGCAGCGCGAAACGCCGGTACTCGGACTTGCGCGGGATGCCGTCCTCGAACACCACCAGCGACGCGACGACGTCGCTGCCCTGGATATGGCTGATGTCCACGCATTCGATGCGCAGCGGCGCGGTTTCCAGCGCCAGGTAATCCTGCAGTTCCGCGAGCGCGGCCGAACGCGCGGTGAGGTCGCCCGCCCGGCGCAGTTTGTGCTGGGTGAACGCCTCGCCGGCGTTGCGGGTCACCGTCTCCGCGAGCGCGCGTTTGTCCCCGCGCTGCGGCACCCGCAGGCTCACCCTCGAACCACGCAGCCCGGAAAGCCAGTCGGCGACCGCTTCCGCGTCGGCGGGCAGTTCGGGGACGAGCACCTCGCGCGGGACCGGCGAGCCGCCGTCGGGCTCTTCCGCGCGTTCGGCTTCTTCGCCGTAGAACTGGGTGAGGAAGTGGTCGACGAGGTCTTTGACGTCCATCTCTTCGGCCTTGTCGATCACCCAGCCGCGCTGGCCGCGGACCCGGCCGCCGCGCACGTGGAAGACCTGGACGGCGGCTTCGAGTTCGTCATGGGCGAAGGCGACGACGTCCGCGTCGGTACCGTCGCCGAGCACGACGGCCTGCTTCTCCATCGCGCGCCGCAGGGCTCCGAGGTCGTCACGCAGCCGCGCGGCGCGCTCGAACTCCAGCTCTTCGGAAGCGGCCGCCATTTCCTGTTCCAGGCGGCGGATCAGCGCGTCGGTGCGGCCTGCCAGGAAGTCGCAGAAGTCCTCGACGATCGCACGGTGCTCGTCGGCGGAGACCTTGCCCACGCACGGCGCGGAGCACTTGCCGATGTAGCCGAGCAGACAAGGCCTGCCGATCTGGCCGTGGCGTTTGAAGACACCCGCCGAGCAGGTGCGTGCCGGGAAGACCCGGAGCAGCAGGTCGAGCGTCTCGCGGATGGCCCACGCGTGCGCGTACGGCCCGAAGTACCGCACACCCTTCTTGCGCGCGCCGCGATAGACGTGCAGGCGCGGGAACTCCTCGTGCATCGTGACGGCGAGCATCGGGTAGCTCTTGTCGTCGCGATAGCGGACGTTGAACCGAGGGTCGAACTCCTTGATCCAGTTGTACTCCAGCTGGAGCGCCTCGACCTCGGTGCCGACCACGGTCCACTCGACGCTCGCCGCCGTCGTCACCATCTGGCGGGTGCGCGGGTGCAGGCCCGTGATGTCGGCGAAGTACGAGTTCAGCCTGCTTCGGAGGCTTTTCGCCTTGCCGACGTAGATGACCCTCTTCGTGGCGTCACGAAATTTGTACACGCCAGGGGCGTCCGGGATGCTCCCCGGCGAGGGACGGTAGGTGGTCGGGTCAGCCACATCGTCAAGCCTATGGGGCCCCACCGACAGTCTTACGAGCCCCCATGGTCTAACCCTCGTACGGGTGGCGACTACCACGATGCGGTCCGCATTTCACTACGCATACCGACCTAAGTCGGGTATTCGGCCGGACCAGACGTTCGTTGGTTCCGAGCGGGTGAACGGGTTGATTACTTTCCGTCCCAGTTCCATTTCACTCGGTTCTTCGTCCTCATGACGCTCGAAAGGACTCCTGCACCGTGAGCCGACTTCGTACGCTGGGCGCCGCGACCCTCGCCGCCGCCGCACTCACCATGACCGCCGGCGCGGTCGCCTCCGCGGGCACCCCGACCGGGGTCCAGCCCAACATCGTGGGCGGCGGCACCGCCCCCACCGTGAGCTGGGGCGCCCAGGTCTACGTCAACACCCCTGGCCGCCAGTGGGACGGCTTCAACTGCTCCGGCAGCGTCATCGCCCAGCGCTGGGTCCTGACCGCCAAGCACTGCCTGGACTCCGACGGCACCGGCATGCGGGTCCGCGTCGGCAGCAACCAGCTGCAGGGCGGCCGCGTGATCGCCGTCGACCGCAAGGTGTCCTCGCCGGCCGGCTCCGACATCTCGCTGCTGCACCTGGCCTCCGACGCCGGTGTCACGCCGATCGCCCTTGCCAGCTCGAACCCGTCGGTCGGCAGCACGAACCAGCTCTACGGCTGGGGCCGTGAGACCCCGACCGGCCCGCCCGCCTCGGCGCTGAAGGTGGCCAACGTCCGCGTCACCGGCAGCTCGTCCGACGCCTACGGCGGCCCGGCCATCCAGAGCGTCGGCATCGACGGTTCGGCCTGGAAGGGCGACTCGGGCGGCCCCCAGGTCTCCAACGGCGTCCAGGTCGGTGTCGCTTCGACCGTGCAGAACCAGAGCGGGTCGAACGTCCGCGGCACCAACAACTACGGCAGCGTCGCTTCGGCGCGCTCGTGGATCCGCTCGACCACCGGGGTCTGACCTCTACCCCGGCGGGGCCCCTCCGAGACGCGACCCGTCTCGGAGGGGCCCTTTTGCGTGGGCGTGTCGGTGGGGTGTGGGACGCTCGCGGGCATGCGGATCGCGACCTGGAACGTGAACTCGATCGGGCCCCGGCTGCCGAGGGTCCTGGACTGGCTCGGCTCGGTGCAACCGGATGTGCTGTGCCTGCAGGAACTCAAATCCGGCACCGACGCTTTTCCGGTCGACGCCGTGCGGGAACTGGGCTACGAGACGGCCGCGTACGGCATCGGCCGCTGGAACGGCGTCGCCATCGTGTCGCGGGTGGGGCTGGAGGACGTGACGCGGGGGCTGACCGGCGAGCCCACCTTCGAGGACAAGACCGACGCGCGTGCCATCGGCGCCACCTGCGGCGGGCTGCGGCTGTGGTCGGTGTACGTACCGAACGGCCGTGAGCTGGGGAACCCGCACTACGACTACAAACTGGCCTGGCTCTCGGCGCTGGAAGCGACCGTGCGCGAGGAGCAGGCGCGCGGGCTGCCGTTCGCGGTGCTCGGCGACTTCAACATCGCGCCGACCGACGCGGACGTGTGGGACATCGCCCTGTTCGCCGAGTCGACGCACGTGACCGAGCCGGAACGGAAGGCGCTGGCCGCGCTGCGGGACCTTGGGCTGTCCGACGTGTTCCCGCGGCCGCTGAAGTACGACCACCCGTTCACCTACTGGGACTACCGGGCCGGGAACTTCCCGAACAACAAGGGAATGCGGATCGACCTCGTGTACGCCGACGCGGTGGTGGCTGGCGCGGTGACCGATTCCTATGTGGACCGTGAGGCGCGGAAGGGGAAGGGTCCGTCGGACCACGCGCCGATCGTGGTGGATCTGTCGCTTTGAGGGGTTGCTGATCGGTGAAGGCTGGTCGGTGGAGGCCCCCCGAACGCTATGAAAGGTCCTTTCCTTGCAAATTTTGCAAGGAAAGGACCTTTCATAGCGGCAGGGGTCCAGACGAGCGGTGAGTCGTGGGTGCAGGTGGTCGTGAGTGGTGAGTGTCGTTGCCCGGTCCGTGAAGGACTCTTTGAGGGACTCTGGGTCCCTCAAAGAGTCCTTCACGGACTCGATGCTCGCCGCATGTGGCACACCAGCATCAGTAGTCACACCGGCTGCGCGTGAAGGCCCCCTTCCCTCGGCTCAGCCGAGGAAACTCGACCTTCACGCCTTGCCGAGCCCGATACTGGCTAAAACTCGTGAGTGGTGAGTGTCGTTAGAACGACACTCACGACCAGGGTCCACGGAAAGTCCCAGGGCGCCCTGGGTGACGTGTGGTCGGTACAGAGCCGGCGGCGGGCGCTGACCCGTGAGAGGCATGGGGCGAGCGTGAGCGGCCCTGAGCGGCATGACCAAGGCCGCGACCGGCGCGCTCGCCGTACCCAGTCGACTGCTTGCGCCCGTCTTCACGAGCCGCCATCCGAACTTCGGTCCAACCGAGAAGCACCCACGAACCAGGTAACCCATGTTATGAACGGGACTTTCATTACAAATTTTGCAATGAAAGTCCCGTTCATAACACTTCGCCGCCGAGAAAGAGCGCGTCAGCCGTTCCAAGCCGCCTTGTGCAACTTCCGCAGCGCCCGCACCGCGGCCACGGCCCGGTCCCGGTCCACCGCCTGCACGGCCATGACCGAGTAGTACTCGTCGTCCGGCAGCTCCAGCCGCGCCCACGACGCGCCATCCGGGAAGCTCACCGAAAGCACCTCCGACCACGCGAACCGCTTGGTCATCAGCACGTTCCGGACCTCGATGCCGTCGGCGTCGGCCTTCACGCGCGGCATCGCGAACAGCATCGTGCCCGCCGAGAGCAGGACGCCGATGCCGATCATCGCCACCTGGTCGGACGGCTGGAAGATCACCCCGGTATCCGAGCCGCGCAGCAGCACCGCGACGACCACGAAAGTCGCCAGCAGGATCACCGCCAGCACCGAGCACATCACCACGGCACGGCGGGGCCGCACCACCACGGTCTCGGGCTCTGTCATCACATCCGCCTCGACGCTCACACGAAGCCCCGCTCGGTCCACGGCTGGCGCAGGTTCCGCAGCGCGTGCGCGGCGTCCAGGGCGGCGACGGTCGCTTCGTAACCCTTGTCCTCGACGGAGCCCGGGAGACCGGACCGGTCGAGAGCCTGCTGTTCGGTGTCGCAGGTGAGCACGCCGTTGCCGACCGGGGTGCTCTCGTCGAGCGCCACCCTGGTCAGGCCCGCGGTGACCGCGTCGCAGACGTACTCGAAGTGCGGTGTCCCGCCCCGGATGACCACGCCCAGCGCGACGACCGCGTCGTGCGTGCGGGCCAGTGCCTGCGCGGCGACGGGCAGTTCGACGGCGCCCGCGACGCGCACGACCGTCGGCTCTTCCTCCAGGTCGGCCGCCTTGGCCGCCTCGAGCGCGCGTTCCAGCAGCGCGCCCGTGATCTTCGTGTGCCAGCGCGTGGCCACGATCCCGAGCCGGATGTTCTTACAGTCGGACAGGTCGAGTTCGACGTCCGGACGGCCCTCGCCGCTCACCGCGTGCCACCTCCGTTGCCCTGGTCGACCTCGGCGCCGACCTGGTCGAAATGCTCCAGCTGGGACAGGTCGTGCCCCATCCGGTCCCGTTTGGTCTTGAGGTAGCGCAGATTTTCCGGGTTCGGCGAGATCGGCAGCGACACCCGGCCGCTGACCCGCAGACCATAGCCCTCCAGCCCGACACGTTTGGCCGGGTTGTTCGTCAGCAGCCGCATCGAGCGGACGCCGAGATCGCACAGGATCTGCGCGCCGGTGCCGTAGTCTCGCGCATCGGCGGGGACGCCGAGCTGCAGGTTCGCGTCGACGGTGTCCGCGCCGGCGTCCTGCAGCTGGTAGGCCTGCAATTTGTGCAGCAGCCCGATCCCCCGGCCCTCGTGGCCGCGGATGTAGAGCACGACGCCGCGCCCTTCCTTGGCCACCGCCTCCAGTGCCGCCTCCAGCTGCGGGCCGCAGTCGCAGCGCAGCGAGCCGAAGACGTCGCCGGTGAGGCATTCGGAGTGCACGCGGACGAGGATGTCCTCGCCGTCACCGATCTCGCCGTAGACGAAGGCGATGTGCTCGATGCCGTCGAGCAGGCTGTCGTACCCGACCGCGCGGAACGTGCCCGCCGACAGCGGGATGCGGGCCTCGGCGACCCGCTCGACCTGCTTCTCGGTGCGGCGGCGGTAGGCGATCAGATCGGCGATGGTGATCATCTTGAGGTCGTGGTCCGCGGCGAAGACCTCGAGTTCGTCGCGGCGGGCCATGTCGCCCTCGTCCTTCTGCGACACGATCTCGCAGAGCACGCCGGACGGGGAAAGCCCGGCGAGGCGGGCCAGGTCGACGGCGGCTTCGGTGTGCCCGGGGCGCCGCAGGACACCGCCCTGTTTGGCGCGCAGCGGGACCACGTGGCCGGGACGCCGGAAGTCCGACGCCTTCGACGCCGGGTCGGCGAGCAGGCGGATGGTGTGCGAGCGATCGGCCGCGGAGATACCGGTGGTGATGCCCTCGGCGGCGTCGACCGTGACGCTGTACGCGGTGCCGCGCTGGTCCTGGTTCGTGTGGTACATCGGCGGCAGGTCGAGCCGGTCCGCCTCGGCCTCGGTCAGCGCCACGCAGACGTAACCCGAGGTGTAGCGCACCATGAAGGCCATCAGTTCCGGCGTGGTCTTCTCCGCCGCGAAGATCAGGTCGCCCTCGTTCTCGCGGTCCTCGTCATCCACGACGACGACCGGACGGCCCGCCTTGATATCGGCGATCGCCGCCTCGATGGCATTGGCGTTCACTGCCACCCCGCCTCCACAGGGGGTCAGATCCGCCGACCCCGGAATCGCACTCGTCTCACTCACGCCCGCTCCTCCGCGCCACCATTGTCCCCCTGCGTACGCAGGTGCGGCATGGCCAGCTTCTCGACGTACTTGGCGACCACGTCGACCTCGAGGTTCACCAGGTCACCCGGCTGATTACGGCCGAGGGTGGTCAGTTCGAGGGTGGTCGGGATCAGGGCCACGGAGAACTCCTCGTCGGTCACCGAAGCGACCGTGAGGGAGACGCCGTCGACCGCGATCGACCCCTTCTCGACCACGTAACGTGACAGTTTCCCGGGCAAGGCGAACGTGGTGAGCCCTTGCTCGTCCCGCTTGAGATAGACGCCGGTGCCGTCCACGTGGCCTTGCATGATGTGCCCGCCGAGCCTGCCGCCCGCCGGCGTCGCGCGTTCCAGGTTCACGACGTCGCCGACGTTCACCTTCGCGAGGCTGGAGCGCTGCAGGGTTTCGTGCACGACATCGACGGTAAACTCACCGCCCGCCACCGCGACCACGGTGAGGCACACGCCACTCACCGCGATCGAGTCGCCGTGACCGGCGTCGCTGGTCACCAGCGGCCCCCGCACGGTCAGCCGCGCGGCGTTCGGTACCTGCTCGACCGCGGTGACCTCGCCGAGTTCCTCGACAATGCCGGTGAACACTCCTGCTGCCCTCCTCCTGGTCGCACCGTCGCTGGAAACGATGCTTCCTTCATCCAACACCCATCGGGCCCGATTCCTTCTCCTGACCCGATGGCGGATCAAGAGGCGGGATCAGCCGCGGACGCGGGCCGCCTGCTCACGCAGCGCCGCGACGGCCTTACCTGGGTCTTCGGCACCGTAGACGGCGGAACCGGCGACGAAGCAGTCCACACCGGCCTCGGCGGCCTGCTCGATGGTGTCGGCGTTGATCCCGCCGTCGATCTCGACGACGAGCTTGAGGTGACCGGTGTCGACCAGGCGCCGCGCGGTGCGCACCTTCTCCAGGACATCGGTGATGAACGACTGGCCGCCGAAGCCGGGCTCGACCGACATCACCAGCAGCGTGTCGTAGTGCTTGAGGGTCTCGAGGTGGTCTTCGAGCGGGGTGTTCGGCTTGATCGACAGCCCGGCCTTCGCCCCGGCGGCACGGAGGTTCTTCGCCAGCGCGACCGGGTCGTGCGCCGCCTCGACGTGCACGGTGACGTTGTAGGCGCCCGCCTCGGCGTACCCGATGGCCCACTTGTCGGGGTTCTCGATCATCAGGTGGCAGTCGATCGGCACGTCGGTGGCCTTGAGCAGCGACTTCACCACGGGAAGCCCGAGGGTCAGGTTCGGCACGAAGTGCGCGTCCATGACGTCGACGTGGACCCAGTCCGCGCGGGTTTCCCCCTCACCCGCGACGGCGCGGATCTCGTCGCCGAGCCGGGCGAAGTCCGCGGAGAGGATGCTGGGTGCGATCAAAGGTCGGTGAGCCACGCGCCCGAGTGTAGGAGGGCGCCGCTAACGTCCGCTAACCGGCTGTGACCGGCGAGCCGGTCTTGAGGATGACGCGAAATGGCACCGGAGTGGGAGGTGCGCGCACGCGCCGCCGAATAGCGTTCCGGTCATGGTCAACCCTTTCAGAACCCTGGTGCGGATCGGCAGTTACCGCAGCCTGCCCTTCGGTTTCCTCGGCATGGCGATCACCGCGATCCCATTCCCGATCGCGCTGATCCCCGCCGTCCTCATCCCGGGCGATGTGCGGGCGAAGGCGGTCTACGGCGTGCTGGCCATGGGCGTGCTGGTCGCGCTGGCCGGCTTGCCGGGGCCGATGCGGCGGGTCGGCATCTGGTTCTCCAACCAGATGCTGGGCACTCGGATCGCGCAGCCCCTGCCGAACACGAAGGTCGCCTGGGCGGAGCGCTGGCGTTCGGCGGCCTGGCTGCTCGTGCACACCGCGCTCGGCTGGGTGCTGTTCGGCCTCGGCTCCTTCCTGATGCTCGGCTTCGTGTTCGCCGCGGTGTGGGCGGGAGGCGGCGGTAGCCCGATCGAGGTCTTCGGGGAGCGGGTGACGGTCGAATCCGGCACCGGCGGGCTGTGGACGTTGCCGATCGCGCTGATCACGCTCGTCCTCATCGCGTTCGTCCTCGCCGGCTTCACCAAGCTCTTCCAGTACAGCGCGGTCGCGCTGCTGGGTCCGTCGGCCGCCGAACGCGTCGCCGCGGCCGAAGTCCGGGCGAACCACTTCGAGCAGCGCAACCGGCTGGCCCGCGAACTGCACGACTCGATCGGGCACACCCTGACGACGTCGACCATCCAGGCGGCCGCGGCCGCCGAACTGGTCGAGTCGCAACCGCAGCTGGCCCGGCAGGCGCTGGGCACCATCGAGGAGTCGTCGAGGATGGCGCTCGAAGACCTCGACCACGTCCTCGGCCTGCTGCGTGAGGACAGGTCGTCCCGCGAGCCCGAACGACGGCTCATCGAGGCCGCGACGCTGGCCGAGCGGGCACGATCCGGTGGCGCGGTGATCGACTACGAGCTGACCGGGCCCGCCGCGGAACTTCCCGCGACCCTTTCCCGGGAGGCGTACCGGATCGTCCAAGAAGGACTGACGAACGCGCTGCGGCACGCCCATCCCGGCCCGGTGACCGTGCGGGTCGCGGTGCTCGCCGACGCGTTGCGGATCGAGATCGTGAACCCGCTCGTGGAGCACGCGGTCGCTTCCGGGCGCGGCGGCAACGGACTGCCCGGTCTCACCGAACGGGTCGAGGCGCTGCGCGGCGAGCTCATCGCGGGGCCCGCCATGGACGGGGAACCGCTGTGGCGGCTGGTGACCACCATCCCGCTACGGTCCCGCTCATGACATTGCGGGTCCTGATCGTCGACGACGAGCCACTGCTGCGCGCCGGGCTGCGGTCGCTGCTGGACAACCAGCCCGACCTGACCGTGGTCGGCGAGGCGGGCGACGGCGGCGAGGTGGTGGACCTGGTGCGGCGGACGCACCCCGAGGTGGTCCTGATGGACGTCCGCATGCCCGGCGTGGACGGGATCGAGGCGACCCGGCGGGTGCTGGCGGAAGTGCCCGAACCGCCGAAGGTCCTCGTGATCACGACGTTCGACAACGACGACTACGTCTACGACGCGCTTCTCGCCGGGGCGAGCGGGTTCCTGCTGAAGCGGGCGCGCAAGGAGGAGTTCGCGCACGCGATCCGGACCATCGCCGCCGGGGAGACACTGCTCTTCCCCGACGCGATCCGGCGGATGGTCGCCGCGCGCCCGGCGGAATCGGGTCTCGCGCCCCGGCCGTCGTCGCTGACGAAACGGGAGACCGAGGTGCTGCGCCTCATCGCCACCGGGATGTCCAATGTGGACATCGCGGCCCAGCTGGTCATCAGTCTCGAAACCGTCAAAACCCATGTGGGCAACATCTTCGGGAAGCTGGGCGCGGCCAACCGCAGCCAGGCGGTGGTGTTCGCCTACGAGACCGGCATCGTCTCGCCGGGGCACAGCCTGCGCTGACGGTACCGCCAGCCGCCTGACGCGCGCACACGGGGATCCCGGAGTGAACCGCCCCGGGTTTGATGGAGGCTCCATCAAACCCGGGGCGGTTCACACACACCCTCCACCGGCACACCTCAAACGCGCCGGGGCACAGCCTGCGCTGACGTGGGTGGGGTGTACCCCCCTTCGACGCGGCGGCCTGCACCATGGCCGCCCGGTGCCGGTGTCCCTAACTTTGCCTCATGCGAAAAACCTTGCCAGGCAGGAAGATCATCGCAATCGGCTCGCTGATCGCGTTGCTGGGCACCACGACCGCCGCACCGGCGCTCGCCGTGACCAAGCCGCGCGACGAAGTCGACAAGGCACTGAAAACCTTGGTACAGGACGGGGTTCCCGGCGCACAGGCGACCGTGACGGGCGCTTCCGGGCGAACGTGGTCGGAACGCGAAGGCGTCGGGAACGTCGAGACTCGGACGCCGTTCCCGCATGGATCGAAGTTCCGGGCAGGCAGTGTCACCAAGACCTTCGTCGCCGTCGTGGTGCTGCAACTGGTCGCCGAAGGAAAGGTACGGCTGGACACACCGATCGACCGGTATCTGCCGGGTCTGATGACCGGGAACGGCAACGACGGCACGAAGATCACCGTGCGGCACCTGCTCCAGCACACCAGCGGCTTGTACAACTATCTTCGGGACCTCGACATCGACGAGTGGCGGCATCGCGGTGCCGAGCCCGGAGAACTGGTGGCCATCGCCCTCGCCCATCCGCCGTCGTTCCCGGAACCGGGGAAGGGGTGGGCGTATTCCAACACCAACTACATCGTCGCGGGCATGCTCGTCGAGAAGGTGACGAAGCGCTCGCTCTCCACCGAGATCGACGCCAGGATCGTGAAACCGTTGAACCTGCGCGGCACCTACCTGCCCTCTCGCGGAGACGAGCGTCTGCCGAACCCGCACGCCAGGGGCTACGCACCCGATCTCGCCGACTACACCGAGCTGGACCCGTCAGCGGCTTGGGCCTCCGGTGGGCTCGTCTCGACCGGCGAGGACCTGAACCGCTTCTTCGCCGCCCTCACCGGCGGCCGTCTGCTTCTCCGTCCGCAGCTGGCGGAGATGCACCGGACGGTGCCCGTGGAGCTGGGCATTCCCGGCGCGGCGTACGGACTGGGAATCGTCTCGGTCCCGTTGACGTGCGGCGGAGTGTTCTGGGGCCACCGTGGGAGCATTCGGGGCTTCTCGACCCTGTCCGGCGCTGTCCCGCACGGCAAGCAGGTGAACGTCGTGGTCAATCAGGATCCCTTGCCCGCCAACGCGGCCAAGGACCTCATCACCGCCGTCGATACCGCGTTCTGCGCCCGCTAGACCGCCGGGAGCAGGTCCAGCACAGAGGTCCAGGGCGCTTCGGGCGTCAGCCGGGCGGTGGTGACACCAGCCGACGCGAGTGTGTCGAGATGCCGTTGCCACGCCGGGTGGTGCACCCGGGTGTCCTGGATCTGATAGCCGACCACGATCGTGATGCCCGGCGTGCCGAGCACGTCGCCGAGCAGGGTCAGCGCCTGGTTGTCGGCGATGCCCAAGGCCAGTTTCGCCACGGAGTTCGCGGACGCGGGCGCGAACAGGAACACCGTGGGATCCGGATGCGGGCGTGGTTCGCCCGGCAGCCGGGCGGTACTGCGGACCGGCAGCTCGGTGAGCTTCTC
Organism: Amycolatopsis sp. NPDC039088; assembly: GCF_055598845.1. NCBI lineage: Bacteria > Bacillati > Actinomycetota > Actinomycetes > Pseudonocardiales > Pseudonocardiaceae > Amycolatopsis > Amycolatopsis sp. NPDC039088. Next base: position 85,609 of record NZ_JBVKAE010000021.1, on the reverse strand, counting down.
CAGGTCACCGAGCCCGCCGGTCTTCTCCAGCCAGCGGGCCGCGGTCGGGGTGAGCGTGATCGCGAGCTCCCAGCCGCGGTCCGCGGCCGGTCTCGGGGGGGGGGGGGGGGGGGGGGGGGGGGGGGGGGGGGGGGGGGGGGGGGGAAAGGAGGGGGAAGAGAGGAGAGGGAAGGGAGGGGGGGATAGTGGGGAGGGGA
>NZ_JBVKAE010000021.1:83099-85402 GCF_055598845.1 Amycolatopsis sp. NPDC039088 | reverse complement strand
GGGGAAGCGTGGGAGTTTTCTCTGGGTCATAGATCTCTTTGTTCTTCCCAAGCCGGGGGGTCGGGTTGGGGGGGGGTGGGGTTGGGCGCCCCAGTCCGCGTCCCGCGGCCGGTCTCGCGAGCTGTGCGGCGAACCGGACGTCCAGCCCGCCGCACGAGCTCGCGACCAGGCCGAGAACCCTGCTCACCCGGCGGAATCCGGCTTCCGCAGGACGGCGCAGAACATCGCGTCGGTGCCGTGACGGTGCGGCCACAGCTGCACGTACGGGCCGTTGCCGAGCTTCGGGACGCCCGGGAAGAACTCCCGCGCGTCGACGACCTCGGCGCCCGCACGGCGCGCGGTCTCCCCCACGACGCCTTCGGTCTCGGCCAGATGCGGCGAGCAGACGACGTAGGTGACGATGCCGCCGGGGCGGACCAGGTCCAGCGCCGCGGTGATCAGCTGGCCCTGCAGTTTCGTCAGGTCCGAGATGTCGCCGGGCTGACGGCGCCAGCGCGCTTCCGGGCGGCGGCGCAGCGAACCGAGACCGCTGCACGGCGCGTCGACCAGGACACGGTCGTAACCCGGTTCGAGGCCGGACTCGCGGCCGTCGGCGACGTGGACCGTCACCGGAAGGCCCTGGACGACGTTCTCGATCAGCTTCGCGCGGTGGGGTGCCTTCTCGACGGCGTCGACGGTCGCCCCGCTGATCGACGCGAGCGCGCCCAGCAGCGCGGCCTTGCCACCGGGACCGGCGCACAGGTCCAGCCAGCGCTCGTCGGAGCCGGTGAGCGGCACCTTCGTGACGGCGACCGCGCACAGCTGGCTGCCCTCGTCCTGGACCGCTGCCAGCTTTTCCTTGATCGGCTCGACATCGCCGGGGTCGCCGGAGCCCGCGGGCATCCGGACGCCGTACGGCGAATACGGGGCGACGTCGCCGCCGGTGATGGCGGCCAGCTCGTCGGCGCTGATCTCACCGGGACGGGCGACCAGATGCACGTCGGGCCGGTCGTCGTCGGCCTCGAGCGCCGCCTTCAGCTCAGCGCCCTTGTCCCCCAGCGCTTCCGCGAAGGACCGGGCGACCCAGCGCGGGTGCGCCGTCCGCAGCGCGTACGCGCCGATGGGGTCGACGGCCTCGTCCGGGGCCAGTTCTTCGAGCCAGGTCTGTTCGTCCTTTTCGGACACCGAACGGAGCACGGCGTTGACGAAACCCGCGATCCAGGAACCGACTTCGGCGCGGACGAGGTCCACGGTCGCGCCGACGGCGGCGTGCTCGGGGATGCGGGTGCGCAGCAGCTGGTACGCGCCGAGCCGCAGCCCGTCCAGCACGATGGCGTCCACTTTGGCCAGTGGCCGGTCGAGACACGCCTCGATGACCGCGTCCAGCATGCCGACCGCGCGGCAGGTGCCGTAGGTCAGTTCGGTGGCCAGCGCCGCGTCACGACCGGAGATCCGGCGGGTGCGCAATAGTTGCGGCAGCACCAAGTTCGCGTACGCGTCGTCTTCCCGGACCGCGCGCAGGACGTCGAAGGCGACCTGACGGGCGGGGTCGATCTGCGGCGGGCGGCTTGGCCCTTCTTTACGCGGACCCGGACGGCCTCGCTCCGGCCGCGACGGCCGGCGTTCCCTACGCTCGTTCACTGCAGGCGCTCTCCTTGTTCGATCCTCGTACCGCGCGCCCAGTCGGTGGCCGCCATCCGCTTCTTCCCCTGCGCCTGCACTTCGCCCAGCCGCACCGGCTTCGACGCCGTGCCGACCAGGACCCGCTTGCGTTCCACGACCAGTTCGCCCGGCGGCGGTCCCGGTTCGTCGACGACCGTCACCGGCCCGAGCTTCAGCCGCTCGCCGCGGAACTCCGCCCACGCGCCCGGTTCCGGGCTGACCGCGCGGATCTGCCGGTCGACCGCGGCGGCCGGGTCGGCGAACGACACCCGCGCGTCCTCGACGGTCACCTTGGGCGCGTAGCTCACGCCGTCGCCGGTCTGCTCGACCGCGCGCAGCGAACCGTCGGCGATTCCGTCCATCGTGGACACGAGCAGCTTCGCCCCGGACTCCGCCAGCCTGCCGAGCAATTCACCCGCGGTGTCGGTCTCACCGACGCGCTCGGTGATCACGCCGTAGACCGGACCGGCGTCGAGTTCCTTGACGATGCGGAACGTCGAGGCGCCGGTGATCTCGTCCCCGGCGCGGATCGCGGACTGGACCGGGGGGGGGGCGCGCCACACGGGGAGAAAAGAGAAATGCAAGTTGACCCACCCATGCCCCCGGAGGTCCCGCACGGCCTGTGGGAGGAACACCCCCCAAACGAAAAAAGGGAAAGGGGT
>NZ_JBVKAE010000021.1:17695-83089 GCF_055598845.1 Amycolatopsis sp. NPDC039088 | reverse complement strand
ACACACCCCCACCAAAGACAAAAACCCGGGTGACTGTCCCCCCTCCTCCCCCCCCCCCCCCCCCCCCCCCCCCCCCCCCCCCACCACCCCCCCCCCCCCCCCCCCCCCCCACGCGGGCAGCAGCGAGAAGTGCAGGTTGACCCAGCCGTGCGCCGGGATGTCCAGCGCGGCCTGTGGCAGCAACGCCCCGTACGCGACGACGGGGCAGGCGTCGGGGGCGATCTCCGCGAGCCGGGCGAGGAACGCGGGGTCGCTCGCCTTCGGCGGGGTCAGCACCTCGATCCCGTGCTCGTCGGCCAGCGCGCCGATCGGGGAGCGGACGACCCGGCGGCCGCGGCCTGCCTGCGCGTCCGGACGGGTCACGACGGCGACGACCTCGTGCTGATCAGACGCGAGAAGCGCGCGCAGCGACGGGACGGCGGGTTCGGGGGTACCGGCGAAGACGAGGCGCATCAACGCACCTCCGCCGGCGGGACGGGTACCTCTGACTGGGCGAACATCGTGGCTCAGTCTAGAAGGGCCCCGGTGCCGGGGCGCGCTCGCTGTCCCTGTCCCCTCCGTAGAGCGCCATGAAAGGTCCTTTCCTCGCAAATTTTGCGAGGAAAGGACCTTTCATGGCACGCGCGGAGGCCCTACCGGGGCGGCCAGGGCAGCACGACGGCCGCCGAGCCGCCGCCCCGCCGCGTGGGTTCGGCGGCGGCGAGCCAGCGGCCGTCCCGCAGGCGTTCGACACCGGTCGCGGCCCCGATCTCCGCGGGCGCCGTCGAGAACCCCTGTCCCTTGGCCTTCAGGGCCTTGAGCACCTCGGTCTGGTCGAGGAACGCCTGCTCGACCTGCGCGGCCGCCGAGTTCCGCTGCGAGGCGCGCGGTTCGGCGATCGCGTCGACCAGTTTGAGACCGCGGTCGATGCGGCCGGTGAGGATCTGCAGCACCGTGGTGATGATCGACGCCCCACCGGGCGAACCGACCGCGAGCAGCGGCTTGCCGTGGTCGAGCACGATGGTGGGCGCCATCGACGAACGCGGCCGCTTGGCCGGGCCCGGCAGGTTCGGATCGGGCACGCCCGGCGTCACCGGGGTGAACGAGAAGTCGGTCAGCTCGTTGTTGAGCAGGAATCCGCGGCCCGGGACGACGATGCCGCTGCCGCCCTCCTGCTCGATGGTCAGCGTGTAGGCGACGACGTTGCCCCACCGGTCGGCGACCGTCAGGTGCGTGGTGTTCTCGCCCTCGTACGGCGTCGGCGCGGCGTTCGTCCCCGCGACACAGGGAGCCGGCTTACGCGGGTCGGCGGGCGCGACCGGGCTCGTCCCGGCCTTCGCCGGGTCGATCAGGCACGCGCGGCTGTCGGCGAACTTCTGGCTGATGAGTTCCTTCGCCGGGACGTCCACGAACGCCGGGTCGCCGATCCACCGGTTGCGGTCGGCGAAGGCGAGCCGGGTCGACTCCAGGAAGTAGTGCAGGTAGTCGGCCTTCTCCAGCTTGCTCAGGTTCGTGTTCTCGAGGATGTTCAGCGCTTCGCCGACGGTCAGCCCGCCGGACGACGGCGCGGGCATGCCGTAGACGTCGAGGCCGCGGTACTCGGTCTTGGTCGGCTTGCGCTCCACGACGCGGTACTTGGCGAGGTCGGCCGCGGTCATGTCGCCGGGACGCGCCTTCAGCGTCGAAGCGGGGTCGACCGGCGGTGTCCGCACGGTCTTGACGACGTCCGCGCCGATCGGCCCGTGGTAGAGGACGTCGGTGCCTTTCGCGGCGAGTTGCGCGTACGTGCCCGCCAGGTCGGGGTTCTTGAACGTCGTTCCGACCGCGGGCGGCGCGCCGCCGGGCAGGTACAGCGACCTGGTCGACGGGAACGCCGAGAAGCGGGCGGCATTGTTCGAGATCTGGGTGTTGAAGGTCTGGTCGACAGTGAAGCCCTTGCGGGCGAGGTCTTCGGCGGGTTTGACCGCCTTCGCCAGTGACCTGGTCCCCCACTTCCGCAGCGCTTCCTGCCAGGTGGCGGGCGTACCGGGCACGCCGACGCCGAGCCCGCTGGTGACGGCTTCGGCGAACGGGATCGCCTTGCCGTTCTCGACGAAGAGGTTCTCGTTCGCGGTGGACGGCGCGGTCTCGCGGCCGTCGAGGGTGTGCACCTTGCCGGAACGCGCGTCGTAGTAGACGAAGAAGCCGCCACCGCCGAACCCGGCGGAGAACGGATCGGTGACGCCGAGCGCGGCGGCGGTCGCGACGGCCGCGTCGACGGCGTTGCCGCCCTCACGCAGGATCTTCGTGCCGATCGCGGTCGCGTCCGCGTCGATGCTCGAGACGGCGCCCAGGTAGCCGACGGCGGTCGGGGATTTGGGTGTCGGTGGTGCCGCGGCCGCGACACCCGGCGCGGCTGCGGCGACCAGGGCGGCGATCGCGGTGACTGCGGTGATGCGTCCCAATGTGCTTCTGTGCGCGGCCATGGCGCGAGTCTGCCCCGCCTGTCCACCCCGGACAAGACCCGGCCAGACCTGCGAACGTCGGTAGTGCGGCCAGGCCTCGATGAGCAGAATGCGGTCCATGAAGACTCCCGGCAGGCGATGGAGCGCGTTCCTCCCGCTCCTCGTCGCTCTTCCCGTGCTCGCGGTCCCCGGCGTCGCGCAGGCCGAAACCACGCGTGCCTGTTTCGACGACTCGGCGGCCATCACGGTCGAGGAACGGCGCCTCACCGCGACGATGCCGTCAGGCGGTCCCGCGGTCGGCCCGGAACTCGTCCGGCTCGCCGGGTTCGACAAGCTCGTCTCCGACTTCACGACGCGTCTCTGCGCCACGAAAACCGCCGCGCGCGCCGAGAAGCTCGCGGAAACCGCCGGTGACGGGCTCTGGCGGACCGCCGTCGACCGAGCGCAGGGCCGCCGCCCCGATCTCGGCGCTATCGACAAGGCCGACGACCGGCCGCTGTACTGGGCGCGCCTGCTGATGAGCAAGGCGCTGCGCCAGTGGACGCCGCGCTTCCCGCTGTCCGCCCCCGCCCGTGCGGCGCTGCTGAAGACGTTCGACTTCGGCGCCCGGGGCCTCGACGACTCCCGCTTCCCGCTCGGCCCGTCGCTGCGCCGGGTGCTGGTGAGCGGCTTCGACCCGTTCACCCTCAACGGCGCGGGCGTCCGTATCGCGAACCCGTCGGGCGCGGCCGCGCTGCATCTGGACGGCAAGGTGATCCAGACCCCGACCGGTCCCGCGCTGGTGCAGGCGGTGTCGTTCCCGGTGGTGTGGAGCTACTTCGACGCTGGCATCGTCGAGGCGGCCTACGGCAAGGCGTTGAAGGACCGCTTCCGCCGCCCGGAACTGATCATGACGATCAGCCAGGGCCGTCCCGGCCGGTTCGACATCGAGCGCTGGGCCGGTGCGTGGCGCGGCGGTTTCCCGGACAACCTCGACGCCTCGGTCGTCGGCCATGTCCCGCCGGCGAGCGGCTGGCCGCAGCCCGCCGTCCAGTTCATCGAAACCACGCTGCCGTACGAAAAGATGCTCGCCGCGCCCGCCGGGGCGTATCAGGTGCTGTACAACCAGGCGTTCTGTGTCTGGCCGGACAGCGGTCACCCCGGGACGGGGACGGCGGTCTGCCGGACGGACGCGCCGAAGCCCGGCGAGATCGCGGCTTCCGGTGGCGGCGGCAACTATCTGTCCAATGAGTCCATGTACCGCAGCAACCGGCTCCGGACGGGCCTCGGTCTGGACGGTGTCGCGGGCGGGCATCTGCACACGCCCGTGCTCGGCACGCCCGCCGATCCCTCGGCGCTGACCGACGCCGATTTCGAGGCGCGGCGGGCGGCGATCTCGGCGCAGATCGTCGCGCTGCTCACCGCGGCCCTGGGTGGTACGGCGACTACGTCTACTACGCCCGCTCCGGGCGCTTCGCCCCGCGCCGACGTCCTCGCGATCCCCGGCACGACGCTCTAGCCCCCATGCATTTCGTCCTCTAAATGCGGTAGTTGCGTGCGCAAGGACCGCGTTTAGAGGACGAAACGCGGGGTTCCCGGGGCCTAGATGAGCTCCAGGGGGTCCAGCTGGATCCGGATGGGCTCGGGGGCCTTGCGCGCGTCCCGCCGGGCGGCGGCCGCGTGGACGGCGGCGGCGAGCGCCTTCCCGTGCGGACGCGCGACCCGGACCAGGGCGCGCTCACGTTCGGCGTTGCCGTCCTCGTCGACGTCGCCGAGCGGCACCGGGCCCAGCACCTCGCCGGTCTCCGGCAGGGCGAGGTCGTCGAGCAGCCCGGCGACCGCGTCCGGGGTGCCCTCGATACTCGCCATCCGCATCGCGGGCGGGAAGCCGAGTTCACGCCGTTCGGCCAGTTCCTGGCTCGCGTGCCAGCCCGGATCCCAGCGCACCAGCGCCTGCACGACCGCGAGACCCGCTTCGGCGCCGACGAACACACGTCCGCCTTCGGTCCCCGGCCGCACCAGTGCCGCGGCCGCCATCCAGCGGCGCAAGGTCTCTTCCCCCGCGCGCAGGTCCTGCCGCCCCAGCAACGCCCAGCCGTCCAGCAGGAGTGCCGCGCCGTAGCCGCCTTCCGCGATCGGCTCGGCTCCGGGCGTGCACACCACCAGCGCCGGTTTTCCGGGCACCGAAGCCAAGACCTCCGTCGCGCCCGAGGTCCGCACCGGGAATCCGGAGAAGGCGCGGCCCAGTTCCTCCGCGGTCCGCTTGGAGCCGACGACGACCGCCCGCAGCCGCACGGAACCGCAGGCGGCGCAATGGAAGTTCGTCTCGGGGACACCGCACCACCGGCAGGCGGGCGGTCTCGGTGAGCCGTCGATCAGGCCGCCGGGCAAGGACAGCGGGCCCGCGCACCGACGGCAGTGCGCCGACGTCCGGCAGTTGCCGCAGGCGAGCCCGGGAACGTACCCGCGACGCGGAACCTGCACCAGCACGGGAAATCCACCGGCCAGCGACTGCCGCGCCGCCTCGAACGCGACCGACGGAAGCCGTGCGGCCTTCGCTGCTTCGTCCCGGGCGACGTCGAAGTCCTCGCCGACCGGCGTGACGCGCGGTGCGGCGGCCCGCAGTTCGGGCCTGGCCGCCACGAGCGGCTGCGCCCACCCCGACTCCACCAGGAACTGTGCCTCGGCGGTCCGCGCGAAACCGGCTACGAGCATCGATCCTTTCGCGGCGTGCGCGCGGTCCATCAGCACGTCCCGGACGTGGGGATACGGGGCGTGCTGGTCGAGGTGGACGTCGTCGCCGTCGTCCCACACCACGAACAGCCCTGGATCGGCGACCGGCGCGAACATCGCCGCGCGCGTGCCGACGACGACGCGGACCGCGCCGCGCAACACCGCGAGCCAGCGACGGTAGCGCTCGGCGGGACCCAGCCCGGCGATCAACGCGACCACCGCGCCCTCACCCAGCAACGAGACGCAAGCGTCGTGCAGCCGCGTGAGATCGCGATGGTCGGGGACGACCATCACGACGCCGCGGCCGGCGGCGGCCGCCACCGCGGCGGCTTCGGCGAGGCGGCGCGGCCAGTCCTCCCCCGGCAGTGCCTGCCAGACGGCGTTGGCGGGACGCCGTTCCGCGACGGCCTCCAGGAACGCGGGCCCGCTCTGGTACTTCTCCCAGGCGGTGGTTTCGGGGGCCTCCGGCGTCGGGGCGGGTTCGGCGGGCGGCTCGCCCTCGACCTTCGCGTGCCGGGACGGGATGGCCAGCCGCAGGACGTCGCTGAGCGTGCCGCCGTACCGGTCCGCGACCGACCGGCAAAGTGTGTGCAACGCCGGGGGCAGCACCGGCTCGCTGGAGGTCACCCTGTCGATGTACGCGAGCTTCCCGGTGAACTCCGTGGTGTCAGCGCGTTCGATGAGATACCCGTCGACGAGCTGGCCCGCGAACCGGACGCGCACGCGGCAACCGGGCACGGCGGCTTCGTGGAGCTTCTCCGGGATCTGATAGTCGAAGGTCCGGTCGAGATGCGTGAGCGGGATGTCCACGACGACGCGGGCGACCGGGTTCTCGGGCGCGGGGTTCTGCGCTCCCCGGCGGCTGGCGGTTTTCGCGCGTGACGGTTTGGCCTTCCGCGCCGGCTCGGCCTTCGGCGGCTCCGGAAGCTCCCACAGCGGGGTCGGTTCGGGACTGCTGCTCACCCGGTGATCTCTACCAGACTCGCTCACCACGGGCTGTCACCGGCGTGAGATGAAAGGTCCTTTCCTTGCGAAATTTGCAAGGAAAGGACCTTTCATCTCACGCGCTGCTGGGGCACGTCCGTGAAGGGCTCCGTGAAGGACTCGTATTTGTTTACCCACTGGTGTGGACCTTGTGCTGGTTGCCGGTGCGATCGGGCGGGGACACTCAAAGTCGCCGATCACGGACTAGGGCGACCCACATGGACCAGCAGTCACAGTGATGCCGAGGTAACTCGACCTTCACACGTTCCCCAGTAGGCAAGCAGGCACACGTAGTGAAGGCCTCCTTCCCTACCCTCAAGGTAGGCAAGGAGGCCTTCACGGACGGAACGGAAGCCTCAGGCGCCTGCGGCCGACTTCAGGTCCGAGGCCCGCGCCGTGCTCTCCCACGGGAGATTCAGCTCAGGACGACCGAAGTGGCCGTACGCGGCCGTCGGCGCGTAGATCGGGCGAAGCAGGTCGAGGTCGCGGATGATCGCGGCCGGACGCAGGTCGAAGACCTCCGTGATGGCGGCCTGGATCTTCGACGGGTCGACCGTCTCGGTGCCGAAGGTCTCGACGAAGAGGCCCACCGGGGCCGCCTTGCCGATCGCGTACGCCACCTGGACCTCGGCGCGCGAGGCGAGACCGGCGGCGATGACGTTCTTCGCCACCCAGCGCATCGCGTACGCGGCCGAGCGGTCCACCTTGGAGGGGTCCTTGCCGGAGAAGGCGCCGCCACCGTGGCGGGCCATGCCGCCGTAGGTGTCGACGATGATCTTGCGGCCGGTCAGGCCCGCGTCGCCCATCGGGCCACCGATGACGAAGCGGCCGGTCGGGTTCACCAGCAGCCGCACGTTGGAGGTGTCGAGGCCGAGCTCGGCGATCTCCGGGGCGACCACGTGCTCACGGACGTCGACGCCGAGCATCTGCTCGAGGTCGATGCCGTCGGCGTGCTGGGTGGACACGACCACCGTGTCGAGCCGCACCGGCTGGTCGCCGGCGTACTCGATGGTGACCTGGGTCTTGCCGTCCGGGCGCAGGTACGGCAGCACGCCGTCCTTGCGGACCCGGGTCAGCCGCTGCGAGAGCCGGTGCGCGAGCGCGATCGGCAGCGGCATCAGCTCGGGGGTGTCCGAGCAGGCGTAGCCGAACATCAGGCCCTGGTCGCCGGCACCCTGGCGGTTGATCTCGTCCTCGTCGGACTCGACGCGGGACTCGTACGCGGTGTCGACACCCTGCGCGATGTCGGGCGACTGGGAGCCGATGGCGACGTTGACGCCGCAGGAGTTGCCGTCGAAGCCCTTGGCCGAAGAGTCGTAGCCGATCTTCAGGATCACATCGCGGACGATGGTCGGGATGTCCGCGTAGGCCTCGGTGGTCACCTCGCCGGCGACATGCACCTGCCCGGTGGTGATGAGGGTTTCGACCGCCACCCGGCTGCGGGGGTCCTTGGCCAGCAGTCCGTCCAGGATGGAGTCGCTGATGGCGTCGCAAATCTTGTCGGGATGACCCTCGGTCACCGATTCCGATGTGAACAGTCTGCTGGTGGACGCGGTCACGGTGGCCGTCACTTCCTCACCTAGACGTCTGATGCCCAGAAAGTTAGGCACCCCTTAGCTTGCACTCAAGCGTACTGACTATCGTTCAAGGCACGGTCAACGCTTCATCAAGGTCACAACAGCGTCCCACAATGTGGACGCCAGTTCGGCCTTGGCGCCGAGCGGGATCGGGATCTCGGTTCCGTCGGCCCCCAGAAGCCAGCCGGAATTGTCTTCGGTCCCGAAGGCCTTTCCCTCGCCGACGGCGTTCACCACCAGCAGATCAGCACCCTTACGCTTCAATTTGACCCGAGCATGGTCGAGAACGCCACCCTTATCGTCCCCTGTTTCCGCGGCGAACCCCACGATCAACCGGCCTTCCGTGCGGTTCCGCACCAGCTCGGCCAGGATGTCCGCGTTGCGGGCGAGTTCGACGACGGGATCCGGCGAGTCGTCGGACTTCTTGATCTTGTGCTCGGCCCGGTTCGACGGCCGGAAGTCGGCGACGGCGGCGGCCATCACGACGACGTCGGCGGAGGCGGCCTCGGCGTGCATCGCCTGGCGCATCTCTTCGGCGGTCGACACGTGGACGACCCTCGCGCCTGCCGGTTCCGGCAACGCGACGGTGTGGGCGGTGACCAGGGTGACCTCGGCGCCGCGCTGCACGGCGACCCGGGCCAGTGCGTAGCCCTGCTTGCCCGACGAGCGGTTGCCCAGGTACCGGACCGGGTCCAGTGGTTCACGAGTGCCGCCCGCGGAAATCGCCACGCGCACGCCTTCGAGGTCGCGTGGGAGGGCGTTCGGCACGGCGAGCAGGAGCCGGGCGAGGTCGACGATCTCGGCCGGGTCGGCCAGGCGGCCCTTCCCGGTGTCGGCCCCGGTGAGCCTGCCGGCGGCGGGTTCGGCGACGACCAGTCCGCGCGAGCGCAGCAGCGCCACGTTGTCGCGGGTGGCCGGGTGCTCCCACATCTCGGTGTGCATCGCCGGGAAGAAGGCGACCGGGCACCGGGCGGTGAGCAGGGTGTTCGTCAGCAGATCGTCCGCGATGCCGTGCGCGGCCTTGGCGAGCAGGTTCGCCGTGGCGGGGACGACGATCACCAGGTCGGCTTCCTTGCCGACGCGGACGTGCTGGACCTCGGGCACCTCGGTGAACACGCCGGTGTGCACCGGGTTCCCCGACAATGCCTCGAAGGTGGCCGCGCCGACGAAGTTCAGCGCGGCTTCGGTGGGGACCACGCGGACGTCGTGACCGGATTCGGTCAGTCCGCGCAGGACCTCACAGGCCTTGTAAGCGGCGATCCCGCCGCCTACGCCCAGAACGATCCGAGGCTTACTCAACGGTGTTCTCGGCGGCTTTGCGCGGGACCGCGATCGGGCTGCCAGGGCACGTCACTTCAACCGCCTCGCTCACGCTGATCAATGCCCTGCCATCCCGATAGCGGGGCCTTCGGCCATGCCGCGCCGAGTGGTCACCTTGGCGGCCGCCGTGGCCATTGAGTGCCTACTCACCCTCGGTGTGCTCGAGCAGGCCACCGTGGATCTCGCGCAGGGCGATGGACAGCGGCTTCTCGCGCGGGCCCGGCTCGACCAGCGGGCCGACGTACTCCAGCAGACCCTCGCCCAGCTGGGCGTAGTAGTCGTTGATCTGACGAGCGCGCTTGGCCGCGTAGATCGCCAACGCGTACTTCGAGCTGACCTTTTCGAGCAGGTCGTCGATGGGCGGGTTGGTGATGCCTTCGAGTTCTTCGTTCAGGATGGCCTGGGTCACTCGTGGTGCTCCGAATCTTCAAAGTTCTGGTCGCCGGTTATCAAGTTTAGCAACTGCTCGGCGGCGTCCCGCACGTCGGCGTTGACGACGCGCTCGTCGAACTCGCCGGCGGCGGCCAGTTCGCGTTCGGCCTCGGCCAGCCTGGCCTGCACGGCCGCCTGGTTCTCGGTGCCGCGGCCGGTCAGCCTGCCGACCAGTTCGTCCCACGACGGCGGCATCAGCATCACCAGCCGGGCCTCCGGCATCGCCTTGCGGACCTGCCGCGCGCCCTGGAGTTCGATCTCCAGTACCGCGTTGCGCCCGGCCGCCAGAGCCCGCTCGACGGGCTCGCGCGGGGTGCCGTAGCAGTTGCCGGTGAACTCGGCGTGCTCCAGCAGCCTGCCCTCGGCCACCATGCGGTCGAACTCGGCTCGGTCGATGAAGTGGTAGTGCTCGCCGTCGACCTCACCCGGCCTCGGCTTCCTGGTGGTCACCGAAACACTGAAATAGATCTCCGGATCCAGCTTGCGCAGCTCCCCGACCACGCTCGACTTCCCGACTCCCGAAGGCCCCGATACGACCGTGAGCCGGTGCCGGGAAAAAACTCCCGCCACCGGCTCACCGCCGCGGTCAGCGCCCGGGTTCACCGGGTGGTCCTGACCGTCGCCGCTCACTCGCCGCTGAATTCGGCCAGCAGCGCCTTGCGCTGCCGGTCGCCGAGGCCGCGAAGACGACGGCTGGGTGCGATCTCCAGTCGTTCCATGGTCTGCTGGGCACGGACCTTGCCGACGCCCGGAAGAGCCTCGAGCAGAGCCGAGACCTTCATCTTGCCGAGGACTTCGTTCTCCTCGGCCTGCTTCAACACGTCGACCAGAGTGGTACCGCCCCGCTTCAGCCGCTCCTTCAGCTCAGCACGGATGCGGCGGGCGGCGGCGGCCTTCTCCAGCGCCGCAGCGCGCTGTTCCTCTGTCAGCTGGGGAAGTGCCACGTTTTCCTCCGGTAGTTCTCAAATCTGGGTGGGTGTGGCGACGGTACCCACCCGTTACCTCGGCCCACAATGCGGGGGTGGCTGGTCATGACCGATTCCCGGGCCTGCTATTGGCCGTTTTCCAGGGAGGTGAGGGAATCCCGTGTCCGCCGAACGGCCGCACGCAACGCCTCGGGGTCCGGTCCGTGCTTGAGGACGTCGCGGGAGGACGCCGGGAGCACACCCGGCAGTCCTGACCCGAAAAGGCCCCGCAAATCGGCCACAGTGGCTCCCTGGGCCCCGAAACCGGGTGCCAGGACAGGACCGTTCAACGCGCTCAGGTCGAGCTCTCCCGGCGCGATGGTGGCGCCGACGACGACGCCGATGTCACCCAGAGGGCTTTGGTCAGCATTAAAGCCGCCGGCGGTGTCGACGATGTCCTGCGCGACGGTCTTTCCGTTGGGCAGCAAGGCGTTCTGCAGTCCCTGCGCCTCGGGGTTCGACGTACGCGCGAGGACGAACAGGCCTTTGCCCTGCGCTTGGGCGACGTCGATCGCGGGCGCCAGTGAACCGAACCCGAGATACGGCGACACGGTGATGGCGTCGGCCTCGAGTTCCGCGCCCGTGGGCAGGAACGCCGCCGTGTACGCCGCCATCGTCGAACCGATGTCGCCGCGTTTGACGTCCAGCAGGACGAGCGCGCCCGCTTCCCGGCACACCTTCATCGTCTTGGCCAGAACGGCGACGCCAGGAGGCCCGTAGGCCTCGAAAAAGGCCGACTGGGGCTTGATCACCGCGACCTCGGGCGCGATCGCCTCAGCGGCGGTCAGGGCGAACTTCTCCAAGCCGCCCGCGTCCGCCGGAAGACCCCACGCCTGGAGCAGTCCCGGATGGGGGTCGATCCCGGCGCAGAGCGGTCCCTTTTCCGCGACCGCCCGCGCCAGCCTCGCCCCGAACCGTTCGCTCATGCTTTGGCCTTCAGCGCCGCCTGGAGGCTCTGCAGCGACCGCACGCCGATGTCACCCTTGATGACGGCCTCTATCCCGTGCACGGCCGCCGCGGCGCCCTGCACCGTGGTGATGCACGGGATGTCCCGCGACACCGCGGCGGTGCGGATCTCGTAACCGTCGATACGCGGGCCGCTGTTGCCGTACGGGGTGTTGATCACCATCTGCACCTCGCCGCTGAGGATGACGTCCACGACGTTCTGCTCCCCTTCGGCCGAACCTTCGTAGTGCTTGCGCACGACGGTGCAGGCGATTCCGTTGCGCCGCAACACTTCCGCGGTACCGGAGGTGGCGAGGATCTCGAAACCGAGGTCCGCCAGCCGCTTCACCGGGAACACCAGCGAACGCTTGTCGCGGTTGGCGACGGAGACGAACACCTTGCCCGACGTCGGCAGCGAACCGTAGGCACCGGCCTGCGATTTGGCGAACGCCTTGCCGAAGGAGACGTCGACGCCCATGACCTCGCCGGTGGACTTCATCTCCGGGCCGAGCAGCGAATCGACACCGTGGCCCTCGGGGGTGCGGAAGCGGTGGAACGGCAGGACCGCCTCCTTGACCGCGACCGGCGAATCGGCGGGCATGTGTCCGCCGTCACCCTCGGCCGGGAGCACCCCGGAGGCGCGCAGGTCCTTGATCGACGAGCCGGTCATGATCAGCGCCGCGGCCTTCGCCAGCGGCACCGCGGTCGCCTTCGACACGAACGGCACCGTCCGCGAGGCGCGCGGGTTGGCCTCCAGGACGTAGAGGACGTCGTCCTTGAGCGCGTACTGGACGTTCAGCAGGCCGCGGACGCCGACGCCGCGCGCGATGGCCTCGGTCGAGCGGCGCACCGTCTCGATGTCGGTCCGGCCCAGCGTGATCGGCGGCAGCGCGCAAGACGAGTCGCCGGAGTGGATCCCGGCCTCCTCGATGTGCTCCATGACGCCGCCGAGGAACAGCTCCTCGCCGTCGAAGAGCGCGTCGACGTCGATCTCGATGGCGTCGTCGAGGAACCGGTCGACCAGCACCGGGTGCTCGGGGGTGACCTCGGTGGCGCGGTGGATGTAGCCGGCGAGGGACTCCTCGTCGTAGACGATCTCCATCCCGCGCCCGCCGAGCACGTAGGACGGCCGCACCAGCACCGGGTAGCCGATCTTGTCGGCGATCCGCTTCGCGCCCTCGAACGAGGTCGCCGTGCCGTACTTCGGCGCGGGCAGCCCGGCGTCGGTGAGGACCTCGCCGAACGCGCCGCGGTCCTCGGCGAGGTGGATCGCGTCCGGGGAGGTGCCGATCACCGGGACACCGGCGTCGGCGAGGCGCTTCGCGAGCGAGAGCGGGGTCTGGCCGCCCAGCTGCACGATGACCCCGGCGACGGTGCCCGACTCCTGCTCGGCGTTGACCACTTCCAGCACGTCCTCGAACGACAGCGGCTCGAAGTAGAGCCTGTCCGAGGTGTCGTAGTCGGTGGAGACGGTCTCGGGGTTGCAGTTGACCATGACCGCTTCGAAACCGGCCTCGCGCAAGGCGATCGCGGCGTGCACGCACGAGTAGTCGAACTCGATGCCCTGCCCGATGCGGTTCGGGCCGGAGCCGAGGATGAGCACCTTCGGCTTGTCGGTCTGCGCGGTGATCTCCGACTGCGCCGCGGGGTCGGTCTCGTAGGCCGAGTAGTGGTACGGCGTCTTGGCCGCGAACTCGGCCGCGCAGGTGTCGACGGTCTTGTACACCGGCCGCACGCCGAGCCGTCGCCGCAGCGCGCGGACGCCGTCCTCACCGGCCAGTTCCGGCCGCAGGGCGGCGATCTGGCGGTCCGAGAGCCCGGTGCGCTTGGCGCGGCGCAGCAGCGGCTCGTCGAGCACCTGCGCGTCACGGACCTCGGCGCCGACCTCGCCGATGAGGGCGATCTGGTCGATGAACCACGGGTCGATACCCGAGGCTTCGTGGATCTCCTCGACGGTGGCGCCGAACCGCAGCGCCCGCTCGACCTCGTAGATCCGCCCGTCGTGCGGCGTGCGCAAAGCGTCCAAAATGGACTCCTTGGTCGCGCCTTCGGGATCGGGACGGGTCCAGAAGCCGGTGGCCTTGGTGTCGATGGACCGCAGTGCCTTGCCGAGCGCCTCGGGGAAGCTGCGGCCGAACGACATCGCCTCGCCGACGCTCTTCATCGTCGTGGTCAGCGTCGGGTCCGCGCCGGGGAACTTCTCGAAGGCGAACCGCGGCACCTTCACCACGACGTAGTCCAGCGTCGGCTCGAAGGCCGCCGGGGTCTCGCCGGTGATGTCGTTGCGGATCTCGTCGAGGGTGTAGCCGATGGCGAGTTTCGCGGCGATCTTGGCGATCGGGAACCCGGTCGCCTTCGACGCCAGCGCGCTGGAGCGCGAGACCCGCGGGTTCATCTCGATGACGACCATGCGGCCGTCGGCCGGGTTGATCGCGAACTGGATGTTGCAGCCGCCGGTGTCTACGCCCACCTCGCGCAGCACCGCGATACCGACGTCGCGCATGTGCTGGTACTCACGGTCGGTCAGGGTCATCGCGGGCGCGACGGTGACCGAGTCGCCGGTGTGCACGCCCATCGCGTCGATGTTCTCGATCGAGCAGACGACCACCACGTTGTCGTGCCGGTCGCGCATGAGCTCGAGTTCGAACTCCTTCCAGCCGAGGACGCTCTCCTCGATGAGCACCTCGGTGACCGGCGACTCGGTGAGCCCGGTGGAGGCGAGGCGTTCCAGTTCGGCGTCGGTGTGCGCCATGCCCGAGCCGAGCCCGCCCATGGTGAACGACGGCCGGATGACCACCGGGAGGCCGACCTCGGCGACGGTCGCGCGGACCTCGTCCATGTCGTGGCAGACCCGCGAGCGGGGCACCTCGGCACCGATCGTGCGGACGATGTCCTTGAACTTCTGCCGGTCCTCGCCGCGCTGGATGGCCTCGACGTCGGCGCCGATCAGTTCGACGCCGTACTTCTCGAGCACACCGCGCTCGTGCAGGGCGACCGCGCAGTTCAGCGCCGTCTGCCCGCCGAGGGTCGCGAGGATCGCGTCGGGGCGCTCCACGGCGATGACCTTCTCGACGAATTCCGGCGTGACCGGCTCGATGTAGGTGGCGTCGGCGAACTCGGGGTCGGTCATGATCGTCGCCGGGTTCGAGTTCACCAGCGAGACCCGCAGGCCCTCTTCACGGAGCACGCGGCAGGCCTGGGTGCCCGAGTAGTCGAACTCGGCGGCCTGCCCGATCACGATCGGCCCGGAGCCGATGACCAGCACGTGCTGGATGTCTGTCCTCTTCGGCATTAGTTTTCCTCACTCACCAGGCGCCGCAGACCGTCGCGGAAGACCTGAAAACTCTGGGAACGATTGTTCTCTACATCCATGTGCGGCGCGATCTCACGGGCCGCAGCGACCTTCGCCAGCCGACCACGGTGGTAACCCTTTGACTGCAGGAGATGCTCGAGGGTTCGTGATGCCTTTCCGGTGCCTTCCGGATCCCGGAACCGTGCTTGCCTGTCCAGATCCTTCGGGACGCGTGCGTAGGCCATGCACAAGGCGGCGATGTCACCGAGGAACCACGATTCGAGCTCGTCGATCACGATGCGGTGCAGGATCGCGCCGGGCGCTATCCCCGCGTCCTCCCCGATACGGACCAACGTGTTCTTCAGCTTCAGGCAATCGTCGGCATCCCGGTCGAGCACCACCACGATCCGGAACTCTTCCCAGGAAAGCCGGGAGGCGTAGCCACGCAGTACTCCGGGCAGGCGCTTGAGCAGGTCCGGCTTCCCTTGGAACCGACGAACGGCGAACGAGGCATCGAGGCCGACGATCTTCGGCACCAATATCTCCAACGCAGCCTCGGCTGACGGTTCCTCGACCAGGATCTCCAAGTGGCTCACCGGGGCCGCCCCGACCTCGCCAAGGGATCGCCGAGACCGAAATATCCTTCCGTCCAGAGGTTCCCGAGGAGGCCACCGGCCTCCACCATGGCCACCAGCTGAGGAATATCGGCCGCACGCCGGGCATTCGCCGCACCCGATTCGTCGCGGAACATCATCCAGACCTCGTCTGGCCGCAAGGCGTCGACGAACTGAGGAGCGTGTGTCGCGACGATGACCTGACCGGCTCCCGCCGTTCCGCGAGACTCCTCGGCGAGGAGGTAGTGCAGCTGCGGATGGACCTGATTCTCCGGCTCCTCGACCAGGAGTACCGACGTATCGGTGCGAAGTGCGACCAAATGGCCGAGCAGTTGCAGCGTCCCGTCGGAAATGTTCTCCGGCGGGACGAGACCCGGGGCGCCCTGTTCGCGCAGCCGCACGATCCAGCTGCCGTCACCGGTCCGGAATGGCTCGATGTCTTCCAGCCTCGGCACGTATCTGCGCAGTGAGTGCAGGATCGCCGCCCACTGATCCGGCTGTTCGGCGCGGAGCCGTTCAACGACTCCGCCAATGTTCTGACCGGACGAGGAAAGGCGCGCCGTCTGGCTGGTCTTCATACCTTTTCTCATCGAGCCGACATCCAGATCGGAAACCAGGATCCCGGACACGAACCGGTGAAACCGGCCGATTTCGGCGTGAGCTTTGAGCTGGCTCGCCAAGCTGACTCCGAGTACATCGGGCGAGGCGAGTTCTACCTGCTGCCGGCTGCCAGGCCGGGAGACGGTCCCCTGTCCATGCCTGAACTCGAGAACCTCGACGGGGTCCTCGGCTTCGGACGCGCCCCAGGTCAGGTGCTCCTCGACGACCACCGGCACGTCGTCCCGGTGATCGACCACGAGCCGGTATCGCCCGAAAGCGCCCTCGATGTAGCAGGTCAGCTCGATCTCGAGAGGTCCCGTTTCCCCACCTGCGCCGAGATCGACACTCCCGCCCCGGCGCTCCCACGCTTGACTCACCCCTCCCCGGAATGAATCCGACAGGAAGCTCAAGGCGTCGAAGATCGTGGACTTCCCACTGCCGTTGGGGCCCAGCAGCGCCGTCACGGGAGTCAGGTCGTTCAGCTCGATGTCCCGCAGTACCCGGTAGTTGCGGATCCGGATATGTTCGATCCCGGTGGACAAGACCATTACTTGGCCTTCTCCATCAAAGCGGCGAACTCATCGAACAGGGGGGCCGCGTCGTGCGGACCGGCGGCGGCCTCGGGGTGGTACTGCACCGAGAACGCGGGGACGTCGAACGCGCGGACACCTTCGACGGTGTCGTCGTTCGGGCAGTAGTGCGAGATCTGCGCGGCGCCGAACGGCGTCTCGAACCGCTGGCCCGGTTCGCCTTCGAGGGCGAACCCGTGGTTCTGCGCGGTGATCGCGACCCGTTTGGTCGCCACGTCGATCACCGGGATGTTGATCCCGCGGTGGCCGTAACGCATCTTGTAGGTGCCCAGTCCCAGCGCGCGGCCGAGGATCTGGTTGCCGAAGCAGATGCCGAACAGCGGGATTTCCCGCTGCAGCACCGCTTTCGTCAGCTCCGTCGCATGCGCGGTGGTCGCCGGGTCGCCGGGACCGTTGGAGAGGAAGACACCGTCCGCCTCGACCGCGAGCAGTTCGTCCACAGTGGACGACGAGGGCAGTACGTGCACCTCGATGCCGCGCGCGGCCATCATGCGCGGGGTGTTGGACTTGATGCCCAGGTCCAGCGCGGCGACGCGGAAGCGGGTCTCCCCCTGCGCCTTGACCACATACGGCTGCTTCGTGGTGACCTCGCCGGCGAGGTCGGCGCCCTTCATCTGCGGGCTGGCCTTCACCTCGGCGAGCATCTCCTCGTCGGTGCCGAGCGCGTCACCCGAGAAGACGCCGGACCGCATGGCGCCCTGCTCGCGCAGGTGCCGGGTCAGCGTGCGGGTGTCCACTTCGGAGATCCCGACGACGCCCTGGCGCTCCAGTTCCTCGTCCAGCGTGCGCTTGGAGCGCCAGTTGGACGGCGTGCGCGCCGGGTCACGGACGACGTAACCCGAGACCCAGATGCGGGCGGACTCGTCGTCCTCGTCGTTCCAGCCGGTGTTGCCGATCTGCGGCGCGGTCTGGACCACGATCTGCCGGTGGTAGGAGGGGTCGGTCAGCGTCTCCTGGTAGCCGGTCATGCCGGTGCAGAACACCGCCTCGCCCAAGCTGCGGCCACGGGCGCCGTATGCGGAGCCGCGGAAGATCCGGCCGTCTTCGAGTACCAGCGCGGCAGGCACACGGGTGCCGTTCAGGGTGCTCATCAGGCACCTCCCTTGATGTCGTTGCGAGTGTCTTGCAAAGCTTCGATCCACTGTGGATAGTCGTCGACGTCGTCGCCGCGGAATCCGGTGTCCAGTTCGACGTCCCCGGCGAGCCAGGTGATGACGAGCAGCGCGTCGATGCCCATCACCTTCCCGGCCATCCCCTTGTCCTTGCGGACGCCGGTGATCGCCGACCGGGGGATCCAGAAGTCCGGGGCGCCGCCGCGTTCGATGGCGACGCCGTCTTCGTGCAGCCGCCAGACCGCGCCGGTGCGCAGACCGGCGCCGCGGGTGACCACGCGGTCCTGCCAGTGCCCCGCCGTCGTCGTGCTGACGTAGAGACCGGTTGATTCGAGCAACGCCTCACCGGGTTCGGCGGGGATGTCAGCGAACGGCGGCACCTGGACGCTCTGGGTCCGCGACTTCCGCCGCCAGCCACGCCACATCAGGAAGACGCAGAGCAGGAAGAAGACGAAGACCGCCAGGGTCAGCAGGATCCGGTCGCTCATGGTGCGATCTTCCCTTCCCGCGCGGTGATCCGCCCGCGCAGCAACGTCGCCGTCACCACGCCGGGGAGCCGCATTCCTTCGTACGGGGTGTTCGCCGCGATACTCGCGAACTCCGCGCCCCGAACGGTCCATTCGGTGTCCGGATCGACCAGCGTCAGGTTGGCCGGTTCGCCGACCTCGATCGGACGGCCGTGGTCGGACAGGTTCCCGATCTCGGCGGGCCGCTCGCTCATCACGCGCGCGACACCCCGCCAGTCGAGCAGGCCGGTGCGGACCATGGTCTCGACCACGATCGACAACGCGGTCTGCAGGCCGAGCATGCCGGGGCGGGCCGAGTTCCACTCGCAGTCCTTGTCCTGGACGGCGTGCGGCGCGTGGTCGGTGGCGACGCAGTCGATGACACCCTCGGCCAGCGCGGCGCGCAGCTTCTCGGCGTCGGACTCCGTGCGCAACGGCGGGTTGACCTTGTTGACCGGGTCGTAGGTGGCCAGCCGCTCGTCGGTCAGCAACAGATGGTGCGGGGTGACCTCGGCCGAGACCTTGGTGCCCCGCTCCTTGGCCCACTTCAGGATGTCCGCGGTGCCCGACGTCGAAACGTGGCAGACGTGCAGCCGCGCGTTCGCGTGCTCGGCGAGCAGGCAGTCACGGGCGACGATCGACTCCTCCGCCGAAGCGGGCCAGCCGGTGTAGCCCAGGCGCGCGGCCTGCTCACCCTCGTGCGCCTGCGCGCCGACGGTCAGCCGCGGCTCCTCGGCGTGCTGGGCGATGACCACGCCGAGCGCGGTCGAGTACTCCAGCGCGCGGCGCATCAGCAGCGGGTCCGCGACGCAGAGGCCGTCGTCGGAGAAGACCTTCACCTGAGCCTCGGACTTCGCCATGGTGCCCAGTTCGGCGAGCTTCTCGCCCTTGAGCCCCACGGTGACCGCGCCGACCGGGTGCACGTCGACCAGGCCGGCCTCCTGGCCGCGCCGCCACACGTGGTCGACGATCACCGCGTTGTCGGCCACCGGATCGGTGTTGGCCATGGCGAACACCGCGGTGTAGCCGCCGAGCGCGGCCGCGGCCGAACCGGTCGCGATGGTCTCGGTGTCCTCGCGACCGGGTTCACGCAGGTGGGTGTGCAGATCGACGAAACCGGGGAGCAGCACCTGGCCGCCCGCCTCGATGACTTCGGCGTCTGTGTCGTCGTCGGGGACGTCGAGGGATCCGATGTCCGTGATGACGCCGTCCTCGACGAGCACGTCGACCGGATCGCCCTCGCCGTAGGGTCGGGCGCCCTTGATCAGGACGGTGGTCACGCGGCGGCTCCTTCGCTGGCGAGCAGGTGGTAGAGGACCGCCATGCGCACGTGGACGCCGTTGCGGACCTGTTCGGTGATGGCCGACGCCGGGGAGTCGGCGACCGCCGAGGCGATCTCCATCCCGCGCAGCATCGGGCCGGGGTGCAGGACGACGGCGTGCTCGGGCAGCAGCTTCATCCGTCGTTCGTTGAGGCCGTAGGCGATCGAGTACTCGCGCGCGCTCGGGAAAAAGCCCCCGTGCATGCGTTCGGCCTGGACCCGCAGCATCATGACCGCGTCGAGCGCGGGCAGTTCGGCGTCGAGTTCGTGCGACACCGTGACCGGCAGGCTTTCGACGCCCGCGGGCAGCAGCGTCGGCGGCGCGACGAGCACCACCTCGGCGCCCAGCGCCGACAACAGGTGGATGTTCGACCGCGCGACCCGGCTGTGCAGGACGTCGCCGACGATCGCGATGCGGCGGCCCTCCAGCGAGCCCAGCCGCTCCCGCAACGTCGCCGCGTCGAGCAGCGCCTGGGTCGGGTGCTCGTGGGTGCCGTCGCCGGCGTTGACCACCGCCGTCCCGGCCTCGGCGAGCCAGCCCGAAAGCCGCTGCGCCGCACCGGAAGCGGGGTGCCTGATGATCACGCAGTCGGCGCCGGCCGCGGCAAGCGTCAGCGCGGTGTCCCGCAGTGATTCGCCTTTGTTGACCGAAGAACTGGACGCGGAGACGTTGATCACGTCGGCGCTCATCCACTTCCCGGCGATCTCGAACGAGACGCGGGTGCGGGTCGAGTTCTCGTAGAACAGCGTGATGACGGTGCGGCCCCGCAAGGTCGGGAGCTTGCGGACTTCGCGGCCGAGCAGCGTGTGCTTGAGCTCTTCCGCGGTGTCCAGCACGGCTGTCGCGAGCGCCGGGTCGAGCCCGTCGGTGGCGAGCAGGTGCTTCACGATCGGTCTCCTTCTGGTTGCGCCCGCAGCAGAACCGAGTCCCGTCCGTCCACTTCGGACAGCAGGACCTCGATTCCCTCGGCACGCGAGGTGGGCACGTTCTTGCCCACGTAGTCGGCGCGGATCGGCAGTTCGCGGTGGCCGCGGTCGACCAGCACGGCCAGCTGGACCGCGCGCGGGCGGCCGTGGTCGCGCAGGGCGTCGAGGGCGGCGCGGATGGTGCGGCCGGAGAACAGCACGTCGTCGACGAGGATCACCACCGCGTCGTCGATACCGGTCGGCGGCAGCTGCGAATGTTCGAGCGCGCGGGGCGGGCGGCGGCGGAGATCATCACGGTAGAGCGTGATGTCCAGCGCGCCGGTCGGCGGACGGATGCCGGAGAACTCGGCGATCTTGTCCGCGAGCCGCAGGGCGAGCGGGGTACCCCGGGTAGGGATGCCCAGCAACACGGGTGGAGTCGACCCACCGGCACCGAGAGCGGTCTTCTCGATGACCTGATGGGCCATTCGGGCTATCGTGCGCGCGACATCGCCGGACGAGAGCAGCTCACGCTCTCCCGCCGGTTCCGCCGCGCCACGTGGACGTGACGACAAGGCGGACCTCCTTCCCCGCCTCTCTGGACGGGTCCTTAAAGGACGTCGACTTCCTGCTTGGCGAGGAAATCGGATCGACACTAGCAGGAGCGGGCCCTCCTTCTTACGGGTGGCGCGCCCCAGGTGACGAAGGCCTCGCGAAAGCACCCGCTTGACCTGGTGACAACTATGCGTAACCATTACTCTGAGTATTCGACTCTAGGAGTCCCCTGGACCGGTCACCCCCGACCGGTCGGGGGTGAGGAAACGGAGAACCACCAGATGGGCGATTACGCCAAGGCGCTCGGGGCCAAGCTCCGCGGGATCCGCCAGCAGCAGGGCCTGTCCCTGCACGGGGTCGAGCAGAAGTCCGGAGGCCGGTGGAAGGCCGTCGTCGTCGGTTCGTACGAGCGTGGCGACCGCGCCGTGACCGTGCAGAAGCTCGCCGAGCTGGCCGATTTCTACGGCGTGCCGGTGGTCGAACTGCTGCCGGAGGGACGGGTGCCCTCTGGCGCCGAACCCGCCACGAAGATCGTCATCAACCTGGAGCGTCTCCAGCAGCTCCCGGCGGAGAAGGTCGGGCCGCTCGCCCGCTACGCCGCCACCATCCAGAGCCAGCGCGGCGACTACAACGGCAAGGTGCTCTCCATCCGCACCGAAGACCTGCGTTCGCTGGCGATCATCTACGACATGACCCCCGGCGAGCTCACCGAGCAGCTGATCGACTGGGGTGTGCTGCCGCCAGAGGCTCGACCGTCCAAAGAGGACTAGTTTGTTTATCGCGCGGCCGGAAACACGTCTACGGGCCGTGCCTTGACAAGGCACGGCCCGTTAACATGAAGGCGGCCCGCAGCCGCGTTTCCGGGGCCTGACGGCCAAAACGCGCGACTCCAAGGGATCAAAAGACCTTGGTCACCTTGACCTTGGTCACCTCAGCCTTGGTCACCTCAGCCTTGGTCACCTGATCGTGGTCACCATTGTCATAGGACCGCGCGCAGGCGGTCGGCGATGGTGCCGATCCGGCCGAGCACGCCGTTCACGAACCGCGGCGAGTCGTCGGTCGACAACTCCTTCGCCAGTCCGACGGCCTCGTCGATGGCGACCGGGTCCGGCACGTCCGGGGCCCACAGCAGCTCGTAGACACCGACCCGGAGCACCGCGAGATCCACCGGCGGCATCCGGTCCAGCGTCCAGCCCTGAGCGTGCTCCGAGAGCAGCTCGTCGATCTGGGCCCGGCGCCCGGTGACGCCCTCGACCAGCGAGATCGTGTAGTCCCCGATCGGGTCGACCTCGACCGAACCGACGCGGTCGGCCAGCAGCGTCACCGCGTCGGCACCGCGCTGGGCGGCCTCGTACATCATCTCGACGGCACGCTTGCGGGCCTGGCGACGGCTGATCGGCCCACCGCGGTTCGGTGACTTACCGGTTTTGTCTGAGCCTGCCATCAGCTGGAGACGCGACCCAGGTAGCGGCCGTCACGGGTGTCGACCTTGATCTTCTCGCCGGTGGTGAGGAACAGCGGCACCTGGATCTCGGCGCCGGTCTCCAGGGTGGCGGGCTTGGTGCCACCGGTGGAGCGGTCGCCCTGCAGGCCGGGGTCGGTGTGCTGGACGATCAGCTCGACCGAGGTCGGCAGCTCGATGTACAGCGGGACGCCGTCGTGCACCGCGACCTGGGCCTCGGTGTTCTCCAGCAGGTAGTTCGCATTGTCACCGACGGTCTCGGCCAGCACGGTGATCTGGTCGTAGGTCTCCGAGTCCATGAACACGAAGTCCTGACCTTCCTTGTACAGGTAGGTCATGTTCCGGCGGTCGACGGTGGCCGTATCGACCTTCGTGCCCGCGTTGAAGGTCTTGTCGACGACCTTCCCGGTCAGGACGTGCTTGAGCGTGGTGCGCACGAACGCACCGCCCTTGCCCGGCTTGACGTGCTGGAACGCGGTGACGGTCCACAGCTGGCCGTCGAGGTTGAGGACGAGCCCGTTCTTCAGGTCGTTGGTGGTGGCCACGAGTGTGCAGTCTCCTGTGTCGATCTTCCGGGCCGCCGTCAGACGACCACGAGTTCCTTGGTGCTCAGTGTGAGGAGTTCGGGCGTACCTTCCCGCACGACCAGCGTGTCCTCGATGCGCACGCCACCGCGGCCGGGCAGATACACACCAGGCTCGACGGTGACCGCCATACCGGCGGTCAGTGTACCGACGCCCGTGGTAGCGAGGCTGGGCGCCTCGTGCACCTGCAGTCCGACGCCGTGGCCGAGGCCGTGACCGAACTCCTCGCCGCGCCCCGCGTCGGCGATCACGCCGCGGGCCGCTTTGTCCACTTCGGACACTTTGGCGCCGGGGAAGACCGCGTCACAGCCCGCCGCCTGCGCGCGCTGGACCAGCTCGTAGACCTCCTCCTGCCACGCCGCGGGCTTGCCGAGCACGAACGTGCGGGTCATGTCGGAGTGGTAGCCGTCGACCGTGGCGCCGAAGTCGATCTTGACGAAGTCGCCGGTCGCGAGCACGGCCGAGGTCGGCCGGTGGTGCGGGATCGCGGAGTTGACGCCCGCCGCGACGATCGTGTCGAACGACGGCCCGGTCGACCCGTGGCCGAGCATCCGGTTCTCCAGGTCGCGGGCGACGTCCAGCTCGGTGCGGCCCGGCCGGAGCCCGCCGGAGGACACCAGATCCTCCAGTGCCCGGTCGGCCGCCGCGCACGCCTGGCGCAGCGCCTCGATCTCCTGCTCGTCCTTGACCAGCCGCAACTGCTCCACGAGACCCGGAGTGCGGACCAGTTCGACGCGGTCGAAGCGCACCTTGAGGTCCTCGTGCTGCTCGACGCTGACGTGCTGGCTCTCGAAGCCGGTCTTGCCGAGCTTCTTCTCGGCCGCGAGGTCGGCCAGCTTCGCCGCGCTCGCGCGGTCCAGCACCCGTTCGAGGTCGGGCACCTCCGTCGCCGACTGGACCGTGTAGCGGCCGTCGGTGCAGAAGATCGTCTTGTCGTCGCCGCTCGCGTGGACGAGGAGAGCGGCGTTGGACCCGGTGAAGCCGGTCAGGTACCTGATGTTGAGCAGGTCCGTGACCAGCAGCGCGTCCACCCCGGAGTCGGCAAGCAGGGAACGCAGCGCCGCACGGCGGCGAGAGAAGTATTCACGCACGTGATGGAGTTTAGGGGGTGGAGCCCCCGCGCGAGACCGGCCGCTTTGGCGAGACCCCGCATCCAGAGGACTGAACGCGGCCGGGCCGGGCGCATTTATTTGAGGGGTAAGTCAAATGTGTCGTGTCGCGGGCTGTGGTCGCTGCTGCCTACGCGTTTCCCTGGTGGTGAAGGCTTCCTTGCCTACGCTGACGGTAGTGAAGGAGCCCTTCACTACCGTCAGGCGTGATCCCTGGTGACAGTGGGACGGCTGTGACATCAACGTCCCGTCTTGAAGTCCGTGAAGGCCTCCTTGAGGGACCCAGAGTCCCTCAAGGAGGCCTTCACGGACTTACCACCCACCACGCCACCCTTGCCTTACCCCTCAATAACCCTCATTAACACTCACGACCCCCTTCGAAACCGTAAATATAGGCATCAATCGGACATGAAGTCGTCTAATGGTGTCCCCTGTGGACAGTCAAGGAGGCCCCACTGTCTCAGTGGGGAGTCCTTGATTGCGACCAGTCCGCGAAGGTCTCCTTCGCTACCTTCAGGGTAGGGAAGGGGACCTTCACATCAGCGAGGCGATCACGCCACGTTTGACTTACCCCTCAATAGTCCTCTGGATGCGTGGGGCGGGCGGGTCGCTACTGGCGAGTTAAACTCCCCCAATGGCACCGTGGCTGACTCGTGGACTCGTGATGGCGCTGCTGCACGGCGCGGCCGTCACCGTGCTGGCCAAGTACGAGGTCTACAACCCCACCGACAAGACCCTCGTCACCTCGCTCGCCCTCGCCGTCCTCGTCGGCGCGGCGGCGGGCTGGAGCGCCGTGGACGCCTGGCAGGGCAAACCCGAACGCGGCAAGAACTGGTTCATCGCGGCGCTGATCGCCGGCCCGGTTTCCGGTGTGCTGTACGTGATCGGCCGGGCGGTGTTCGTCGACCAGACCGGCGCCTCCGAACTCGGCGGCGCGCTCACCGGCGGTGCCGCCTTCTCCGCCCTGCTGGTGCTCATCCCGGCCGGGCTCGGCCTGTTCGTCGGCGGCCGGATCGCCAAGACGGCCCCGGAGGACGACGAGGCTCAGCCCGAGAGCGAGAAACCGGCCGGGAAACCGTCCCAGGCCTGATCGCTGATCTCTTCGACGGTCGAGTCGTTCAGCGCCGCCGCCCCGGCGTCGGGCACGCCGAACAGCTTGCCGTCGAGCACCACCGCGACCCCGCGGCCCGGCGCGCGCACCATCCTCGCCCCGGCGCTCAGGCGCGCGGCCTGCGGGAACTTCTCGAGCACCTTGAGCCGCTGGTCGACCACCTCGCCCGCGAGCGCAGCCGCCACCGAGCGCCGGTCGACCCGGACCAGTTTTCCGTCGGCCACCAGGTCGATCGTCCGCTGCGGCGAAGGCATCGCGACCCCTTCGAACGCGGTCCGGATCCGGGCGTCGCCGTCGCAGGCCCGCGAACCGCGGACGTCGAGGCCGAAATGCTTGAGGTCGGTCGGCGCCCCCGCGCCGCCGACGATCGTGGCGCGGACGACGTCGAACGGGACCCGGTCGCAGACGTCGCCCGAGGAGAGCGGCGCGTGCCCGTCGGGCCGCCGGACCAGGCCGGGGCCTTCCTTCCAGGCGCCCGGGATGAGCTGTGGCCGGTACGGCTGGGCGGCGAAGTCCCTGGTCCAGAAGGTGAGCGTGGTACCGGTGTCGGTTTCGTGCGCGATCACGAAGGCGTCGAGCGCGCCGACCCACATCAGGTCGGTGCTGAAGCCGTCGACCAGCGAGCGGGTGCGCGGCGAGATCGTGGTGGGTTTGGCGACGAAGCCCTGGTCCCCCAGCGTCTCCACGCCCTGGGTGAAGGCCGCGTCCTTGGCGCGGAGCAGGAACTGCCCGGCGCCGTTCCACCCGGCCGCCTTGGCCGTGGTGTCGGTGAAGAGCACGTAGAACCAGCCGTCGAGGTACACCGCCGAAGGCTGGCCCGCGCCGTAGACGTTGGCGCGGTGCACGTCGTGCGACGGCCCGATGATCGGCTGTCCGCCGGCGGCACGCGTCCAGGTGAGCCCGTCGGTGCTGGTGGCGAGCCCGATCGAGTTGCCGAGCGCGTGGTCGCCCGCCGCGCCGGTGTAATACATGTAGTAGGTCGAGCCGACCTTGATCACCGAGGGGTCGCAGGTGTGCATCCCGTCGAAACCGCCGGGCGCGCCGGAGAACACCGCCGCCGGGCCGCCGCCGGACGGGCCGGTGAAGGGACCGTCGAGCGACGGCGACTGCGCGTAGAGGATGTCGTCCCCGGCGGGCTGGGCACTGCCGTACTGGCTGCACCACCACATCCGGAGCTTGTCGCCGTCGCGCATCACAGTCGGTCCGTAGTTGTAGACCGCGTCCTGATCGCCCGCGGCGACCACGCCACCGCTCTGCCGCGGATCACCGGTGGCGAGTTCGACGTCCATCGGGCGCGGCTTCTCGCCGGGCGTCTGCTGGACTCCGCCGATCCCGCCGCCCTTGCCGTCGGCCTGGGACTGGACGTTGCCGTCACTGCACGCCACCAGAAGCGCGCCGGCCGCGAGGACGGCCACCACGGCACGGGCGGATCGCCGACCCCCACGAAAAAGGCGCATGATGGCCGAGTGTAGCGAGACTTAGCCCGCCTGGGTGACGTCGCTCCCCGGTAGAGCGACGAGCTCCACTTCGAAGCCATCGGCGTTTTCGAGGTAGGCGGCGTAGTGGTGATCACCGCCCGCATACGGAAACTTGTCCGGGAACATCGCCGACCAGCCGTGTTCGAGGGCTTTCGCGGCCAGTTCGTTCACCCGATCGCGGGACTCCACGTGCAGGGCGAGGTGGTTCAGCCCCGGCCGGGTGCGCTCGTGCGTTTCGCCGCTGAGCGCGGGCGAATGTTCGACGACGAGGTAGGTCGCGCCGTGCTTCCAGCTGACCCCGGCGGGCCAGCGCTGGAATTCGCCCCAGCCGAGTTCGCCGAGCAACCAGCCCCAGCTCGCCTCGGCGCGCGCAAGATCCGGGACCCACAGTTCGATGTGGTGCGGTTTACCGTGGTCCGACGGCAGCGCGACGAAAACACGGTGCGGCCCGCTGCCGTAGTGATCACCGCCGCCGACATCGAGGAAACCCAAGCGCCGCATCAGGTTCAGACTGGCCACATTGGACTCGCCGACCAGTGCCCATACCGACGACAAGCCCAGCCCGACGAGTCCGTGAGCCAAAAGCGCCTGCGCGGCCTCGGTGGCCAGCCCCTGTCCGCCGTGCTCACGTGCGAGGTAGTAGCCGATCTCCGGAACCCGGCCTGGCAGTTCCTCCGACGGCCGCAGATGGGCGAGACCGATCACCTCGCCGTCCCGCTCGATCGCCCAATGCCCCATCCCGGACGGGCCGCGATAGGAGAGGCGCCGGTTCATCATGGCCCGGATGCGGTCCGGGTCGGTGAGCGGAACCGCGAAATGCGCGCTCATCGCCGGGTCGGCGAAGAGCGCGACGATCGCTTCGGTGTCGGCCTCGGTCAGCGCGCGCAGCCGAAGCCGTGCGGTGACCAGCTCCGGCGGGTTGTTCATACCGCGTTCGCGGCCATCCAGCGCAGGGCGAGCGGGTAGCCGTCGACGCCGAGCCCGGCGACGACGGCGGTGGCGATATCCGACAGCACGCTGTGGTGCCGGAACTGCTCGCGTTTGTGCACGTTGGAGATGTGCAGCTCGATCAGCGGCGCCTTGAGCTGGGCGGCGGCGTCGCGGACCGCGATGGAGTAGTGCGTCCACGCGGCGGCGTTGAGCACCACCGGCCAGCCGGCGTCGGCGGCCTCGTGCAGCCAACCGACCATCTCGCCCTCGTGGTCGGTCTGGCGGACCTCGACGTCGATCCCGAGTTCCTTGCCGGTGTCGGCGCAGGCCGAGACCAGATCGGCGTGCGTGGCCGAACCGTAGATCCCCGGTTCGCGCAACCCGAGCCTGCCGAGGTTGGGACCGTTGAGGACGAGCACCTTCACAGCAGCACGCTCCCGCCGGGCTTGGGAGCCTCACCCGCCACCACCGAGTACGCCGCCGCGAGCAGCGACGGGTCGGGGCCTTCCAGCCTGCCGGGCTTCGCGAGCCCGTCGAGCACGACGAAGCGCAGCACGCCCGAGCGGGTCTTCTTGTCGCCCTTCATCGTTTCCAGCAGGTGCGGGAGCGCGTCCGGGTCGTACGTGGTCGGCAGGCCGAGCAGCTTGAGGACGACGCCGTGGCGATCGGCGGTGGCGTCGTCGAGGCGGCCGGCCAGGCGCGCGAGCTCGGCGGCGAACACCAGTCCGACACTCACCGCGGCACCGTGACGCCACCGGTACTTTTCGCGGCGTTCGATGGCGTGGCCGAGTGTGTGGCCGTAGTTGAGGATCTCGCGCAGGTTCGACTCACGCAGGTCCGCGGCGACGACGTCGGCCTTGACCTGGATCGAGCGGCGGACCAGCTCGCCGAGGACCTCACCGGTGGAATCCAGCGCGGCGGCGGGGTCCTGCTCGACAAGTTCGAGGATGCGGGGATCCGCGATGAACCCGGTTTTGACGACTTCGGCCATCCCGGCGACGAGTTCGTTGGGCGGCAACGTCTCCAGCGTCGCGAGGTCCACCAGGACCGCGCTCGGCTCGTGGAAGACGCCGACCAGGTTCTTGCCGGCCTCGGTGTTGATACCGGTCTTCCCGCCCAGGGAGGCGTCGACCATGCCCAGCAGCGTGGTGGGCACGTTGACCAGGCGCACGCCGCGCATCCAGGTCGCGGCGACGAACCCGGCCAGGTCGGTCACGGCGCCGCCGCCGAGGCCGACGACCACACCTTGGCGGTCGAGACCGATGCGGCCGAGCACCTCCCAGCAGAAGCTGGCGACCGTGAGGGCCTTGCCGTCCTCGGCGTCGGGGATCTCGACCCGGTGCGCGTCGATCCCGGCCTCGGCCAGCTCGTCGCGGATGGCCTCCGCGGTGGTGGTGAGCGTCGGCGGGTGGATCAGCGCGACCTTGGACGCGTCGGCGAGCTGCTCGGTGAGCTCGCCCAGCAGCCCCCGGCCGACGACGACGTCGTACGGCTTGGCGGTGTTGACGGTGATGCGGACCGGCTCGGTCATCGTGTCCCTCACTTCGGCGGAAGCCGCTTGGCCCTGGCGACCTCGCAGGTGATCTTGCCCTTGACCGGGGTGTCGCCCGGGATCTCTTCGGTCACCGTCTGGCCAGGCGTCATGCGGTTCTTGGCGAACAGCGCTTCCCCGGAGTCCTTGCCTTCGGCGTCCTTGATCGCGATGGTGACGGCGTAGCGCGCGTCCTCGCTCGTGCTGTTGGTGACCTCGATGGTGATCTTCGGGGTGTAGCTGTTGCTGTCGCATTTGGTGACCTTGACGTCCGCGGCGACGTCCGCCTCGGCGGCGGCACTGGTCGCGCCGGGAGCGGCGCTGGTCGCCCCACCGGTCTGGACGACATCGGAACCGGCGGGCTGTTTCTCCTCGCCGCACGCGGTCAGGGTCAAGGCGAGGACGGCGAAAAGAACGCCGGCGGTGGTGCGCTTCATGCTTTTTCCTTGCTGATCTCGTCCAGTCCGATGACGGCGGCCTCGACGACCTCGTCGGGGGTCAGGTGATCGGTGTCGATCTCGATCGTGGCCACCTCGCGGTACACGGGCAGGCGCGCGTCGAGGAGCGCCTTGTAGGTGGCGCGGGGGTTCACTCCGGCAAGCAGCGGACGCGCCGTCGACAGCCCGGCGCGTTGCACACCGGCGGCCATCCCGACGTTGAGGAAGACCACGGTGTGCGCGGCGAGCCGCTCCCGGGTGCCGGGCGTGATCGGCGCTCCCCCGCCTAGGGAGAGGACGCCGTCGTGCTCGGCCAGCGCCTTGGCGACGATCTCCTCCTCCAGCGCGCGGAAGGCGGGCTCGCCTTCGTCGGTGAAGATGTCGGTGATGGGCTTGCCCGCGCTCGCGACGATGTCGTCGTCGCTGTCGCGGAAGGCCAGGCCGAGCGCGGCGGCGAGCGCCGGGCCGACCGTGCTCTTACCCGAGCCCGGCGGCCCGATGATCACCGCGCGAGGAGTCACCAGCGCTCCTCGAGCGCCTTCAGGTAGGCCTCGGCGTTGCGCTTGCTTTCGGCCAGCGAGTCGCCGCCGAACTTCTCCAGCGCGGCGTCGGCGAGGATCAGCGCGACCACCGACTCCAGCACGACACCGGCACGGGGTACCGCGCAGACGTCGGACCGCTGGTGGATGGCCACCGCGGGTTCACCGGTGGTGACATCCACAGTGGACAGTGCTTTCGGGACGGTCGAAATCGGCTTCATGGCGACGCGCACACGCAACGGCTCGCCGTTGGTGATGCCGCCTTCGAGCCCGCCCGCGCGGTTGGACCGGCGGGTCACCCCGACGGGGCCGGTGCCGCGGTCGATCTCGTCGTGGGCCTGGCTGCCCCAGCGCGTGGCCGTGGTGAAGCCGTCGCCGACCTCCACCCCCTTCATCGCCTGCACGCCCATGAGCGCGCCGGCGAGGCGGGAGTCGAGCCTGCGGTCCCAGTGCACGTGCGAGCCGAGGCCCGGCGGCAGCCCGTAGGCCATCACCTCGATGACGCCGCCGACGGTGTCACCGGCCTTCCGCACGGCGTCGACCTCGGCGACCATCGCGTCGGTCCCCTCCTGGCCGAAGGCGCGGACGGGGCTCTCGTCGATGGCGGGCAGGTCCGACGCGACGGGCAGCGGGCCCTCCGGCGCCGAGGCGCCGCCGATCGACACGACGTGGCTGAGGATCTCGACCCCGAGCAGCTGCTTGAGGTACGCGCGGGCGACCGTGCCGAGCGCGGTCCGCGACGCGGTCTCGCGGGCGCTCGCGCGTTCCAGCACCGGACGGGCCTCGGGGAAGCCGTACTTCTGCATACCGGGCAGATCCGCGTGGCCTGGCCGGGGACGGGTCAGCGGCTCGTTGCGCGCCAGACCTTCCAGCTCCTCGGCGGGCACGGGATCGGCCGACATGACCTTCTCCCACTTGGGCCACTCGGCGTTCTCGATCTGGATCGCGACAGGGCCACCCTGGGTGAGCCCGTGCCGGACGCCGCCGGTGAACTCGATGTGGTCGGTCTCGAAGCCCATCCGGGGACTGCGGCCGAAGCCGAGCCTCCGTCGCGCGAGCTGCTCGCCCACTTCGGCGGTCGTGACCTCGACCCCGGCGGGCATCCCTTCCAGGATGGCGGCGAGGGCGGGTCCGTGCGATTCCCCTGCGGTTATCCAGCGCAACACCTGACAGATCCTGTCACAACGTCTCAACCTGCCGGGGAAGGGCCGGGCTATCCCGGACCAGGTCCGGCGAAGACGGCCAGCGCCCAGGCCGCGACCAGGAGACCGGGGCCGTGCGGCACCGTCGGATGCCTGGGTCCGCCAACCGCGAGTGCCACGCTCAGCAGCGCCGCGGCGACCGCGCCGAGCACGACCGACGGCCAGCCCGTCGCGGCGAGGACCGCGCCGAGGCTTCCGGCGAGCTTCACGTCACCGGCGCCGAGCGAGCGCGGCGACAGCGCGTGAACGAGCGCGTGCGCGCCGCCGAAGACCACCGCGCCCAGCAGGGCCCGCGCCGCGATGGCCGCCCCTCCCCCGGCCGCCGCGACCGTGATGGCGGCGGCGAGGGCCGGGTACGCGGGCAGGGTCAGGATGTCGGGCAAGCGGCGGTACTTGAGGTCGGCGAGCGCCAGCGGGACGGCGAAGACGGTCAGCACGGCGGGGACCGCGAGCCACCACGACGGCCAGGCCCCGTCCTGGTGACGGAGGCAGACCGCCAGGAGGAGGGCCGCCGTGAGAGCGACCGCCCAGGCCGTCACCGGCGCTCCCGCACGGCGCAGGCAGGCGCCGGTGGCGAGCGCCGATCCGGCGCCCGCCACCGCGAAGGCGATCGACATGAACACAAGATCAAGAGTCCGCCTGCATGGTGTGCTGAGGCAAGAACTTCTTTTCGTGACAGGTACTTTCACGCACTTACGGCAGGTGGGGCGCGGGTTCCGGGCGGCCGGCGGAACGCGTTTTAGTCGACTACTTGCGCCGGGCCGCGCACGGTCACCCGCCGCGTCAGAGCGTCCACAAGGGACGATTCCCCGCAGCGGCCTAGGTGGGAGGTCCGTGAAGGCCTCCTTCCCTACGCTCAAGGCAGGGAAGGAGGCCATCATGTACTGGGGGAACGTGTGATGGCGCAGGCTGTGAGGGGAACTTTGAGGGACTCTGAGTCCCTCAAGGAGGCCTTCACGGACTTACTTCTGACCTGGACGAGGGTGGTGGTCGTCGCCTCGGTCTCGCACCTTGATCAACGGAAGATCCGGGACACTCAACGTCCCCGATCTTCCGTTGATCAAGCTCGTGTCCCTCACGATCTGCGGACCGGCGACCGAGCGGGGAAGATTCCGGCCGTCCAACGGCCGGAATCCTCCCCACCCGACCACACCGGCCACCCGCACAAGCTCCACACCAGTGGGTAAACAAAGACAAGTCCTCCAAGGGCCCTTCACGGACCGGCCGACCCGCCCGCCGGTACCTGAAGCACCCTTCTGAAACTTTTCGCGGTCGGTACCAATCCACCTCACATCCGGTACCGAAGCCCTGTCATGACACCGGGATCAGGGGTTCATCCGCAGCAGCGGGAGACCCGAGGGCGTGCGGATCTCCAGTGCCCTGATGTCCCCGGTGCGCATCGCGGTGCCGACCACGATGTGCGCGGTGTCCTTGGGCATCGCGCGCCAGGACGCCAGTTCGCTGGTGCCGCCGTCGGCGTCGACGGCGACCAGGATGTAGTCCCCGGTGCGGTTCCCGCCGTAGCTGCACGTCATGTCGACCTTGGTGCCGGTGTCCGTGGCGGACATGGCGACCTCGGCGGTCACCGGATAGTCGCCGAGCGGCGTCATCGGATCACCGCCCGACGCGACCGGGCCGGTCAGGACGACCGCGAGCGTGACACTGGCCGCGACGGCGACCCCGGCCGCGGTGGCGGTGATCGTCCGTTGGATCCGCCGTCCCCGGCGGACCCGTTTGAGCACGGTCGGCAGCAGTTCGGGCGACGGCAACGGTTCCTCCTCCAGCAGTGCGGGGGCACCGGCCTGGGCCAGCAGGCCCGGGATCCCCGCCAGATCGCGCACGGACGCGGCGCACTGGTCACACACGTGAAGGTGTTTCTCGTACGCGGACCGGTCTTCCGGGGACAATGCCCCGAGCACGTAAGCCGCGTCGTAGGTGGCGAAGGGGTCGGTCATTGAGTCACCCCTCTCTCCTCCAATACCAGCCGCAACGCCCGCAAGGCGTAATGCGTCCGCGACTTGACGGTCCCTTCGGCCACACCCAGCCGCTTCGCCGCGTCCGCGACGGAGTAGCCCTGGAAATAGCACAAAACGACCACTTCACGATGTCTCGGCGAGAGCTCGCCGAGGGCTTCGGCGACCAGCCAGCCCTGGACCGCCCGTTCGGTGCCGTCCGTGACCGCCGTTTCGGGCGGTTCGCCGGTCACCACCTCCGGATGCGCCGCGGAAGCACGCCAGTCGTCGATCGCTATCCGTCTCGCCACGGTGAACAGCCAGCCCCGCGCCGATCCCTCGGACTGGTCGAGCACCTTGGCGTTGCGCCAGGCCCGCAGCAACGTCTCCTGGACGACGTCCTCGGCGCGGACCCGGTCACCGCTGGTGAGGTGCAGTGCGTAGGACCACAGCGCCGCGGCGTGCTCGTCGTGCAGAGCCCGCATCAGCCGGTCCTCCGCGAATTCCTTCACCGATCCGTGCCTTCGCGGACGAAGAGCAAAGGGAGGGCGAAGACGACACACGCCACTTCGGTGATCAGGCCCCACAGCTCGGCCTGGGAGGTGAAGCGCTCCGAGACGCCGAAGAACCCTGTCGTCAGCGAAAGCACGTACGCACCCAGCGTGGCCAAACCGAAGCCGATCGCCGCCAGCACGGGCAGCCAGTGGTGCCAGACCAGGACGGCGACCGCGATCACCACGCCCGCCACCACGTTCACCAGGAAGAGTGGCCCGACCACATCCGTCTCGGCCGCCCAGTCCTGCCATACGACGTAATGCACCCACGCCGAACCGAGCAGGCTCGCCGCCACCACCGCCCGCAACAACCACCGGATCATGTCCGTATCTCTTTTCGCGTGTTCGGTTCCCCTATGCCTGTGAACACGGAAAAGAGGGGCTCTCGGTTCAATCCCGCACCCGATGGTCGGCGAAATTGAACCGGATGGGCGCTTGAACCGTGTGTATGGGCATGACTGCCGAACTGCATTCCCGCCGCACCGTCCTGACCACCGGGGCCGCCGTCGCCGGCGCGGCCGTGGGTGCCGTGGCCCTGACGGCCTGCGGAAGCGAAGCCCCGTCGTCCGGCCCGGCCGCCGCACCGCCCGCCGCGGCACCGGGCGAGACCCTGACCGCGCTCTCCGACCTCGAGGTCGGCCAGGCGAAGGCCGCCAAGACCGCCGACGGCAAGGACGTCATCGTCACCAGGACCGCCGAGGGCACCGCGGCCGCGTTCAGCGCGATCTGCACGCACCAGGGCTGCGCGGTCGTCCCGGCGGGCGCGGAACTGAAATGCCCTTGCCACAACTCGATCTTCGACGCCGCGACCGGCGCCGTCAAAAAGGGACCGGCGGACCAGCCGTTGCCGTCGATCGCGGTCAAGGTCACCAACGGCCAGGTCGTCACGGCCTGAGAAACGTCATGAGGGGTCCCCATAGGACGAAAACCGTCCTATGGGGACCCCTCATGACACTCGCGAGTGTGAAGTTCAGCTGTCCCAGGTGAAGATCGGGTCGCCCGGCTCGACGTCGCCGCCGGTGAGCAGTCCCGAAAGGACTTCGGCCTTCGCGTCCAAGGCCACGACAGGCACGATCGGCGAGTAGCCCGCCGCCGCGACGGCCTCCGGGTCCCATCCGACGACCGGCTGCCCGGCGCGGACGGACTCACCCTTGACGACGTGGAGGGTGAACCCCTCGCCCTTCTGCTTCACCGTGTCGATCCCGAGGTGGACCAGCACGCCGCGGCCGTCTTCGGTGGCCACCACGAAAGCGTGCGGGTGCAGGGTCACGACCGTCCCGTCGACCGGCGCGACCGCGTCCTGACGTCCGCCGGAGGGCATGACCGCGAGACCGGGGCCGACCATCGCCTGCGCGAAGACCGGATCGGGCACTTCGGTCATGGCGGTTGTCTTGCCGCCGACCGGGCTCAGGATCTCCAGGCTCACAGCAGATCCTCGATGTCACTGGCGATCGTGTCGGCCTCCGGCCCCACGATGACCTGGACACCGGCTCCCATGCGCACGACGCCCATCGCGCCTGCCGCCTTCAGCGCCGCCTCGTCGAGCAGGCTCATGTCTTCGAGCTCACAGCGCAGCCGGGTGATGCACCCCTCCACCTCGATGACGTTCTCGGCGCCGCCGAGCGCCGCGAGGATCTTTTCCGGCCTGTCATCCGCCATCGCGGTCTCCCTGTTCCCTGTCGGTTTCCCACATGCGAACCAGCTGTACTACGCCGTTCGCCGACTCGCACCCGATCCCTGGCCACGAACGCGTAACGGTGGTTGACACCCGCTCGTGCGACGGAGCATCCTGCCCCATCGGATCATTGGTCTAGACCGGAACGTACCAATCTTCCGGACCTGACGCGAGTACGGGTTACCCGAATCGACCGGCCCGAAAGGACGGTGACCGTCATGAGCGCTTCGGCGCAGCTGCCGCCGTCCGACCGTGTGATCAACGGACCGACGCCCAAGCACGCCCAGCTGCGGGAGATTCTGCGCCGCACGGTGGAGCGTGAGCTACCCCCCGGCTCACCGATTCCTTCGGAACGTGACCTCGCCGAGACCTACCAGGTGTCCAGGCTCACGGTCCGGTCGGCGATCGGCAAGCTGGTCGAAGAAGGGCTCCTCTCCCGCGTGCGCGGGAAAGGGACGTTCACCGCCGCGAGGCGGATGGAATTGCAGCTCTACCTGATGTCCTTCACCGAGGACATGCGCCGTCGCGGGATGACGCCGACCACGGAGGTCGTCAAGACCGCCACCGAGGTCCCGCCCACCCCTTCGGCGCACGCCCTCGGCCTGGCACCCGGCACGCCGGCGCACCGGCTGGTCCGGCTCCGCCGTGCCGACGGGGTGCCACTGGCGGTCGAACGCGGCTGGTATCACGCCGGCCGGATGCCCGGCCTGCTCGACCTCGATCTCACTCGATCGTTGTACGTCCAACTCGCCCAGTCGTACGACCTGCGCCCGGACCACGCGTGGCAGACGGTCTGGGCCGAATCCGCGGACCGCGAAACGGCACGCATGCTCGGCATGCGGGCGGGCAGTCCGCTCCTTGTCTTCCGCCGGGTCTCCAGCGTCAACGGGGAACCGATCGAAGACATGACTTCCTGGTACCGGGGCGATCACTACCAGGTCACCATGCAGCTTGACCGGAACACCCCGGATTCCGGTCACCATCCTCACTACGGAGGTACCCGATGAGCTCCACCACCGCGGAGGGGGCGAAGAGCAAGGGCAAGGGACTGGCCGGGCTTCAGCGCTTCGGCCGCAGCCTCATGCTCCCCATCGCCGCTCTGCCCGCCGCCGCACTCCTCAACAGGTTCGGTCAGCCCGACCTGCTCGGCAAGGACGGCCTCGGCTGGGACAAGGTCGCCGAAGTGCTCGGCGCGGCGGGCAACTCGCTGTTCAACTGGCTGCCGCTCCTGTTCGCGGTGGGTATCGCCGTCGGCTTCGCCCGGAAGAGCGACGGGGCGACCGGGCTGGCCGCCGTGGTCGGCTTCTTCGTGTTCACCAGCGTCCTCCAGGTCTTCGCGCCGTTCTCCGAACTGCCGGGCTGGAATCCCGAGAAGCCCGCGGGCCTGATGCTCAACCCGCTCAAGTGGCCATACAGCGTACTGGCCGGTGTGATCGTCGGTCTCGTCACCGCGCTGCTGTGGCAGAAGTTCTACCGCATCAAGCTGCCGCCGTACCTGGCCTTCTTCGGCGGCCGCCGGTTCGTGCCGATCGTCACCGCCCTGACGCTGATGATCCTCGCGGTGCCGCTGGGCCTGGTCTTCCACTGGGTCAACGACGGCATCCAGGCGGTCGGCGAGGCGGTCACCGGCGCTCCGGTGGTCGGTGGCGGTATCTACGGTGTGCTCAACCGGTTGCTGATCCCGGTCGGTCTGCACCAGCTGCTGAACGTGCCGGTGTGGTTCATCTTCGACGGTGGTGACCTCACGAAGTTCTTCGAGGGCGACCCGACCCGCGGCACCTTCATGACCGGCTTCTTCCCGATCTTCATGTTCGCCATCCCCGCCGCGGCGCTGGCGATCTGGCAGACCGCGAAGCCCAGCCAGAAGAAGATCGTCGGCGGTGTGATGATCGCCGGTGCGCTGACCTCGTTCCTGACCGGTATCACCGAGCCGATCGAGTTCTCGTTCATGTACGTCGCGTGGCCGCTGTACCTGATCCACGCGCTCCTGACCGGTACGTCGCTGGCACTGGTGAACGCGCTCGACATCCACCTCGGCTTCGGCTTCTCCGCCGGTGCGATCGACTTCGGGCTCAACTTCAACCACCCGGCGGCGAGCGGCAACGTCTGGCTGCTCATCCCGATCGGCCTGGCCTACGCGGTCGTCTACTACGTGATCTTCCGTTTCGTGATCAAGAAGTGGAACCTGCGGACCCCTGGCCGCGAGGACGACGCGATCGAGGCCGATCTCGAAGCCACCGCGGCCAAGCCCATCAAGTAGTTTCAGCTCAACAGAACCGAAGGCACGAAAGGGAAAGAACATGCCGGAGAAACGCGTCGCCGTGGCCAGCAAGGTGGGTCTGCACGCCAGGCCCGCGGCGACGGTCGCCAAGGCGGCCGCGGCGCAGCCCGTCGCGGTGAAGATCGCCAAGGCGGGCGGTGACCCGGTCGCGGCCGGCAGCGTGCTGAACCTGATGACGCTCGCCGCCGGTTACGGCGACGAGGTCATCATCAGTGCCGAGGGTGAGGGTGCCGAGGCGGCCGTCGACGCCATCGCCGAGCTGGTGGCGACCGACCTCGACGCCTGATCCCTCATTCCGCGAAGCCCGGGCCGCCCCGACCGGCCCGGGCTTCGTAGGGTGTTGGCATGGACAGCGTGCGCGAGATCGAACAGTGGCCGGTGGACAACGCCGCCACGGCCGTGGTGACCGCCGCCGGTGACGTGCTGGGCACGCACGGCGACACGTCGAAGGTGTACAAGCTGGCGTCGGTGACGAAGCCGCTGACGGCCTACGCCGCGCTGATCGCCATCGAAGAGGGCGTCGTCGAACTCGACACTCCCGCCGGGCCGGAGGGCTCGACGATCCGGCATCTGCTGGCGCACACCTCGGGCCTGGCCTTCAACGAGCACAAGCCGATGGCCGCGCCCGGCAACCGGCGCCTGTACTCCAACGCCGGTTTCGAACAGCTCGCCGACGCGCTCACCGAGCATTCCGGCATCCCCTTCGCCGAATACCAGGCGGAGGCACTTTTCCAGCCGCTGGGTATGAAGGCGACCAAGCTGACCGGGTCACCCGCCTCGGGTGCGGAGTCCACCGTGGACGACCTGGTCGCGTTCGCCGCCGAACTGCAGGCACCGAAGCTGATCGCCGCCGAGACGGTGCGCGAGGCGACTTCCGTGGTCTTCCCCGGCCTTTCCGGTGTCCTGCCCGGCTTCGGCCACCAGAAGCCCAACGACTGGGGCCTCGGCTTCGAGATCCGCGACCACAAGAGTCCACATTGGACCGGGTCATCCAGCTCGCCGCGGACCTTCGGTCACTTTGGGCAGTCCGGCACCTTCCTGTGGGTCGATCCCGACGCCGGCGCCGCCTGCGTCGCGCTCACCGACCGCGCGTTCGGCCCGTGGGCGGCCGAGGTGTGGCCGCCCTACACCGACGCCGTCCTCGCCGAACTGGGCAAGCTCACTCCATGACACGCAGCGGCGAACCCGCCTGGAAGGCCGCGATGTCCTCGACGGCGTCGCGGTAGAAGATCTCGTAGGCCTCGCGGGTGACGTAGCCGATATGCGGGGTGAGCACGACGTTGTCCAGTGTCCTCAGTGGATGGTCCGACGGCAGCGGCTCGACGTCGTAGACATCGAGTGCGGCGACCGCGATCTCCTTGCGGCGCAAGGAATCCACCAGAGCGGCTTCGTCGACGATCGGACCACGCGAGGTGTTGACGAGCATCGCCGTCGGCTTCATCGCGGCGAGTTCGGGCGCCCCGACCAGCCCGCGGGTGCGGTCGCTGAGCACGAGGTGGACCGACAGGACGTCCGCTCGCGCGAACAGTTCTTCCTTCGACACCGCCGTCACGCCGTGGGGATCGGCCTTCTCCTGGGTCAGGTTCTGGCTCCAGGCGATGGTCTCCATGCCGAACGCCTTGCCGATCCTGGCCGCGCCCGCGCCGAGCCTGCCGAGCCCGAGCAGCCCGAGGGTCTTGCCGTGCAGGATCGTGCCGACCGTGGTCTGCCAGCCGCCCTCGCGCATGTTCCGCGACTCCACCGGCACGTTCCGCGCGGCGGCGAGGATCAGCACCCAGGTGTGCTCGGCCGCCGGGGCCGCGATGTACCCGGTGGAGGAGACGACCACGCCGTTGCGCCGGGCGGCGGCGACGTCGATCGCGGCGTTGCGGTGCCCGGTGCTCACCAGGAGCTTGAGCGCGGGAAGCCGGTCGAGCACTTCGGCCGGGAAGCGGGTGCGCTCGCGCATCGCGACCACGACGTCGAAGTCCCGCAGGCGGGCCACCACGTCGGCGGGGTCCGCGAACGGCTCCGCGAACACCTCGATCTCGGCGCCGAGGGAGTCCCAGTCCCCGAAGCCGAGTGCCACTTCCTGGTAGTCGTCGAGAATCGCGATCTTCATGGGGACCAGGCTAGGGTCGGCTCAGTGACCGTGCCCAGGGAGGCTGCCGTGATCCTCGAATTCCGCACCTACCGGCTGAAGCCGAGGACGGCCACGAAGAGGCCTACCTGATCCGCGTCTTCGGCTCTCTCGAAGAACACGAACGGCGAGAACGCGAGTTCTATGGCAGTGAGGCCTGGCTGTCGGGCCCGCGCGAGGCGATCGTCTCGCGGATCGAGAGCTACCACACGATCGCCATCGAGACCTCCGAAGAGGCGGTCAAGGCGCTCGAACGACGGTGACCGAGGACGAGGAGCGGGGATGCACGAGGGCAGGATCCTGGCCTGGACCGAGGCGGAGCGGCTGAGCTTCGCCGAGCTGCTTGAGGGGCTCGCGGAAGAGGACTGGTCCAAGCGGACACTGTGTTCGGAGTGGACGGTCCACGCGATGGCGGGGCATCTCGCTCAGGCCACCAGGAACCGGCTCAAGGACACCCTCGTCGGCATCGTCAAGGCCAAAGGGAACTGGGATCGGATGAACGTCGACCACGCCGTCGCCTACGCCGCGCGGTTCTCCCCCGCCGAACTCGTGGCCCAGATCCGCGAGGACGCCGGCTCACCGCGCCGCTCTCCGGGCGCCAAACCGATCGACCCGCTCGCCGACGTGCTCATCCACGGCCAGGACGTCGCCCGCCCGCTCGGTATCGCCCGGCCGATGCCGGAACAGCCCGCCATCGCGGCGCTGGAGCACCTTCTCGTCAGCCCGTTCTGGGGCGCCAGGAAACGCTGTAAGGACCTCAGGCTGATCGCCACCGACGCCGAGTGGTCCGGCGGAGCGGGCACCCGGGAAGTACGGGGCCCGCTCGTCGACCTGCTCCTGTCCGTGAGCGGCCGGAGCGCCGGGCTGGCCACGCTCACCGGCCCGGGCGAAACGCTGCTCCGTGCCCGCTGAGACCTACCAGCGCGGGACGAACACGTCGACGCGCACCAGGTGGTGGTCCGACGCGTCGTTGAGCCGCGCCAGCGGTGAATCGGGCAGCGGCCAGAAGACTTCGGCGTGCCACGGGAACAGGCCCTCCGACGGCAGGACGTAGTCGATCCGCAGGTTCCCCGGCGCGTTGTCGTTGAAGTCGCCGGTGTCGAAGACGGGGTCGCCCTTCTGCCCGATGTTGGCGCCTGCCTGGTCCTGAGCGGCGCGCACCGCGCCTTCGCTGCCTGGGCGGGTCTCGATGACGCGAGGGGCGTTCAGCAGGCGGGAGATCGCGCCGGGGACGCTGTCGCCGTCGAGCGGGTCGGAGTTGTGGTCGCCGGCGATGACGAACTTCTCGTGCGCGCCCAGCCCGCCGCGACGGCCGCGGTCGTCGTAGACGTAGCGGCCCTTGCCCGGCGTCACGTAGTCCGCCCAGAAGCGGATCTCGTCGTTGTTGCGTGTGCCGTTGCGGTCCTCGGGGCCGTCGAAGGTGGGCGGTGTCGGGTGCGCGGTGAGGAAGTGCACGGTGGACCGGCCGACGCGGATCGGAAGGTCCCAATGGGACTTCGACGAGAGGCGCAGGACGTCGAGTGCCTGCGGCGAGTACCAGTCGTTCGGCGCCGGGGTGGCCGGGTCGTCCGGGAGCAGCGCGCCCGGCATGTCCTTCCAGAGGAACTTCTGGAAGGTCCGCGCGTGCTTGGTGTCGATCGGGTACTTGGACAGCACGAGCATGCCGTACTGGCCCTCGAAGAGGCCGAAGCCGTGCGCGTCGTTGCCGCCGCCGACCTGGCCGTTGCGGTCGAGGTCGAAACCGGTCGCGACACCGGTGTTCGACGGCGCGGTGAACGCGAACGGATAGTCGATCGGGGCGGCGCCGTTCTGGCCGCACTTCAGGTAGTTCTCGCGGAACAGGTCCGCGGCGCGGTTTTCCGGCACGTAATCGAACTCGTTGATCAGCAGCACGTCCGGGCGGTTGCGCTGGATCACCTCGGCGACCTCGTTCGCCTGCGCGTTGCCCGGCTGCGACAGGTCCGTCACGAGCTGTCCCGCGGCTCCCCGGTTCAGCGAAGCGTTGAACGTCGCGAAGCGGACGTTCCGGCCGACGGTGGCTTCCGCCGGCGTGGCGGCCAGCAGCGTTCCGGCCAACAGGGCGCCCGAGGTGAGCACGGCGGCGATGCGTTTCACGGTCTTACCTCCCAGAGTTCTGGCCAGACCTTACGCAGCCGCCGCGGTCCCGTGGGTGAGCTCCAGGTGAACAGCACCTCTTGAACGCGTTCAAAATATCGGCTACCGTTCGTCTTGAACACGTTCAAAACGGAGGTCCCCATGCAACCTG
Organism: Amycolatopsis sp. NPDC039088; assembly: GCF_055598845.1. Taxonomy (NCBI): domain Bacteria; kingdom Bacillati; phylum Actinomycetota; class Actinomycetes; order Pseudonocardiales; family Pseudonocardiaceae; genus Amycolatopsis; species Amycolatopsis sp. NPDC039088. The sequence continues at coordinate 41,005 of NZ_JBVKAE010000021.1, read as the reverse complement.
TCGTAGTGGCCTATGCGCTCTACCTGGTCATCACCGTCCCACTGACCGTGCTGGTCGCCCGCACGCTGGGCAAGCACGGCAAGACGTTCCTGGAAGACGTCTTCCAGGACAAACAAGCGCTGGCCCATTCGGTCAACCAGCTGCTGGTCGTCGGCTTCTATCTGGTCAGCCTCGGCTTCGTGGCCCTGTTCCTGACCAGCAACGACACCGTCCTCGACGCACGCGACGTTTTCGAGATGCTTTCGGTGAAGGTCGGTACCGTCGCGCTCGTCCTCGGTGTGATGCACGTCGGGAACGTGCTGGTGTTCAACGGGATCCGGCGTCGCCACCTCGGCCACGGCACCACCCGGCCCGCGCCGATGCCGCAGCCCTACCCCGGTTACCCGGCGCCCGCTCCGCATCCGGCGCCCTGACCGGATAACGTGCACTGGTGGCGAAGAGTGAGGAAACCAGGTCACTGATCGTGGCGACCGCTTTGCGGCTGTTCGCCGAGAACGGCTACGACCGCACGACCATGCGCGCCATCGCCGCCGAGGCCGGTGTCTCGGTCGGGAACGCGTACTACTACTTCGCCTCGAAAGACCAGCTGATCCAGGGTTTTTACGACGAGATCGCCAAGGTGCACCTCACGACGGCGCGCCAGGCGATCGAAGGTGAGCGGGACTTCAGCGCCCGGCTCAAAACGGTCCTGCTCACCTGGCTCGACGTCGCGGAGCCGTACCACCGCTTCGGCACCCAGTTCTTCGTCAACGCCGCCGACCCGGACTCGCCGCTGAGCCCGTTCAGCGAGGAGTCGACGCCGGCGCGGGACGCCTCCATCGGGCTGATGCGCGACGTCATCGCCGATTCCGACGCCAAACTCGACCCGGACCTGCGCGACGACCTGCCCGATCTGCTGTGGCTGTACCAGATGGGTGTCGTGCTGTTCTGGGTCCACGACCGGTCCTCGGGCCAGAGGCGCAGCCGGGTGCTGGTGGAGCGGACGGTGCCGCTGATCGCCCGGCTGGTGGGGCTGTCGCGGCTGCGGGTGCTGCGGCCGGTCAGCCGGGAGATCGTGTCGCTGATCCGGGACCTTTCCAAGCGCGACGACGCCGCCTGAGAACGCGTTTAGTCCTCTATTGAGGGGTAAGTCAAACGTGTCGTGTCGCGGGCTGTGGTCGCTGCTGCCTACGCGTTTCCCTGGTGGTGAAGGCTTCCTTGCCTACGCTGACGGTAGTGAAGGAGCCCTTCACTACCGTCAGGCGTGATCCCTGGTGACAGTGGGACGGCTGTGACATCAACGTCCCGTCTTGAAGTCCGTGAAGGCCTCCTTGAGGGACCCAGAGTCCCTCAAGGAGGCCTTCACGGACTTACCACCCACCACGCCACCTTTGCCTTACCCCTCAATAAATGCTTCGGGCTGTCTCGCATTCAGAGGACTAAACGCGTTCAGGAGATCACTCGCGAACCGTCCGGAAGTACAGGAACCGCGGCTTGGTCCGCAGGTTCGCGTACCAGCGCGGATCGGACTCGGCGATCGACTCCTCCGGCATCGGTTCCACCAGCCTGTCGACGGCGAACCCGGCGTCCCGCACGGCGCCGAAGGTCCAGCTCAGCGGCCGCCGGTAGAACTGGACCTTCTGCCCCGGCGGGAACTCGTCGTCGAGCAGTTCGAGCTGGAAGTAGTTCTGCTTGCCGAACCAGCGCCAGTCCTCGCCGGGATGATGCACCGAGAACACCAGGAGCCCGCCCGGCTTGAGCACGCGACGGAACTCGGCCAGCGCCGGCGCCCACTCCTTCAGGTAGTGCAGCACCAAGGACGCCGTGATGACGTCGATGGAGCCGTCCTCGACGAACGTCATCGGCCGGGACACGTCCGCCGTCTCGAACCTCGCGACGTCCCCGAACTTCTCCCGGGCGACGGCGACCATGCCCTCGCTGGCGTCGACACCGAGGACGTCGGCACCCTTGGCGGCGAGCAGCGCGCTGAGGTGACCCGCCGCGCAGCCGGCATCGAGTACCCGCTTGCCAGCCACGTCACCGGCCAGTTCGACGATGGCGGGCCGGTCGTAGTGGGCGTTGGTGCTGCTGGTTTCGGCGTGCGCGGCGTAGATCCGGGCGAAACCGTCGTATTGGGCGGCACGCGCTCGTTCGATGATCTCGTCGATCACCTCGGTTTTGGCGTCGGCGTAGTGCTGGATGTACTTCCAGGTGCGCGCGGCCAGCTCGCGTTTCTTGGCCTCATAGAGCTTCCGCTCGTCTTCGTGCGCGATCAGCCGGTCGCGGAAGAGCCGATAACGCTCGGCCTGGCCGTTGTCCGGCGAGTAGACGTGCAGGTTGATGTTCGTGTCCGGACCCTTGAAGCTGCGGTGCTTCTCCCAGTCCGGCTCGCGAATGACGAGTTTGTAGCCCTCCGCCTCCAGCTGCGGCAGGTAGGCGTCCTCATCGTCCGAATCGGGAACGATGAGCATGATGTCGATGATCGGTTTCGCGCAGAGTCCCGGTACCGATGTGGAGCCGACGTGCTCCAGCACCAGCGCGCGCTCCCCCAGGATCCCCCTGATGCGCTTCGCTTCCCGGTCGAACAGGTTGGGCCACTCCGGGTCGTATTCGGCCAGGGTGACGGTGGAGTTCAGTACCGGAGCCTGACCGACCCACGAGTTGTCGATGTCTTCTTCGGTGTAGTCGTCACGATCGGGTTTGGGCATTGACCCCTTGTCCTTCCTCAAGGCAGTCGGCCAGATTATCGAACCCGGACGACCTTGTCAGGGGTTTCGAGGAAGGAGCCTTCAGTGTGGGGCTTCCGGTGGCCGTTCGGTACGCACGCCTCACCGCAGCCTGCGATTCTGCTCGCGTGAAGTACGTGATGGCCCCCTTCCTTGCGCTAGGCGCCAATGCCAGGAAGTTGAGCGACGGTGCCTGAGGTTTCCCTGATCGTCCATAAAGGACGCTTACCGTGGTAAATTGTCCGTTTGAGTAGCATTTGCCCGTATTTCCAAGTCTGTGAAGGCCTCCTTGAGGGACTCTGGGTCCCTCAAGGAGGCCTTCACGGACCCACCAACCCTCGTCGGCGAACCAGCGCCGCCCGAACGTCCGGTACCCGCTGGAGCCGGACCACCTGACCAGGGAAAACACGCTAAACAGCACCACGCCACCGACCTTAAGTTCCTGGCATTGGCGCTAGGCGCAGTGTGAAGGGGGCCTTCATGTACTGGCCACAACCCTGTCAGCGGATCTGCAGGGAAAGGATCCCGCCGGTCGCCTCGCGCAGCGCGTCCCGCATCGCCTCGCGGGGAGCGGGTCGCCCGGTGAAGTACTCGGCTTGCCCGAAAGCCTGATGCAGCAACATGTCCAGTCCGGTAGCCAGCCGGCCACCCCGGTCGGCGACCGCCTCGGCGAGCGCTGTCGGCCAGGGGTGGTAGATGACGTCGAGGACGCAGCCGATCCCGGCCAGCTCCGCCAAATGCGGCCGGACGGCGTCCGGGGGCACGGTGTTCACCAGTACCGCCGAGCCTGCCGCGAGTTTCCCGAAGTCGGCGTCGACCCAGCGAAGGACCTCGACGTCGAGTCCGGCCCGAGAAGCCGCCTCGACCGTTTCCGTCGCCCGCGCGGGCTCCCGGACGACGAGCCGCACCGTCCGCACGCCGAGGGTCGCCAGGCCGACGACGGCCGCCGCGGCGGTGCCGCCCGCGCCGAGGACGACGGCCTCGTCGTCCGGGCCCGGCGTGTAGCCACCGGCGATCCGCAGCGCCTCGGTGACCCCGTCGACGTCGGTGCAGTCGGCGAGCCAGCCGGTTTCCCGGCGCACCAGGGTGTTCGCCGCACCGACCGCCGCCGCGCGCGGCGTGACCTCGTCGGCGAACTCCAGCGCGGCTCGTTTACCCGGCATGGTCACCGACAATCCGGTCCACTCCGGACCGAGACCGTCGACGAAGGCGCGCAGTCCGGGACCGTCCATTTCGACGCGTTCGTAAGTCCAGCCCTCGAGCCCCAGCGCGCGGAAGGCGGCGCCGTGCAGCACGGGCGAGAGCGAATGCTCGACCGGCTTTCCCAGGACTGCGGCTTTGCGGTTAGTAGACACCACGCCTCTGTGCGTCCAGCTTGTTCTTGTTGTGCTCGTCGTTCGTCACCGCGAAGCAGGAAAGCCCGTTCTTCTCGCACTTGACGAAGAACAGCCACTCCCCCGCGGCCGGCTTGAGCGCGGCCTGGATCGCTTCCGCGCTGGGCACCGCGATCGGTGTCGGGGGCAGGCCGACGGACTTGTAGGTGTTGTACGCACCCGCTTTTTCCCGCTCCTCGGGTTTCGTGAGCAGGGTCGGCCGGTCGAGGACGTAGTTGACCGTCGAGTCCATCTCGAGCCGCATCTTCTCGTCGAGCCGGTTGTAGACGACCCGCGAGATCTTCCCGAAGTCGGCCTTCACCGCCTCGCGTTCGATGATCGACGCGATGATGAGCGTCTCGTACGGCGTCTTGCCTTCGCCCTTGGACTGCTCGCTCAGCCCGGCGTTGAGGATGCGCTCCGCCGAGGTCTTCACGACGTCGGTGAGCAGTTCCTCGGCCGTCCAGCCGGGTTTGACGTTGAAGATGCCCGGGGCGATCAACCCTTCGAGCCGCCGGTCCTTGTGCTCCGCCTTCGTGGCGGCCTCGACGGCCCAGGGCGGGACGCCCAGCTTCGCCAGGTCCGCGGTCTCGATCGTCTTGCGCAGTTCTTCGACCGGGATACAGGTGCTCGTGCCGTTCAAATCGGCGCAGGAAGCCTTGGACAGCAACGAGTAGACACCCGGCGTCACCTTGCCGTCCGGCTGGGTGATGTCGTGGAACTGGGTGTAGGGCCGGATTTCGACCTGGCCGACCTTCGTACCGGGGGCGACCATCTTCTCGACCGCGCTGGCGCCGGACATCTTCGTCTTCATGACGTAGTAGCCCTGCTGCAGCCGCGAGACGGCGGTGTTGTCCTCCCCCGCCTTCACGAACGCCTTGCCGCTGGCGACCACTCCGGCCGCTTGGAGCCGGTTGCCGATCGCCGACGTCGAGTCGCCCTTCTCCACCTGGACGAGGACATCGCTCTCGCCGGTGCCTTCGTAGTCGTCGTAGCCGAAGATCTCGGTGAAGCCGTAGTACGCACCGCCGGCGAGCAGGACCAGCACGGTCAGTGCGGCGATCCAGCCGAGTGCGCGCTTCTTCTTGCGCTTCTTGGGCGGCGGTCCCTGCCGTTCCGGGCGCTCGTCCTCGATACGTTCGGGCTCGGCGCGATCCTCGTCCTCGAAGTCCTGGTCGTCTTCGTATTCGTCGTAGTCCTCGTACTCGTCGTACGCGTCGTCGCCGAAGATCTCGTCGTACTCCTCCTCGCTGCCCTGAGGCGGAGGAGGGGCCGCTCCGGGACGCCGGGCCAGCGGCGTCTCCTGCACGGCGGGAAGGATGTCGGTCGGCCGCTCGTCCGGGTGCGGGCCGTCGTCCTCGCGGCGCCTGCGGCGGCCGGGACGCGGCTCCTCCTGTGCATAGGCGGGCATGCCGAGACCGCGGTCACCCGGCTGGGGGGACCGCCGGGGCGGTGCGGGAGGGGGCGGCGGGGGTACCGCCTGTTCCGGGGCCCGCCGCGGTGGGACCGGACGCGGTACGCGAGGCGCCGGCGGCTCTTCGGCGGCGGCGCGACGGACCCGGGGTGGCGGCTCCTCGGCGGCCCGGCGGCCACGGGGCGCCGCGGGCGGGACCTCAGGGGCATCGCGGCGCATGTGCCTGGTCCTGGTCGGCGGCTGGGGTTCGGGCCGTCGGCGGGGCGGGGCCGGTGGCTGGACGGGCTCCTCGGGCTCCCGCAACCTTCGTCTACCGCCCTGCCGGGGTTCGGGCCGGCCGTGAGGCTCGGTCATGTATCGCCCTTCCGTGCGCGATGTGCCGCTACCGCGTCGATCCACGCCTGCAGGATCTCGACCGCGGCCGCCTGATCGACGACGGCACGCTGCTTACGTCCCTTCACCCCACGCTGCGACAGCATCCTGGATGCCGTCACCGTGGTCAACCGCTCGTCGGCCAGCCGCACCGGCACCGGAGCGATCCTCGCGGCGACCTTTTCGGCGTACTCGAGCGCCGCTTCGGCAGCCGGGCCGTGGCGGTCCTTGAGCGTCCTCGGCAGGCCGACGACGACTTCGACCACGTCGTGTTCCGTGACGAGTTCGACGAGCTGGTCGACGTCCTTGTCGCCAGTCGCGTCGCGAGTGAGGGTAACGAGCGGGCTCGCGAGGATGGGGTCGGGATCGCTGAGCGCGATCCCGACCCGGACGGATCCGACATCCACGCCAAGTCGCCTGCCGCGCCCCGGATCGGACTCCCCAGGCCGATCCAGGCGCCGCCCGACGGCGTCGTCAGCCAACTTGGGCGACCGCCGCGCGCAGGGAGGCGATGGCCTGGTCCGCCCCGGCGGGGTTGGTGCCACCGCCCTGGGCCATGTCCGGTTTGCCACCGCCACGGCCGCCGATCGCCTCGGCGAACGACGGGACGAGCTTGCCTGCCGCGACGCCCTTCTCCTGGGCCGCCTTGGTGGTCGCGACGACGAACGCGATCTTCTCGCCCTGCGGCGCGAAGAGCGCGACGATGCCGGGACGGGCGCCGAGCCTGCCGCGGATGTCGGAGGCCAGCGCGCGCAGGCCGTTCGAGTCGACGCCCTCGCCGAGCTTCTCCGCGACGACCGCGATCCCGCCGATGTCCTCGGCCTTGTCCGCGAGCGAACCGGCCGAGCCGAGCACCTGCCGCGTACGCAGCTGCTCGATCTCCTTCTCCGCGTTCTTGAGCCGGGTGAGCACGTCGTCGATCCGTGAAGGCAGCTGGTCCGACGGCACCTTGAAGGTGCTCGCGAGCTGCGAGACCAGCAGCTGCTCCTTGCGGACGTACTTGAGCGCGTCCGAGCCGACCAGCGCCTCGACGCGGTGCACACCGGAGCCGATGGACGAGTCGCCGACCAGCTTCACCAGACCGAGCTGGCCGATGCGGTCGACGTGGGTGCCACCGCACAGCTCGCGGGAGTACTCGCCCATGTCGACAACACGGACGTCGTTGCCGTACTTCTCGCCGAACAGCGCGACCGCGCCCAGTTCGAGGGCCTTGTCCTTCGTGGTGACGAAGGTGTTGACCTCGACGTTGGTCTGGAGGTAGTCGTTGACCTCCTCCTCGACCTCGGTCAGCACGTCGGCCGAGACCCCGCCGGAGGTGGTGAAGTCGAACCGCATCCGGCCCGGCGAGTTGAGCGAACCGGCCTGCGCCGCACGCTTGCCGTACGCGCCGCGCACGGCCGCGTGGACCAGGTGCGTCGCCGAGTGGGACCGCTCGATCGACAGGCGTCGGTGCTGGTCGACCGAACCGGTCAGGGCGCTGCCGATGCCGACCTCGCCGTCGAGCACCTCGACGCGGTGCACGAACAGGCCGGGCACGATCTTCTGCACGTCGTGGACCTTGAGCTCGACGCCGTCGCCGAGCAGCACACCGGTGTCGGCGACCTGTCCACCGCTCTCGGCGTAGAACGGCGTGCGGTCCAGTACCAGCTCCGCCTTCTTGCCCGCGCCGACACTGCGGACGGGGACGCCGTCTTCGAGCAGCGCGACGACCTTCGCTTCGGCCTGCAGATCGCTGTAGCCGAGGAACTCGGTCTCGCCGTGCTGTTCGAGCACCTTGCGGTACTCGGACAGGTCACCGTGGCCGGTCTTGCGCGACGCCGCGTCGGCCTTCGCCCGCTGCCGCTGCTCGTTCATGAGCGTGCGGAAGCCCTCTTCGTCGACGGACAGACCCTGCTCGGACGCCATCTCCAGCGTCAGGTCGATCGGGAAGCCGTAGGTGTCGTGCAGCTGGAACGCCTTGTCGCCCGCCAGCAGCGAACCACCGGAACGCTTGGTCTCCTCGGCCGCCATGTCGAAGATGCGCGAACCACTGGTGAGCGTGGAGAGGAAGGCCTCCTCTTCGACGCGCACGACGTCCTCGATCCGGTCGAAGCCGGAGAGCAGCTCGGGGTAGGTCGGGCCCATGGTGTCGCGGACGACCGCGGCGAAGGCAGGCAGCACCGGCTCGTGCACGCCGAGCAGGCGCGCGGAGCGGATGATGCGGCGCAGCAGGCGGCGCAGCACGTAACCGCGGCCGTCGTTGCCGGGGGTGACGCCGTCGCCGATGAGCAGGACACCGGTGCGGGCGTGGTCGGCGATGACGCGGAAGCGGACGTCGTCGGTGTGGTCGGCGCCGTAGCGGCGGCCGGAGAACTCCTCGGCGCGGCCGATCACCGGGCGGACGAGGTCGGTCTCGTAGACGTTCTCGACACCCTGCAGGATCGTCGCGACCCGCTCGACGCCCATGCCGGTGTCGATGTTCTTCTTCGGCAGCTCACCGATCGGCTTGTGGCCGTGCTTCGGGCTCTTGTCACCCCGCACGTCCTGCATGAAGACGAGGTTCCAGATCTCGATGTAGCGGTCCTCGTCGGCGACCGGGCCGCCCTCGCGGCCGTAGTCGGGGCCGCGGTCGTAGTAGATCTCCGAGCACGGGCCGCCGGGACCGGGCACGCCCATGTCCCAGTAGTTGTCCTTGCCGTCACGGGCCTGGATGCGCTCGCCGGGCAGACCGGTGAGCTTCTTCCACAGCCCGGCCGCCTCGGGGTCGTCCTCGTAGACGGTCGCCCAGATCCGCGCCGGGTCGAGGCCGTAGCCACCGTCGCTCTGGGGCTTGGTGATCAGCTCCCAGGCCGCCTCGATGGCGCCTTCCTTGAAGTAGTCGCCGAAGGAGAAGTTCCCGGCCATCTGGAAGAACGTGTTGTGCCGGGTGGTCTTGCCGACCTCGTCGATGTCCGGGGTGCGGACGCATTTCTGGACACTGGTCGCGCGCGGGTACGGCGGCGGGACCTCGCCGAGGAAGTACGGCTTGAACTGGACCATGCCCGCGTTGACGAACAGCAGGTTCGGGTCGTCGAGGATCAGCGGGGCGCTCGGGACACGGGTATGTCCCTTGTGCTCGAAATGGCTCAGAAAACGCTGGGTGATTTCGTGTGTTTCCACGGGTTCGTCCTTGGATGCGGGCGCGCGCGAAGGCGCGGTGAGCGAGGGCGGTCGGGAACGGCGGAGGGGGCTGGGCGCGGACGCGACCCGATCAGCCCTCCGCCCGGCGAGCTCGACGGGCCGGGCGCCGCGGCGACGCCGCGTGCCTGCCCGCAGGGCCGTCGGCGGCCGTGCTCAAACCGGTGCGTTCGGACACCATCTCGTGCAGCTCCTGTTCCCGTTCGCTCATCCCGGCGCGCACCTCCGCGCCGAACGAACCGACGGCGCCCGCGAGTTCCCGCACGGCGTCGCCCAGGTTCGAGGCTAGCCCCGCGGGCGTGGCCTGGCGAGCGGTTTCGGTCGCTTTGCGTGACAGGGCAACGCCGGCGACCACGCCGACGCCGAGCCAGAACAGGCGCTTCATTTGCGGCCTCGCTTCTTCGCCGGGCGGGAAGCCTTCGCCTCCGCTTTCTTGCGGCGGGCCTTGATGGCCTTGCTGAGGCCGTAGGACAGCGCGGCCGTCTTCACGAGCGGCCCGCCGAGCGTCGCGGTGAACACCGACGACAGCGCGGACACGTTGCCCGACACGGCCTGCGCGTTCGCGGTGATGCCGTCGACCCGCTCCAGCTGCGTGTTGACGTGCGTGATCGTCTCGTTCGCGCCGATCAGCAGCGGGTCGGTGTTCTCATGCGCCTTGCGGATGGCGATCGTGGCCTCGTCCAGGGTCCGGCCGAGCTTGAACAGCACGATCGCGAGCAGCACGACGAGTACGACGAATGCTCCTGCGGCGATCAATGCGGCGATCTGCCCTGCCGACACGGGCCCTCCTCAAGGGTCTGCGGTCTTTGGTGCCCGTGAGGTTACCGCCCCGCCAGCCGTTCGGCGGTGTCACCCCGCCGGACCGTCACTCAGCGCAGCGACCTCACGACGAACCGGCGGGAACCGGACGTCAGCGCCTGCTCATGGGCGGCGTGATCCTCGTCTGTCGGTCTGTCGCGGCGGGTCGTCGTCCGCGCGGCTGTTGCGGCGGTCGCCGACCGGCGGCGAGGAGGGCCGGGTGTCCGGCGGGCCGGGCGAGGCCGTGGTGCGGACCGGCGCGGGCGCGACGCTCGGGCGCGAAGTTTCGCGGCCCGGCTCGAAGGCTCCCCGCGATTCCGGCGGCGAAGCCGCTCGAGACCCGCCCGGCGTTGTCGCGGGCGGCGGTGTCGTGGGCGGCGGTGTCGTGGGCGGCTGGGACGCCCCCTGTGGCGCGGGCAGCGGCTTGGGAACCAGCGCGGTGGGCAGGTCCGGCACGCTGGAGAGCGCGCCGAGGAGAAGCACCCCGTAACAGGCGGCGCCGCCGACACCGACCGCGATCCGGCGGACGAAGACGCGGCGACGGCCACCGGGGTCGGTGAACACCGGTCTCACAAGGTCTCCCCACCATCGTTTTCGTCGTGACGCTCGGAAATCACCATCCGGCCACCGACTCCGAGTCGACCGGTTCGGTTCTTGTGACGTTCATGTTACTGGGTCAAGGTTCCGGCATGCCTGAACTGTCACGCCGTACATTGCTGGGCGCCACCGGCGCCGCGGCCGCCACCACTCTTCTGCCCCCGTCCGTGCACGCCGCGATGGCCGAGCCCATGCGCCGCGGCGGTCTCGACGCCGTCGAGCACGTCATCGTGCTCATGCAGGAGAACCGGTCGTTCGACCATTACTACGGCAGCCTGCGCGGTGTCCGCGGCTTCTCCGACACGCATCCGCTGGAGCTGCCGTCGGGAAGATCGGTGTTCGAGCAGCCGAACCCCGCCGGCGGCACGGTGCTGCCCTTCTCGGTGCGGGAGGCGGCCGAACTCGCCGGCCGGAACCCGGACGACATCCAGTATCTCGGCGACCTCGACCACAGCTGGAACGGCAGCGGCAAGGCGTGGGCGCGCGGCTGGAACAACGGCTGGATCGCGGCGAAGACCCCGGCCACCATGACGTACTACGAGCGCCGCGACATCGCGCTGCAGTACGAGCTCGCGGACACCTTCACCATCTGCGACGCCTACCACTGCTCGATCTTCGGCTCGACCAACCCGAACCGGAACTTCCTCTGGACCGGGACCACGGGCTTCGAACCGGGCAGCACCACCGCTCGGGCGGTCACGAACGCGGCGTACTCCTACGACCACAAGGGCTACGACTGGACGACCTACCCCGAGCGCCTCGAAGCGGCCGGGGTGTCGTGGCGGATCTATCAGGAGTGGGACAACTTCACCGACAACGCGGTGGAGTACTTCGTCCCGTTCAAGAAGGTCGGCACGAAGATCCTCGCCAACGTCGACGGGAAGTTCCGTACCACCGAGGAGTTCTACGACAACCTGCCCAAGAAGACCCCCGAGGAGCGCGCGAAGCTGCTGAAGCAGTTCGACGCCGGGGTCGCCGCGCTGACGCCCGCCGAGCGGAGCCTGTTCCAGAAGGCGATGTACCGCAGCGAGCCGGAGACGCTGGTGACCCGGCTGAAGGCCGACATCCAGGCGCGCAAGCCGCCCGCGGTGTCCTGGCTGGTGCCGTCGGCCGTCGACTCCGAGCATCCCGGCGCGTCCACGCCGGTCGGGAGCGCGAACCTGATCTACCGCGTGCTCGACGCCATCGCGTCCGACCGTGAAACGTGGTCGAAAACGGTGCTGCTGATCAACTTCGACGAGAACGACGGCTACTTCGACCACGTCCCGCCGCCGGTTCCGCCCGGGAACGCGGCCAACGACGCGGACCACTTCAACGGTCAGCCGCTCGGCTTCGGCCCGCGTGTGCCGATGACGGTCGTCTCACCGTGGTCCATCGGCGGCCACGTCGACTCGACCGTCTACGACCACACGTCCGTGCTGCGGTTGCTGGAACGCTGGACCGGGATCGCCGAGCCGAACATCAGCAACTGGCGCCGGACCGTGGCAGGCGACCTGACCGGTGCCTTCGACTTCTCTCGCGCGGGACGTCCGCCGCGCGTGACCCGCCCGGGCCCGGTACCCGCTCCGATCAGCCGCTGGCGCCCGTCCGCGCCGTCGAAGCAGGCGTTGCCCGTCGCCGAACCCGGCGACCGCCCGGCACGTCCGCTGCCGTACCAGGTTTCGGTGTCCGGTGTCGTGAAGTCCGGCGCCCTCGCGCTGTCACTGGCGAACAGCGGCTCGTCATCGGCGCATTTCACGCTGTACCCGTACAAAGGCGAATTCGCCGAGCCCGCGCACCGCGATGTTCTTGGCGAAGCCGGTGAAACCGTGCCGCTGCCGGGCGACGAATACCGCGTCGTCGTCCAAGGGCCGAACCGGTCTTGGTGGGAACTGCGCGGAAATCGTCAGGGTGCGGCCGCCGGTGTCGACGTGCGGACGCGATTCCTGACCTGGCGTTCGGGTGTGGAGTTCAAACTGTCCAACTCCGGCTCGTCGGCGTTGACGCTGCGGCTGACGTCGTCGCGCTTGACGCGCGTAGTGCGGGTCGGGGCCGGACGTTCGGTCACGGTGGACTGGCCGGTCACGAACGGCTGGTACGACGTGAAGGTCACGGCCGACGGGGACCCGGCGTTCCTGCGCACGTTGGCGGGGAAGGTGGAAAACCGGCGGCGCTGAAGACTCGTGAGTGGTAGTGATGGGTCCTGACCGTTCACTACCACTCACGAGTTGGCCACCCTTATGACCGTCACCCTGCACGCCGTCTGTTTCGACGCGAACGACCCGCACCGCCTCACGCGTTTCTGGGCCGGAATCCTCGGCTGGGACACGGACGGCACCGTGCTGGCGCCGACGGACGACACCGGTTTCCGGATCCGTTTCGTCCCCACGACGGAAAAGAAGTCCGGTAAGAACCACGCGCACTTCGATCTGACGAGCACCTCCGCCGAGGATCAACGGCGGATCGTGGCGAAGGCCCTCGAACTCGGCGGTCGGCATGTCGACATCGGCCAGCGTCCCGAGGAAACGCACGTGGTGCTCGCCGATCCCGGAGGCAACGAGTTCTGCGTCATCGAACCGGGCAACGATTTCCTGGCCGGCTGCGGCTTCGTCGGAGCGCTCGCGTGCGACGGTTCGCAGGAGGTCGGCTATTTCTGGAGCAAGGCGCTGAACTGGCCGCTGGTCTGGGATCAGGACCAGGAGACCGCGATCCGTTCCCCGCACGGCGGCCCGAAGATCACCTGGGGTGGTCCGCCTTTCGATCCCAAGACCGCGAAGAGGCGCGTGCGTTTCGAACTCGCCGGCACGCTGACGGAGGTCGAAAGGCTCGTCTCGCTCGGCGCGACCCGCTTCGGTACCGACGACGAGGGCCGGGTGGAGCTGGCCGATCCCGACGGGAACGAGTTTTCTGTCGTGGTGCCCGGATAACCTCCACGCATGGACATGAGAGCCGCGGCCGAAGCCCTCGTCACCGGGGAACGCTTCAGCGTCTGGGATCTGGACAAGGCAGGGCCGGACGATCTTCCCGAACTCCGCGAGATCCGGCGCACCGGCACGCCCGCGCTCCGCAACGCGGCACGCGCTCTTCTTTTCGCTCTGGGTGGCCCGGAAGCACTCGGCGAGTACGACCTCGCGCTCTTCCGCCGTCTGATCCGGAGCAAGATCGACGGCGAAGTCCCGGTCTCGATGCGGGGTTGCGAGTTCTGGTACGCCATCCCGACCACGGACCAAGCGGCCGTACTCGACGCGTTCGGACTGTCCGATCCGGAACCGGTGACCATGTCACTGGGCACCGAGATCTGGAACCAGCACTACCTCGGCGCCGGGCACCAACGATGCGCCCGGGTCTACGTCAGCCCGGCCCTCGACGGCTGGACGCTCGTTTTCGGCAGGCCGTCAGACGACCTGCACCCCGCGGATGTCACCGACGAAAGCTCATGGAGCATCGAGCCGCGCGAGCAATACCAAGCCATGCTCGCGAATGAAAAGGCGTGGCGTGGAGTAGATCGTGAGCGCTGCGTCGAGTTGAGCCGCCGGTTCGGCGCGGCGCAGCTGTACTTCCGCAGCCATGGTGACTCGATGACGTCGTGGTGCGTCGCCGAAAAAGGCGAACTGGTCCGGTTCTACGACGTCTCCGCGCCCGAGGAGTCCGTCGGCGAGCTCGCGGCGGAGAACGGCTACCTGCTCCCCCACGAAGACACCCCGTTGCCCGAAGGCTGGGCCGACGACATCCCGCACACCGAAAATCCCTTGGACTGGCAACGCGAATGGGTCCGTCGCTACCGGCGGCTCAAGGTGGAACTCGACATCCCGGACCACTGCAACGCGGACACGATCGCCGAAGCGCTTTCGGTGCACCCCGGCAAGATCGGCCCGCACACCCGCGTCGAAGGGCACGGGGTCATAGCACTCACGGGATGTGGCCGAGAGTATGGCCACCCGCGAACGTTGTTGAAGGGCTTGACTTACACGCCGGCGCCCGAACCACCCTCACTCCTCGACGAAGACCAGACCTGACGAAGCGCAGGTACGCCCGGCAGTGCGGCACAGGATGGAAATTGGTCTACACCTATTGACGCGCGGCAGGTCAGCGGCTCAAGCTGCTGAGACCGAGGGCCATCTTCCACTGTCGGAGGTTCGGCGTGCCAAGGAGAACCAGGAAACTACTCCCCCTGCTGGCGTCGCTCATCGCGCTGGCCGGACTCATGATCGTCGTCATCACCCCGTCCACGTCGAGCGCGGCAGGCCATGAGGACTGCCGTCCCGACGGCCTCTACCGGACGCCCGGTGTCGACACCCCCTACTGCACCGTCTACGACACGACCGGCCGGGAAACGCTGGGAGACGGGCATTCCCGTCGCGTGATCGGCTACTTCACCAGCTGGCGCACCGGAAAGAACGGCACGCCGTCCTATCTGGTCAACAACATCCCGTGGTCGAAGGTCACCCACCTCAACTACGCGTTCGCCCACATCGACGCGCAGAACAAGGTTTCGGTCGGTGCCCCGAGCCCGGCCAACGAGTCCATCGGCATGGAATGGCCGGGCGTCCCCGGCGCGGAGATGGATCCGTCGTTGCCCTACAAGGGGCATTTCAATCTGCTGACCAAGTACAAGAAGCAGAACCCGAACGTGAAGACACTGATCTCGATCGGCGGCTGGGCCGAGACCGGTGGTTTCCTGAACCCGGACGGCACGCGCAACGCCTCAGGCGGGTTCTACAAGATGACGCAGACCCAAGCGGGCATCGACGTCTTCGCGGATTCCGTCGTGCAGTTCCTGCGCACGTACGGATTCAACGGCGCCGACATCGACTACGAATACGCGACATCGGCCAGTTACGCCGGAAACCCCGACGACTACTGGATCGCGCAGTCCAACCGCGGGACCCTGTGGGCCGGATACGAAAACCTGATGCGCACGCTGCGCGAGAAGCTCGACAGGGCCGGTTCCGCCGACGGCAAGCACTACCTGCTGACCGCGGCCGTGCCCGCGTCCGGCTGGCTGCTGCGTGGCCAGGAGGTCTACGGCGTCACGCGTTATCTCGACTACGCCAACATGATGAGCTACGACCTGCACGGCGCGTGGAACCAGTTCGCCGGGCCGAACGCCGCGCTCTACGACGCGGGGAACGACGCGGAGCTCGCGCACTGGCAGGTGTACACGACACCGCAGTACGACGGGCAGGGGTATCTCAACACCGACTGGGCCTATCACTATTTCCGCGGCGCCATGCAGGCCGGCCGGATCAACATCGGGGTCGGGTTCTATACCCGTGGCTGGCAAGGCGTGTCCGGCGGGACGAACGGATTGTGGGGCAAGGCGCCGCTGCCGGATCAGAAACAATGTCCACCGGGCACCGGATCCCAGGTCGGCTCGACCGTGCCGTGCGGTAACGGCGCGATCGGCATCGACAACCTCTGGCACGACCTCGGCCTGGCGGGCGACGAGGTACCGGCGGGCGCGAACCCCATGTGGCACGCCAAGAACCTCGAGAACGAGATCACCCCGGACTACCTGGAGGCGTACGGGCTCAACCCCAAGACCGACCCGGCGGACCGGATCTCGGGCAGCTACAACAGGTTCTACGACAACACGATGGTGACGCCGTGGCTGTGGAACAACGACAAGAAGGTGTTCCTGTCCACTGAGGACGAGACCTCGATCGCCACGAAGGCCAAGTACGTGGCCGACAAGGGCATCGGCGGCATCATGATTTGGGAACTGGCTGGCGATTACGCCTTCGACAACGCCAAGGGCCAGTACTTCATGGGCGACACGCTGATCACGAAGATCAACGACGGCCTGCGCGGTGCGGCCCCCTACGGCAACACCAAGTCGTCGCGCGCGGCTCCCTCGTCGGTGCTCGACGTGAACGTCAACCTGACCGGGTTCGCGCTGGGCGACGCGAACTACCCGATCACCCCGCGGATGCGCGTGACGAACAATTCGGCCACCACCATCCCCGGTGGCACGAAGATCGAGTTCGATTACGGCACGAGCGCGCCCGGCAGCATGTCCGACCAATCCGGCTTCGGCCTCGCCGTCACGAGCAAGGGCCACAGCGGGCCCAACGTCGGCGGCCTGAAAGGGGACTTCCAGCATGTCGCGGTGACCGTACCGAGCTGGCAGACCATCGCGCCGGGCGCCACGATCGAGATCCGGCTGAACTACTACATGCCGATCGCGTCGCCGTCGAACTACACCTTCACCTTCGGCGGGACGACGTACGCGATCACGTCGGACCACCCGCGTGGCGGTGGCGCTCCACCGACGACGACCACGACACCCACCACCGGTACCACGACCACGACACCCACTACGACGACCAGTCCGACCACGACGACACGAACGACCACCACCACTCCGACGACGACCACCTCGGTCCCGTCGGGCGCCTGGGCACCGAACGTCGACTACGCCACCGGCGCCAAGGTGACCTACAACGGCGCGTCCTACGTCTGCCGTCAGGGCCACCGGTCCCTGCCAGGCTGGGAACCGCCGAACGTGCCCGCCCTCTGGGCACCCGCCTGACAGACCCCGACAGCGCGGTCGTGAGTGGCGATTCGGGTTCTATTAATAACCCGAATCGCCACTCACGAGTCACCTGGATCGGCGCCGAGAACGGCGGCGGCCCCGTACCGCGAACGGTGGAGACCGGCGGTGCGACGGAGGGTGAACCGGTCGATCTCCGCGCCGTCGTTGCGCAGGGTCCGCACGGTCAAGGTCGTCCGCCTGCCGAACCAGGCGGGCTCGGCGTCGATCGCGAGGAACGAGTAGCCGGTGTAGCGCACGCGGGACCAGGGCACCGTTTCGGTCACCTTCTCGCCGCCCTTGACCCAGTGGTACGACTGGAACTCCCCCGCGAACGTGTCGGGCACCGGGAAGCTGTAGAGGCTCTTCCCGCCACCGCCGCAGGTCGCGTATACCGTGCCGTCGCGGTCCGGCTCGACGGTGTCGCCGATCTTGACCTCGCGGGTCACCTTGCCACCGCGAAGCGCGTCGGTGCGTTCGTAGATGTGGTTGTGCCCGTTGATGACGAGGTCGACCTGGTACTCGTCGAACAGCGGGACCCACTGCTCGCGGACGCCGCCCTCCGACGCGTGCTGATTCGTCGTCGAGTACGCGCAGTGGTGGAAGAACACCACGACGAAGTCGACGTCCGGCTGCGAGCGCAGGTAGCGCAGGCGCCGCTTGAGCCACGCGGTCTGGGACCCGTGCGAGTAGCCGAGGTTGGCGGGGATCTCGTAGGAGACGTCGTTGGCGTCGAGCGAGATCACGCCGACGTTGCCGTAGATGAACGAGTACACGCTCGGGCAGTCATGCGGGCCGCCGCCGGGGAAATCCCAGCGCTTGAGCTGGCCGCCGTAGCCGTCCGGCGAGTAGAGGGCCTCCATGTCGTGATTGCCGGTGGTGACCATCCAGGGCACCGACGCCGCGACGCCCTCGATCTGGCGGTAGTAGGCGTCCCAGACCTTCGGATCGAACAGGTCGTGGTCGGCATCCGGTTTGGACCCCGGCGGTTTGCCCGCGCCGCTCGGGTCGGCGTAGGCGATGTCGCCCGCCAGCAGGTGGAACCGCGGGTTCTGGCGCGCGACGGCCCCGTCCTGCGCGAGCGCCGTCGTCGACACGCCCTGGTCACCGAACGCGGTGAAGGTGAACTTGTCCGCCGGGACACCCCTGGCCGGCGCGGTGGTGAAGGTCGAGATCGCGGCGGGCCCGCCGTCCCCCGAAGCCGGGTCGAAGCCCTCGTGCCCGACGGCGTACCGGTAGGTGCGGCCGGGCCACAGGTGATCGGCCTCGGCGTGCAGGTAGTACTGGTCGTAGGGCGCGATGACCCCGGCGACCTCGGAATGCAGCACCCGGACCTCGGCCGGGATCCGGTGACTCCAGCCGCCGTGCCGGTCGGCGATGCGCAGGAACGGCTTCCGCACCGGCGCCGGCACCTGCCACGCGATCCGCATCGACGTCCGCGGGTTCCGGCCGAACGCGAGATGCCGCCCCACCGGGACGACCTTGTCGCCGTCGGCGTACGCGGTGCCCTGCAGGAGAAGCGGGCCGGCCGCGAGCAGCGCGCCACCGGCGGCGGCGCCCTTGAGCATCGAGCGGCGGCTCAGGTATTCGTGTTGTTCGGCCATCGACATGCGCGAGGCCAGCGCGTCGGGGACACCGACCCTGGGGGTTTCCATGCGCGCGATACTCGCTCACGGATGTGCCCGGCTCGCGACGGTGAAGCGAACGGCGGCCGTCGAGTTGCCCAGGGCGGGCTCAAGGGCCGCTCAAGGCGCCTTTACCGACGGCTCCGAGGGACGGCGGCCCGGCGTGAACGCCGAACCTCAGCGCTCCCCCCGGATGGTGCGCCGCAGCTTCGGCACCCGCTCGTACAGGGTCCGCTCCGCACCTCGCTGTGTCGGTTCGTAGTAGTCCCGCCCGACCAGTTCGTCCGGCGGATACTGTTGCGGCAGAACACCTTCCGGCACATTGTGCGGGTACCGGTAGCCCTTCGCGTTCCCGAGTTTCTCCGCGCCCGCGTAATGCCCGTCGCGCAGATGCGGCGGGACCGTCCCGATCCGCCCGGACCGGACGTCGCTGAGCGCGGCGTCGATCCCGGTGATGACCGCGTTCGACTTCGGCGCCGTCGCCAGGTGCACGGTCGCCTGCGCCAGCGCGAGACGGCCTTCCGGCATCCCGATGAACTGCACCGCGTGCGCCGCGGCGACGGCCGACTGCAACGCCGTCGGGTCCGCCATGCCGATGTCCTCGCTCGCGTGCACCACCAGCCGCCTGGCCAGGAACCGCGGGTCCTCCCCCGCTTCGATCATCCGCGCCAGGTAGTGCAAAGCGGCGTCCACATCGGACCCGCGGATCGACTTGATGAACGCGCTGATGACGTCGTAGTGCTGATCGCCGTCGCGGTCGTAGCGCACCGCCGCCTTGTCCACTGTGGACTCGACGATGGCGAGATCGATCGTCTTGGCCTCGGTCGCGCCGGCCGCGTCCGCGGCGGCCTCGAGCGCGGTCAACGCGCGCCGCGCGTCACCGGAGGCCAACCGCACCAGATGCGCCCGCGCGTCTTCGGTCAGCGTGAGTTCACCGCCGAGGCCGCGTTCGTCGACCAGCGCGCGCTCGATCAGCGCGACGATGTCGTCGTCGGTCAGCGGCCGCAACTGCAGTACCAGCGATCGCGAGAGCAGCGGGGAGACCACCGAGAACGACGGGTTCTCCGTGGTGGCCGCCACCAGCAGCACCGTCCGGTCTTCGACGGCGCCGAGCAGGGCGTCCTGCTGCGTCTTGGAGAACCGGTGGACCTCGTCGATGAACAGGACGGTGTTCTCGGCGTTGTAGTTCCGGCGGCGCCGGGCCTCTTCGATGACCCCGCGCACCTCCTTCACCCCCGCCGACAGCGCCGACATCGCCACGAACCGGCGCCCGGTCGCGGCCGACACGAGGTTCGCCAGCGTGGTCTTGCCGGTTCCCGGCGGGCCGTAGAGCAGCACGGAAGCCGGAGCCGCGCCCTCGACGAGCCGCCGCAGCGGCGCGCCTTCACGAAGCAGGTGCTGCTGGCCGACGACCTCACCGAGCGACCGCGGCCGCATCCGCACGGCCAGCGGCGCACCGGCCGGTACGGCGACTTCCCTCGGCTCGGCCTGCTCCGGCGGCGGCCCGAGATCGGGGTTCACGGTGAAGAGTTCGTCCTGTGCCACGGTGTCGACGGTAGCCGTTGCCACCGACATTGTTCGGCACAGGTCAGCGCAGCCGTTCCCGGAACGAATGCCACATGATGACGGCCGCGTACGGCACGAACTCGCGGCCCCGGCGCCACACCCACGGCACCCCCTTCAGCACCAGCCAGCCGACATGGCCGGCGGTGCTCGGTTCCACGCCTCCCGAGCAGGTCAGGCTGACCGGCCGCGGCACCGCGAACCCGGCCTCGGCAAGCCGTTCGGTGAATCCGGTCGCCAGCATCCGGTGCCCGAGTTCCGACGGGTGCAGCCGGTCCACGCTCCAAGCGGCGAGGTCGTAGGCACCGGGCAGGAGTTCGAGGTCGAGACATGGCACCCCCTCGCGCTCGACGACATCGGCGATGGCGGCGTTCAGTTCGGCCACCCGCTCGCTCAGCGCCCGCCGCAGCGACCGCGGGAGCCGGAACACCTTGCCGTGGTCGTGGTAGCGCACCGGCACCACGGTGGTGCCGACGGCGGCCAGCGAGCGGATCACCTCGGTGAGGTCCGCGGCGATCTTCCCGGCGCTGAAATCGGGCCGCAGCGTGTCGTTCATCCCCGCCACCACCAGCGCGACGTCCGGGCGATGCGCCACGGCCGCGGGCAGCTGCTTGGTCAGCACGCACCCCATGCGCGCCCCGGTGAAGGAGGGGTTGAGGTAGCCGTCCGGTTCGACGCCCAGCGCCTCGGCGACGAGCGGGCCGACCCCGCGCCAGCCACCTCGGTTCGGCAGCGGGTCACCCAGGCCCACCGCGGTGGAATCGCCGAGCACGACCAGCCTGCGAGCGGACTGCGGGACGGCCGGTGCGAGAGGAAGGAGAGGTTCGGGACTCGGAGTGACTTCGACACTGATCACGGTCACGGTAGCCACCATCGGCCACGCAGACTCACCAGCGGTGATGCCTGGGTAACGCGACGAGGACGGTCGAGCGAAAAGTCCGTGCGGCGGTTACCGGAACGCCGGGTAGAAGGCGAGGTCCGCGTGCGGCCCCAGCCGGGCCCCGAGTGCCGCGGCGACCCGGGTGGCGTGCTCGGAGATGTCGGTCAGGCGGGCCCGCAGCGAATGCTTGGCCAGCTCCCGCCACCAGGTCACCAGCGCGGCCTCCCGGCTGATCGGCGTGGCGTGCCTGCTCAGGTCCAGTTCCGGGAGGATCTCCCAGGTGACGAACCACAACAGCAGCAGCTGACCGTCCATCAGGTACTCGGCCAGCGCGTCCTCATCCGAGAGGGCGGGCCAGACCGAGACGACCTCGGACCGCCAGGCGGCGATCATCGCCTCGCTCATCCCCGGCGGCAGCGCCAGCGCGTCCGGGCAGGACGCGAACGGCAGCCGCAGGTACGCCGCGTCGATCAGCGTGCTGCGCACACGGCCGCGTTCGAAATCGAGGAAACGCACTCCGTCGCTGGTCACGAGGTTGTTGTCCGGGCTGAGGTCGACCGGGCTGAACGCGCGGTAGGACGGCGAACCGGCCCGCTCGGCGACCTCCATGACCCGCCGCTGCACCGGCTCCGGCGTCTCGACGTCGAGGAGTTCCTCGAGCAGATCCGGCAGTTGCGCGCAGACCGCGGGCAGCGGCACGTCCTCGTTCTTCGCCGGACCGCCGAGACGGCGCAGCAGCGCGTTGAAATCGGCCTCACGGCTCGCGGTGCTCGCGTGCAGCCTGCCCAGCGACCGGGCCCAGGACAGCAGCGCGCGTTCGGCGGCGCGAGCGTCACGGGCGTGGAGCTTGTCGTGCAGCGTCGGGAGGCCGCCGAGATCCTCGAGCACCAGCACGCGGTCGCGCCCGTCGTGCGCCAGCAGTTCCGGGCACATCCGGTCCTCCGGTGCGAGCGCGGTGAACAGCTGGTAGCTGACCGCTTCCTGCGCGAACGGATCGGGACGGCCGGATTCGGGTGGATCTGGGTAGTGCTTGATGACCAGGGTTCGCGGCAGCGCGAACGGTGACGTCGCCACCCGCGCCCGCACCACCGTCGCCGGACCGCTGCCGGCGAGGTCCTCCGGGGCGACGAGGGTGATCGCGCTGCCGAATCGGCGTGAAAGAACCGACTCGCCGGCGGCGACCGCCGCTGCGACGGCAAGGGTTTCGGCTCCGACTGTCGAATCATCGGCAGAGGAGGTATCGACTGTCATTGCCACCGACCCTACTCGTGACTGAGCAACCATGACCACTGAGATCCGGGCAATCGCGCGCATTGGCGCGATCTGGGACTCATCCGCGTGAAAGCGGACGTTCCGTTACCCTCGATCGTTGCCCACGACGGCGCAATGTCAGCACAATGGCCGCAGCTGCAACGATTCCGATGAGATTGACCAGCAGTTGACCGGCCGAATAAACACACCGTTCCCACTGACCGGCAACCGCGGCGACGACCGCGTACCCGGCGGCAGGGACGGTGGTCACCGAGATGAACACGCCGACCAACGCGGCGGATTTGGCCGACGTCATGGAAAGCATCCCCGCCGCGCCCGCCAGCAGCGCGACGACCAGTGACGCGATCCCCACCTTGTAAACGAAATCGACTTCGTGGTTGTCCGCGAGCGTGCTCACCTCGAGCACTCCGGTCGCGTTGCCCACCAGTACCACGCCGAGCGTGATCACCATCGCGATCGGGAACCCGCCGAGCAGCGCGAGCCCGCCCTGCTTCACCAGATCTCCCCGGCGCAACACCAGTCCCACCGCGATCGCGGCCAGCGGGCCGAATTCCGGGCCCACCACCATCGCGCCGACGATGGTGACCGCCGAGTTCGTGATCACCCCTACCGACGCCAGCAGGCAGGCGATGGTCAGGAAGGCCTGGAAGGTCCAGGTGAGCCGGGACTCCTCGCCGCTACGGCCGACGAGTTCCTGCCACACCACCGCGTCCGCGCCCTCACCCGGCGCGGCCTCCTCGGCCTTGTCCGCGGCGTCGGACACCGCGGTGTCCAGCGCTTCCAGCGTGATCCCGCCGGTGTGGTCGAGGTCGAGCCCGCACAGCGATTCGATGATCTCATCGGTCGCCTCACGGGCGATGTCCGCCTCGATCAGGTCACCTTCGGGAGCGACCGCCACGCCGGGATGCACGACGAGGTGCGCAGTGCCGCTGTGTGCCCGCAGGATCCGGACCGCTTCTTCGGTCCGGTCCGGCGGGCAAGCGGGCCTGGGGGGGAGGATCCAGTCTTTGGCGGGGGCGCGGGTATGGCTTCGATGGCCGCCTT
>NZ_JBVKAE010000021.1:0-17685 GCF_055598845.1 Amycolatopsis sp. NPDC039088 | reverse complement strand
GCCCCACCCCTTCACCCCTCCCCCCCCCCCCCCTCCCCCCCCCCCCCCCCCCCCCCCCCCCCCCCCCCCCCCCCCCCCCCCCCCCCCCCCCCCCCCCCCCACGGCTCTGAGATGGAGCATCAGTTCTTCGCGGGCGGCGCGGGCTTGGCGTCGATGCCCGCTTCCTTGCGCTGCTCCGGCGTGATGGGGGCCGGTGCGGCGGTCAGCGGGTCGAACCCGCCGCCGGTCTTCGGGAACGCGATCACGTCACGCAGCGATTCGGCCTTGGCCAGCAGCATGACGATCCGGTCCCAGCCGAACGCGATACCGCCGTGCGGCGGCGGGCCGAAGGCGAAGGCGTCGAGCAGGAAGCCGAACTTCTCCTGCGCCTCCTCCTCGGTCAGGCCCATCAGCTCGAAGACCTGCTTCTGCAGTTCCTGCTGGTGGATACGGATCGAGCCGCCGCCGATCTCGTTGCCGTTGCAGACGATGTCGTAGGCGTAGGCCAGCGCGCCGCCGGGGTCGTCGGCGAGCTTGCCGATCCACTCCGGGGTCGGCGAGGTGAAGGCGTGGTGCAGGGCCTTCCACTTGCCGCTGCCGACGGCGACGTCGTCGGATTCCTCGGCGGAGATGAACATCGGGAAATCGACGACCCACACGAACGACCAGGCGTTCTCGTCGATCAGGCCCAGGCGGTTGCCGATCTCCAGCCGCGTGGCGCCGAGCAGCGAACGCGCGTCGGCGGGCTTGCCGGCGGCGAAGAAGACGCAGTCGCCGGGTTTCGCACCGGCGGCCTCGGCGACGGTCTCCCGCTCCTTCTCCGACAGGTTCTTCGCGACCGGCCCGCCGAGCGTGCCGTCCTCGTTCACCAGGATGTAGGCGAGGCCACGGTGACCGCGCTGCTTGGCGAAGTCCTGCCAGGCGTCGAGGGTGCGGCGCGGCTGGTCGGCCCCGCCCGCCATCACGACGGCGCCGACGTACGGCGCCTGGAACACGCGGAACGGGGTGTCGGCGAAGAACGCCGTCATGTCGGTGAGCTGGAGGTCGAAACGCAGGTCCGGCTTGTCCGAACCGTACTTCTCCATCGCCTCGGCGTAGGTGATGCGCTGGAACGGCCGCGGGATCTCGGCGCCGACCAGCTTCCACAGCGCCGTCACGATGTCCTCGCCGAGCGCGATGACGTCGTCCTGCTCGACGAAGCTCATCTCGATGTCGAGCTGGGTGAACTCCGGCTGCCGGTCGGCGCGGAAGTCCTCGTCCCGGTAGCAGCGCGCGATCTGGTAGTACCGCTCGAGCCCGCCGACCATGAGCAACTGCTTGAACAGCTGCGGCGACTGCGGGAGCGCGTACCAGGAGCCGGGCTTGAGGCGGGCCGGGACCAGGAAGTCGCGGGCGCCCTCGGGGGTGGAGCGGGTCATGGTCGGGGTCTCGACCTCGACGAAGTCCTGCGCGTGCAGGACCTCGCGGGCGGCCCGGTTGACCTCGCTGCGCAGCCGCATCGCCGCGGCGGGCCCGCTGCGGCGCAGGTCGAGGTAGCGGTGCTTGAGGCGCACCTCCTCGCCGACGTCGACGCGGTCGTCGATCGGGAACGGCAGCACGGCGGCCTCGGACAGGACCTCGAGTTCGGTGGCCAGCACCTCGATCTCGCCGGTGGGGATCTCGGTGTTGGCGTTGCCCTCGGGGCGCTTCGACACCTCGCCGGTGATGCGGACGCAGTACTCGGAGCGCAGCTGGTGCGCGCGCTCGGCCATCTCGCCCTCGCGGAAGACGACCTGGCTCACGCCGCTGGCGTCACGCAGATCGATGAAGATGACGCCGCCGTGATCGCGCCGCCGAGCCACCCATCCGGTGAGGGTGACCGTCTGACCGGCGTGCTCGGCACGCAAGGTGCCGGCTTTGTGGGTGCGAAGCACTGCGGGTGCTCTCCTTCGGCATCACGTTTCTGCGATTCGACGGCGCCGCGGTTCGACTGCGCTGCGCCGACGTCAAAGGCTAACGAATCGCCCCTGATGCCTCGCGACCAGGTGTTCTCAGATCGTCGGCCAGGACTCCAGCGCGGCGACCATCCGCCGCGCGTGCGCCAGATAGTCGGGCACGGACAGGACCCGGCCGTCGATGTTCTCCAGCAACCAGCCCGCGGCCGCCTCCTTCGAGGCGAAGAACTGCGTGCAGACCAGCGCCTCGACGTAGTCCGGGCCGAGGGTGAGGTCGATTCCGGGCAGCCTCGACGCGGCGACGACGGCGTGCGGTGGATCGACGCTCAGCACCCTGTCACGGGTGAAGTGGACGCGCACACGCGCGCCCGTCGCCGGGCAGGTCGCGTCCGCGTGCACGGGTTCGCCCGTCGCGATGGCCAGCAGGAACAGGTCGACGCGGTAGCGATCCGATCCCGCGCGATCCGCCGTGCCGGGACGCGCGCCGCGGTCCATGATGACCAGGCCGTCGCGGATGTCGAACCCCATCAGCTCCATCAGCCGGTGTGCCTCACCGGGATCGAAGCCGACGGTCGCGGCGAGTCTGCCGATGGCGATGGGGTGCCTTCCCGCCCTGGTCAGCTTGGTCGCCGCCCAGGCGATGCGAACAGCGGCGGTGCGATCCGTCCGGGTGGTCAACAGGCACCTCCTCGCCTTCGTCCCTCCGAGATTAGGCACGAAAAGGCTTTCCGCCAAGCGACTGCGCCGAACGGCCGAATCCGTTGCCGCGTAAGAATTTTCACATTGCGGGTCGGGGGTCGGTCGAGTTGGTCGTGAGTGGCGATCCGGGTTATTGAGGGGTAAGGCGAACGTGTCGTGTCTCGGGCGGGAGTGCGGCATCCGGGCACGCGAGTCACGCCTTAACGAAGTACATGAAGGCCCCCTTCCTTGCGCCTAGCGGTCGAGGTAGAGCTTGATCAACGGAAGATCGGGGACGCTCAATGTCCCTGATCTTCCGTTGATCAAGGGCGAGCCGAGGTAGTGCAGGCCTGATTCTGGATGCCGTGGGGCTATAGGTGCGGTTTCGGAGGAATGGCGTGAGTGGCGGTTCGGGTGAGGGCTACTTGTGTCTTAGGTGCCTGCCATCGGGCGGCACGCGTGATCCGACGGAGGGTACGCGTGAGTGAACGGAGAACACGCGACGAAACCTGCCGCTCCGGCGTGTCATCCATCCAGTCACACGTGTCCTCCGTCTGATCACGCGCGCCATCCATCCAGCCACGCGAAACCGTGCAAGATGCCCAAATCGGGCATTTTCGTCTCGAAAAGTGACCCTTATGGACAGTCCGGACCCGGGTGAGGCCCCTTGCGTGGGCCCGCTCCCGCCGTGTCCACCACGACGCGTTCGTCTTGTCCCGCTATAGAGGTGCAGCCGACCAGCACTTATGCGACTCTGCCGGGACCCTGGCGCTAGGCGCAAGGAAGGGGACCTTCATGTACTTCACGACCGGCCGCCGAGGCGACAGCCGCCCCGCCGTCACCAAGGATCACATCCGACGGTAGCGAAAGCCTCCTTCACTACCGTCAGAGTAGGCAAGGAGGCCTTCACTACCAGAAGAACGCGTACACAGGACCGACACCGGCCCCACACCACGACACGTTTGCCTTTCCCCTCAATAGAACCCGAATCGCCACTCACGACCCTGCGGGCGCGGACTTGCGGCCTCACAGCAGTTTCAGTTGCTCCACCTCCGGGACGGCGGCCTCCTCCGCGCGCTGCACGGGAACCGTCACCGGACCGCGTTCGTCGTCGTCCGCGCGGGAACCGAAGCCGTGACGGCGCAGCAACGGACCGACGCGCGTCCCCAGCCGCTCCCGATAGGCCTTCGGGAGATACGCGCCGCGCGCGTACAGCTCGCGGTATTTCGGCACGAGCTCCGGATGTTCCCGGCCAAGCCAGCGCGCGAACCATTCCCGCGCGCCCGGCCGCAGATGCAACGGGATGACGGTGACCCGGGTGGCGCCGGCGTCGGCCAGCCGCGCGAACAAGGCGTCGAGCGCCTCCACCGAGTCGGTCAGGTAGGGCAACACGGGGGCGACCAGCACCGAACACGGGAGCCCGGCGTCCCGCGCCTTGCGGATCAGGTCGAGTCGCGCCCGCGGGCTCGGCGTCCCCGGTTCGAGGCGGTGTTGCAGCTCCTCGTCCAGCAGCGCGAGTGAGATCGCCAGCCCGGTGGGCACGTCCTTCGACACCGATTCCAGCAACGGCAGATCCCTGGCCAGCACGGTCCCCTTGGTCAGGATGGACAGTGGCGTGCCCGAATCCGCGAGTGCGGTGATGATGCGCGGCATCAGCTTGTACCGGCCTTCGGCGCGCTGATACGGATCGGTGTTCGTGCCCATGGCGACGTGCTCGCGCGTCCAGCTCGGCTGCCGCAGCTGCGCGGTCAGCACTTCGGGCGCGTTGACCTTCACGATCACCTGGGTGTCGAAATCGCGTCCGGCGTCGAGATCCAGGTACGTGTGGGTGTTCCGGGCGAAGCAGTTGTGCGTGACCATGCCGTCGGCGATGAAGTCGCCGGTGCCGGTGGTGATGTCGAACAGCGGCAGTTCGATGCCGAGCTCCTCGATGGACGACACCTTCCGCCTGGTCCGGCCGATCGCGAGGCCGTCGAGCGACCGTTTCCAGCCGACGGCGGGATCGGCGAGATGGAAGAAGCGCATCTCCTCGGCCGGGCCGCCGAGCAGCTGAACCGTCCACAACGGACGGAACTTGACGTTTTCGGTCTTCACGTAACGGAAACCGAAGTTGTCGAGGGCGGCGCAGAAGGTCGAGACGATGTCGCCTTCGTCATGGGTGACCCGCAGCGCGCCGTGCCGGTATCCGCCGGCGAGGTCGAACAGCCCGGCCAGGAATCCGCGCTGCCAATGGGAATCCGGCGACGGCGGCACCTGGACGAACCCGACCGACGCCCCGAAGTCGGGCAGGTATCTGAGCGCGCGATCGGCGGCGTCCTTTTCGGCCGAGAAGCCGCCGGACCGCAGCATCCCGCAGAGGTACCCGGCGCGGTATCCGATGGTGTCGTCCGGCGTGCGGGCCAGCTTCCCGACGCCGACGAGTTCGGTGCCCCCGATCAGATGCGGCCGCTGCGCCGCGCCCCACCGGGTGCCCGTGACGTGCTTCCACCCGCGTCCGGTGAGGAACCGGTGGTCGCCGCTGGCCACGATGGACGTGTCGTCGTCGAGGGTCAGGCGGTAGGCCGGTTTGAGCGTCGACCAGTGCGCGAGGACGGTCGTCGGCACCAGCCGCCGCCCCGCCCCGCGTCCGCGGGTCCCGTAGATCTCGTCACCGGGCGCCAGCTCCGCCAGCGGTTTCGTCCGGCCGTCGGCCATCAGGACCGGCGTCCCGCCTTCGAGGCAGTACGTACACGCGTGGGAGCAGCCACGGTACGGGTTCACCGTCCAGCCGAACGGGACACCGGAACCCTCCGGCACCTTGTTCAGCACGGATTTGGCGTGCACCTCGTGAAAGGTGACGCCGTCGAATTCGGGTGAGCGCACCGGCCGCCCCAGCCCGCTCATTCCGGGCAGGACCGGCTCGCCGCCGTCCGCCCGCTGTCGATCCCATCGCACCCGGCCAGTCGAACACATGTTCTAGACGAGTGTCAAACAGGTGTTCGAACGAGGGTGATCTTTCCCGCGTTTCGTCCTCTGAACGCGGTAGTTGCGCGTGCAAGTACCGCATCCAGAGGACGAAGCGCGTGGGAAGCAGCGCGGGCTAGAGCTGCGCGATGTTCTCCGTGACATACCCGGCGGGCTGGATGAGCCCAGCGCACCGGCTCTCGCCGCGCGGCGTCGCCGACCGGCGGCGCACCGTCACCGAGTAGAAGTCCTCGCCGCCGCGCACGGTGACCAGTCGCGCGTCGGATTCGAGCAGTGGCTCCTCCTGGACGGCGATCACATCGTCCAAACCGGACAGATTGGTCTGCCGACGGATCGCGATCTCCGCGAACTGCGACCACGCCGAGGGCGCGGAGGTCCGGCCGCGCAGCTGCTCCGGTTCGACCTGCCCGCGCAGCGCGGACTTGGCGACCAGCGCCGCCTCGGCCGGATTGAGCTGGCCGTGCAGGAAACCGTCGGGGACCACGAGGAGGTTGCCTGCCCAGCGGTCGCCACCGACGTGGCTGACCTCCCAGGACCGGCCGGGGTGGTTGGTGTTGAGTGCCGAGGCCAGCGGGCGGCCGAGCACCGCGCAGCACATGTCCTTGGTGCCGTGCGTGCAGACCAGGAACAGCGGCCCGGGTACCCGCGTGCCGAGCCCGCCGGCACCGTCCGCGACGGCTTCGAGGTCCAGGTCGGCCAGTTCGCTCAGGTCACGGATCTCCAGGCGCTCCAGCCAGCGGTTGCCCGGCTCGCCACCGCCGACGTACACCAGGCGAGGGCGATCCGGGTCGCGCTGATGCTTGCCGGGACGGCGGATCAGCAGCGGACGGAGGCCGTGCGAGCGTCTCAACTTCTCGAGCAGCTCACGCCGCTCGGCGGGGAACGCCTCGTCGAGGAGGTCTTCCAGCGCGTCCGCCGTCCACGGGCCCGGCTGCTCGATCAGCAGCCAGCAGCGCATGTCGGCCGCGGTGCCGGCGGGGTTCGCGCCCAGCATGCGCGCGACGGTCGCGCAGCCCGGCAACGCGGCGGGCGGCGCTGGTGTGTCCGAGAGCTGAGCGGTCATCGGCTGACCCCTCCGGACTTGACCTTAGGCATGCCTTAGCTTACCCCGTCCACCCTCCCTTCACACTTCTCATCCCTTGTGACTTTCAACTGATCGAAAGAAGTCCCTGCGCCGTGAGCTCACCGAGGAAGGTCCGCACGGTCCCCCGATCGAGTTCCGACAGTTCGGCGAGTCGTTTGACGGCC
Organism: Amycolatopsis sp. NPDC039088; assembly: GCF_055598845.1. Taxonomy (NCBI): domain Bacteria; kingdom Bacillati; phylum Actinomycetota; class Actinomycetes; order Pseudonocardiales; family Pseudonocardiaceae; genus Amycolatopsis; species Amycolatopsis sp. NPDC039088. Next base: position 10,882 of record NZ_JBVKAE010000021.1, on the reverse strand, counting down.
TGAGGAGTGCCGTCGAGCAGCGCCTTCAGCACCGGGGCGGCGGCTTCCGCGAAAACGAACCGTTTACCGTCCGCGAGCAGCGTCACCCGGCCGTCGCCTTCTTCGAGCACCGCCCTCGGGACGAGGAACCGGACCTCGGTCTCGTCGCCGTCCGGCAGCAGGCCGGTGGTCGCCGCCCAGGGCAGGCCGATCCGCGGATGCGCCGGGGCCGACGCGTCGCGATCGGCGAGGAACCGGTCGACGACGCCCTCGGTGAGCACGGCTTCCAGTTCTTCGCGCAGCGCGGTGGCGCGGGCCGCCCGGTCCTCCGCCGTCCCGAACCTCGGGAGGTCCTGTCGGAACACAGTGCTCGCCCGCAGCTTGTCGGCGAGCCAGGACACCAGGTCGATCCCCGTGGCCGGACTGAAACCGAGCGTGAGATGCAGCGACATCTCCCCCACCGCGGTGACGTCGTGCCAGTGCCCGCGCGGGACATAGAGGACGTCGCCGTCTTCGAGGATGAAGTCGTCGATCGGCTCACCGGGCCGCTCGGGCTGTTCGACGTCGCGATGCAGCGGAGCGGGCCTGGTCGGGCCGTGCATCCGCCAGCGTTTGCGGCCGGCGACCTGGATGATGAAGGCGTCGTGGTCGTCCCAGTGCACGTCGAAGCCGTGGGTCACGCCCCAGCCCGCGTACAGGTTGACCTGGACGCTCTCGCGGAGGTCGTGTTCGAGACTCCTGGCGAGGTCGCCGATCGGATCGCTGAGTTCCTGGATGGCGTCGAGCACCATCGTCGCGCCGCCGCGGAGGTGCTCGGTGAACGGAGCGGCCTGCAGCCGGGGGACGGTGCCACTGCGGCGGGTGGGGACGAGATCGGTGTAGCTCTCCATGGGGACCGGCGTCCCGTCGAGCGCCAGGCGCAGCCGCGGGAACTCCAGTCGGTGCTGCCGGAGGATCGCGTTCAGCGACGGCCACGGCAGCAGGTCGGCGAACCGGCCCGCACGGCCTTCGAAACGGCGGTAGGTCTCGCCCTGGACTTCTTGGAAGAACTGGCTGACCCCGAGCGGAGCCACGAGGTCAGCCAGCGTCGGCGTTTCGGGCACTCAGCCGTCGTTACCGTCGTTGTCCGCGGCGGCGCCGTTGGCCTTCCCGCGATCCACCGCTGTCGGGATCTTCTCCACCTCGATCAGCAAACCGCTGTCGGGAGCCTGCGTACCTGACTGTTCCTGTGCCATCCTGCCACCTTCACTTAGACGAGCGGACGGACCGAAAATCGGCCTGGAGCGCCGCCAAGCCTACGACACGTGGGGCGAAAATTCACCGCTCAGCAGGGAAAAACGGCCTTGTGAGCGATCTTCGACACCGTGACGCCGGTTCACCCGGACAGCGGTTCTAAGCTGCCATCCATGGCTGATCCGGCATTCGTCCCGCGCCCGCGCTGGGACGTGCTCGCGGCCATCGGCGCGGGCGGCGCGCTGGGCAGTCTGGCGCGCTACGGCCTGTCGGTCGCACTCCCCCATTCTCGGGGTCAGTTCGCGCTTTCCACCTTCGCCATCAACGTTTCCGGCTGCCTGCTGATCGGTGTTCTGATGGCACTGCTGACCGCGACGGCCGACCCGCACCGGCTGCTGCGCCCGTTCCTCGGCGTCGGGATCCTGGGCGGTTACACCACGTTTTCGACTTACGCGACGGAAACACTCGACCTTGTGACGGCGGGGCGTCCGTTCACCGGATTGGCCTACGCGCTCGGCACCGTGGCCGCCGCACTGATCGCGGTCTACGCCGGACACGAGATCACCCGTGCGGTGGTGAAATGACCGTTCTTTTCGTCGCGCTCGGTGGCGGCACCGGGGCGATCCTGCGTTACCTGACCGATCTGCGGATGCGCGCGCGACTGGGCGGCGCGTTCCCGTGGGGCACACTGGCGGTCAACGTCGTCGGCTCGGCGATCCTCGGTTTCCTTACCGGCTGGGCGCTGCGCGGCGGCCAGCCGGACGCGGTCCGCTCGCTACTGGCCGTCGGGTTCTGCGGCGGGCTCACGACGTTCTCGACCTTCGGGTACGAAACGCTGCGCCTGTTCACCGGGAAAGCGCGGCTGCGCGCCGTGCTGAACGTCGGTCTCACCGTGTCCGCCGGGATCGGCGCCGCGACGGCCGGCTTGGTGCTGGCCGCCGCATTCTGGCCCTGATCAGTCTTCGGGCGCCATCCGCCACACGGCCGCCGCGATCGCCTCGCGCTGTTCGACCGGGAGATCGGAAGCCATCTCCTCCAGCTTCTCGACAACGCCTTCGTGAGCGGCGTTCGCGAGCCGGAGCCCCTCCTCGGTCAACGTGATCTTCAGCGCGCGGCGGTCGCCGGCGTCCGCGACCCGCTCGACGAGGTCGCGCCGCTGCACCCGGTCCACCAGGCCGGTGACGCTGGACTTCTCCAGGTTCAGCATCCGGCCGAGCTCGGTCATCCCGACGCCGGACTCCCCCTGCGCCAGCACGCAGAGCAGCTGCGCCTGCTGCGGCGTGAGGTCGTGCGAACGGCCGACGTCGATGAACGCCCGCTGCACCAGATGAGAGAGCCGGACCAGCGCTGTCGCGAATCCGAGGTGTTCGACCGTGGTCATGGAAGCAGTCTACTTGACGATCGTTCGGAGTACGAACTACTGTAGTTCGCAGTACCAACATTCCGTACTACGAACTAGGGGATCTCATGACCACGACCGTGGCCGTCATCGGCGGGGGATACGGCGGAACCACCGTCGCCAAGGAACTGGACTCGTTCGCCGACGTCGTCCTCGTCGAGCCGCGCGAAGACTTCGTCCACCACGTCGCCGCGTTGCGCGGGCTCGTCGATCCCGAGTGGACGGACCGGCTCTTCTACTCCTACGACCGGCTCCTCGAACGCGGACGAGTGCTCCGCGACCGCGCGGTGAGCGTGGACCAGGACGGCGTCACGCTCAGGTCGGGCGAACGGCTCACCCCGGACTACATCGTGCTGGCGACCGGCTCGGCGTACCCGTTCCCGGCGAAGATCGATTTCGGGGACAGTGCTTCGGCGAAGGCGAAGATCCATGCCACGCGGGAAGAACTCGCGGGCGCGGAGAAGGTCCTGCTGCTCGGCGCGGGCCCGGTGGGACTGGAACTGGCGGGTGAGATCAAGTCGGTGTGGCCGGAGAAGGCCGTGACGATCGTCGACCCGGCGGAGGGGATCCTGCCGGGCTTCCCGGACGAGTTCCGCGCCGAAATCCGCCGTCAGCTCGACGAACTGGGCGTCGAACTCCTGCTCGGCACTTCGCTGACCGAGTCACCGGTCTCGGAACCGGGACAGGCCAAGACGTTCACCGCCGCGCTGACCTCCGGCGGCGAGGTGACCGCCGACCTGTGGTTCCAGTGCTTCGGGGGCACGCCGCACACGGCGTACCTCGACGGCGACCTCGCCGCCGCCCGGCAGGCGAACGGACAGGTGGCCGTGACCGCCGACCTGCGGCTTCCCGGGCAGGAGCGGGTGTTCGCGCTCGGCGACATCACCGCGCTGCCGGAGGGGAAACTGGCGAAGGTGGCCGGTGACCACGCGGAGGTCGTCGTCGCCAACATCCGGGCGCTGATCGAGGGCGGCGAACTGCGGACCCACACGCCCGGCGGGCCGATGGTCTCGCTGCCGCTCGGTCCTTCCGGCGGCGCGACCTACGCGGAGGAGGTGGGCGTCCTGGACGCGGCGACGACGTCGGAGATCAAGGGTGCGCACATGATGGTGTCCAGGTTCGACGAGCTGTTCAACGTCGCCTGAGTGCCCCAGGGGTGTCATGAGGGGTCCCCATAGGACAAATTTTGTCCTATGGGGACCCCTCATGACACGCGCCCAGGCACCTACCGCGGAGCCAGACCCCGCACCTGAGCGAACGGATCCTCACCCGTCGGCAGCAGCGCGATGATCGGCGTCGTCAGCCCGTTGTCCACATAGGACTGCACCTGCTCGCGGCAGGAATCGAGGCTGCCGTGGACGATCAGCTCGTCGACGACCTCGTCCGGGATGACCTGGTTGGCCTTCTGCCGGTCGCCCGCGGCCCACGCCTCGTGCATCGGCGCGAGCGCCTCACCCCGGCCGAGCCAGTCGTGGAACGCCGCGTACACCGGCACGGTCAGGTAGCTCGAGATGAGCATCCGGCCGAGCCCGCGCGCGGCGGCCTTGTCCTCGGTGGGGCAGACGAAGATCCGTGCGGCCAGTTCGGCGTCCGGCCCGATCTCCTTGCGTACCTTGGGCACGTCGGAGGCCGCGAGCCAGTTGGTGATGGCACCGTCGGCCTCCCGCGCGGCCAGCCGCAGCATGCCCGGCCGCAGCGCGGCGAGCATGATCGACGGCGGCGGGTCTGCGGGGCGCTCCAGCCGGAACTTGCTGACGGAGAAGGACTCGTATTCCTCGGTGACCTTCTCCCCGGCCAGCGCCGAGCGCAGGAACCGCAAGGTGTCCCGTGATCGCGCGAACGGGGCTTCGAACTCGGCGGCGTTCCAGTTCTTCACGATCACCGGCGACGACGCCCCGATGCCGAGGACGAACCGGCCGGGCGCCAGTTCCGCGACGGTGGCCGCGCTCATCGCCAGAAGACCGGGCCCCCGGGTGTACACCGGCACGATCGCGGTGCCCAGCCGCAGCCGCGGTGCCCACTGCGAGGCCAGCACCAGCGGGGTGAAGGCGTCGTTGCCCGCCGTCTCGGCCGACCACGCGTCGGTGTAGCCGAGATCGGGCAGCTGCTCGACCAGCTCCTTGTGCGCCGCGAGCGGCACCCCGGTCAGCGGAATGGTGATGCCCCACCGTTTCATGCGTTCTCCTCGCTCTTCGCCGCGTCACCGGACAGCTCGCACACGATCCAGTCCACCTGCGTGCGCATCAGGTTCTCCGCCACCTCTTCGGCTTGCGGCGTCATATGCGTCGCACCGGCCAGCGGCAGGAACACGTGCGGGCGTCCCTTGGCCAGCAGTGCCGACGACAGGCGCAACGAGTGGGCGACGAAAACGTTGTCGTCGGCGAGGCCGTGCACGATCAGCAACGCCCTGGACAGGTCACCGGCGTCGGCGATCAGGGAGTTGTGCTCGTACGAAGCGGTTTCTTCCTGCGGCAGCCCGAGGTAGCGCTCGGTGTAGTGCGTGTCGTACAGCGACCAGTCGGTCACCGGAGCGCCCGCGACACCGGCGTGGAAGACGTCGGGGCGCCGCAGGACGGCCAGCGCGGACAGGTAGCCGCCATAGGACCAGCCGCGGATCGCGACCCGCTCGGTGTCCAGTTCCGGATGGAGCGCGGCCGCCGCCTGCAGGGCGTCGACCTGGTCGGCGAGGGTGACGTCGGCGAGTTTGCCCGCGATCTCCTTCTCCCACCCCGCGCCCCGGCCCGGCGTGCCCCGCCCGTCGGCGACCAGCACCGCGAAGCCCTGGTTCGCCAGCCATTGCGGGGTCAGGAAGGCGTTGCGAGTCTGCAGGACACGCTGGGCGTGCGGGCCGCCGTACGGGTCGAGCAGCACCGGGAGCTTGCCTTCGCTCTCCTCGTATCCGGTCGGCAGCAGCAGCGCGGCGCGCAGCCCCCGCTCCCCCAGCGTCAGCCAGGTCAGATTCGGCACGACGTCGGGATCCACGGTGTAGGAGCCGATCCGCGCCACGGTCTTCTCACCGGATACGACGGTCACCACCGGCCCGCTGCGCTCCAGGCTCCACGAGGACAGCACGGCCAGCGAAGCGGTTCCGGCGCCGACATGCACACCGTCCTCAGTGGACAGACGACGGAGCTCGCCGCCTTCGGTGCGGAAGACGTGGATCTGTGTCGGGTCGGCCTCCGACGCGCTGAACAGCACCTCGGCGCCGACGTGCAGGATCTGGCGCACCTGCAGTCCCGGCGGGGTGACCGCTGCCCCGTCGACGATCAGCCGGTGGTCGCCGTCGGCGGCGCTCTCGCGCACCAGGCGACCGTCGGTCGTCCACGCCGGAACGCCCGCGACGAGCTCGACCCAGTGCTCGTCGGTCTCGGTGTGCAGTACCTCGACCGAACCGTCCGCCGGGTCGACGGCCTGGATCTCGAGCCGTCGCTGGTCTCGCGACTGGACCGACAGCAGCGGCTTGCCCGCCGCCGACCAGTGCACCGCGGCCAGGTACTCCCAGTCCGTCTTCGCGACGTCGACCCGCGAGCCGTCGAGCCCGATGATCGCCAGCGTCACGTCGGCGTTCTCCGTCCCCGCCGCCGGGTACGCGACGACGTTGGCCGCCGACTGCGGGTTGGCCGGGTCGGCGATCGTCCAGCGCGGCACGGCCGCCCGGTCGGACCGCTCGACCAGCAGGCTCTTCCCGTCCGGGGACCACCAATAGCCCCGGGTGCGGCCCATCTCCTCGGCCGCGATGAACTCCGCGAGACCCCAGGCGACGTCTTCGCCCTCTTCCTCGACGACCAGGCGGTCCTCGCCGGTGGCCCGGTCGATCACCCGCAGGCGCCGGTCACGGACGTAGGCGACCCGGCTGCCGTCCGGACTCGGCCGCGGATCGACGACCGAACCCTCCACCAGCACGGACACCGCGCCGGTTGTCAGGTCGAGGGTGTGGAGCTTGCCCGACAGCGAGAACGCGGCGACGGTGAAGGCGTCGTCGACCGCGTAGCCGACCACACCCCCGCCGGTCTCCCGGCTGCGCTCGCGACGGGCGCGTTCCTCGGCGGGCAGGTCCTCTTCACCAGGCAGCAGTTCGGCCGCGTCGACCAGCTTCGTCTCGTCGCCCGAAGCGACGTCGAACGACCACAGGCTGTGCCGCGGGTCGGTGCCGGACTCGGTCCGCAGGAACAGGATGCGGGAAGCGTCCGGGGCGACCTTGAACTCTTTCGGCGCGCCGAGGGTGAAGCGCTGGGTGCGGGCCTGACGACGGAGGAACGGGAGATCTTCGAGGCTGGTGTCGGTCACGTCCGCACTCTCTCAGACACTCATCCCGGTACGCCAACGCCTTCCAGCTTCTTCAATTCCGACACGGGATCGAAGCCCGCCTTGGGGAACTTCGGGTCCATCTCCTCGATCGTCTCGATCAGCAGCCGCGCGACCAGCCAGTTGCGGTACCACTTGTGGTCCGCGGGGACGGCGTACCAGGGCGCCGCCGGGGTGGAGGTCTTGGCGAAGATGTCGGCGTAGGCCTTTTGGTAGTCGTTCCACTGTGCCCGCGCGTCGAGGTCGGCGGGGTTGTACTTCCACCACTTCGCCGGGGTCTCCAGCCTCGCCTTGAGCCGCTTCAGCTGTTCTTTCGGCGAGATGTCGAGGAACACCTTCACGATCGTCGTGCCCGCGTCGGTCAGTTCCCGCTCGAACTCGTTGATCTCGGCGTAGCGCTTGCGCCACTCGGCGGCGGGGACCAGCTTCTGCACCCGCGGGACCAGGATGTCCTCGTAGTGGGAGCGGTCGAAGACGCCGACCTGCCCCGGCACGGGCAGCTGCTTGCGGATCCGCCACAGGTAGTGGTGGCGCGCCTCGGCCGCGGTCGGCTTCTTGAACCCCGCGTACCGCACGCCCATCGGGTTGACCAGGCCGAGGACGTGCCCGACCGTGCCGCCCTTGCCGGAGGTGTCCATCCCCTGCAGGACCAGCAGCACGCTGCGGTTCCCTCCGCCGACGCCCTCCGCGTAAAGGGCCTCCTGCAGCTCGGCGAGCCTGTCACCGGAGTCGGCGAGGTCCTTGAGCGCCTTCGGCTTCTTGTGCGGCCCGACCGGGAACGAGCCCGGATCGTGCCGCTCGGTCCCCTTGCCGATCCTCAGCGCGGCACGGACGGAGAGGTGGTCCTTTTTCGCCATCCGGCGACGATAACCGCGCTCGGGCCGTCCCGCCTGTGGTGTTCAAGTAGTTCCCTGCATGATTTCGCCACTCGAAGGAGTCGATACGCAACGAACAACGGGTCAAAGCAACGTTTCCCGGATGAAAGCAGACGGATGGCCATCTAACCTGAACGCATGACGACCGCCGACTTCATCGCGCTCGACGAGCAGTGGAGCACGCACAACTACCACCCCCTGCCCGTGGTGATCGCCACCGCCGAGGGCGCTTCGGTCACCGACGTCGAGGGCAAGACCTACCTCGACTTCCTTTCCGGCTACTCCGCGCTGAACTTCGGGCACCGCCACCCCGGGCTCATCGCCGCCGCGATCGAGCAGTTCGGCCGGGTCACGCTGACCTCGCGCGCCTTCCACCACGACCAGCTCGGGCTCTTCTGCCGGGAACTCGCGGAGCTGACCGGCACCGAGATGACGCTGCCGATGAACTCCGGCGCGGAGGCCGTCGAGTCCGCGGTGAAGATCGCCCGGAAGTGGGCCTACCGGGTCAAGGGCGTCCCCGACGGGACCGCCGAGATCGTCGTCGCCGGGTCGAACTTCCACGGCCGCACGACGACCATCGTGTCCTTCTCCACCGACGAGACGGCGCGTGCCGACTTCGGCCCGTTCACGCCGGGCTTCGTCACGGTCAAGTACGGCGACGCGAACGCGCTGCGGGACGCCATCACCGAGCGGACCGCCGCGATCCTGCTGGAGCCGGTGCAGGGCGAGGCGGGCGTGATCGTGCCGCCCGCCGGCTACTTCGCCGAAGCGCGGCGGCTCTGCGACGAGCACAACGTCCTGCTGATCGCCGACGAGATCCAGTCCGGTCTCGCGCGCACCGGCACCGTCCTCGCGCTCGACCACGAAGGCGTGCGCGCCGACGTCTACACCCTGGGCAAGGCGCTCGGCGGCGGGATCATGCCGGTGTCGGCCGTCGTCGGCGGCAAGGACGTGCTGGGCGTGCTGCGGCCGGGCGAGCACGGTTCCACCTTCGGCGGGAACCCGGTCGCCTGCGCGATCGGGCGGGCCGTGGTCGGGCTGCTGAAGACCGGCGAGTTCCAGGAGCGCTCGCGGGAACTGGGCGCCCACCTGCACGCGCGGCTCGGCGAACTGGTCGGCGACGGGCTGGCCGAGGTCCGCGGGCGCGGGCTCTGGGCGGGTATCGACATCGCGCCCGGCGGCCCGACCGGCCGGGAGGCGTCCACGGCGCTGGCCGAACGCGGCGTGCTGTGCAAGGAGACGCACGACCACACGCTGCGGATCGCGCCGCCGCTGGTGATCACCCGTGAGGAACTCGACCGCGGTATCGACGCGATCACGGAGGTCGTCGGGACCCGGTGAACCTTTCGGGCGGCCGGTACGTTGGCTGTCCATGGGAGACGAGCGGGAGTGGGTGGAGCGGCCGCTGGTCGGCACCGAGACGGTGTCGCCGGAGGACTGGTTCGCGAGGGGTAAGGCTCTGCGGGACAAGGCGCCGACGTCCGCGCACGACCACGCGGCGGCGAGCGCCGACCGGCCCGGCGTGGCGGAGTTCTTCGCGCGGAGCAACGAAGGCCGTCTGCCGGAACTGGTGGAACTGCGGCGCGAGCGCATGCTCGCGTCGCCGTTCACCTTCTACCGGGGCGCGGCCGGGCTGATGGCCGCGGATCTGGCGGGAACGCCCGCGTCCGGGCTGACGGCGCAGCTCTGCGGAGACGCGCACGCGGCGAACTTCGGGCTCTACGGCACGCCCGAAGGCCAGATCGTGATGGACATCAACGATTTCGACGAGTCCGTGCCCGGACCGTGGGAGTGGGACCTCAAACGGCTCGCCGCGAGTCTCGTGCTGGCCGGACGTGAGGGCGGTATCGGCGAGTCGGGCTGCCGCGAGGCCGCCGAGGACGCGGTGAAGTCCTACCGGCGCACCATCCGGGGGCTCGCGGAACTGCCGTTCCTGCGCTCGTGGAACGCGCTGCCGGACGCGTCGGTGCTGAGCAGGGTCAAAGCGCACGACCTGATCGACGACTTCGAGGAAGCGGCCGAGAAGGCGCGGAAGAACACCAGCGCGAAGGTCACCGCGAAGTGGACCCGGCGCATCGACGACCACCGTACCGGCCTCGAACGGCACCGGTTCGTGGAAGACCCGCCGGTCCTCACCCACGTCGACGACGCGACGGCCGAAGCCGTGATCACCGGACTGGTGTCCTATGTGGACACCTTGCGTGAGTCGCGGCGGACGCTGATCTCGCGGTACCGGGTGTCCGATGTGGCCTTCCGCGTGGTCGGCACCGGCAGCGTCGGGTTGCGCAGCTACGTCGCGCTGCTGCACGGCAACTCCGGCGAAGACCTTGTCCTGCAAGTGAAACAGGCCAACCCGTCGGCGCTGTCGCCCTATCTCGGGCTGGCTTCGCCGGAACACGAGGGCCGCCGGATCGTCGAAGGCGCCCGGCTTGTGCAGGCCGAAACCGACATCCTGCTCGGCTGGACGACCATCGACGGCATTCCGTACATCGTGCGGCAGTTCCGGAACCTCAAGGGCGACATCGATCCCGCGGAACTGAAGAAGGACCACCTCGACGACTACGGTCGCCTGGCAGGCGCGCTGCTGGCGCGGGCGCACGCGCGGTCGCTGCATCCGCAGATGCTGGCGGGGTACTTCGAGGACGACGAAGACCTCGACGAGGCGATCGGGGCTTACGCGATGCGGTACGCGGACCAGACCGAAGCGGACTTCGCCACCTTCGCCGCCCTCTGACTGCCCGTCCGCGAAGGTCTCCTTTCCTACTCTCAAGGTCAGGGTCCCGGCAAAGTCGGGACCCTTCACCCCGGTTGCGAAGCTTGATCAACAGAACTTCAGGGGCATGCCCCTGAACCCGGTGCACCTCGAGTGTGGAGGATTTGGGACCTTCACCGTCCCCAATCCTCCACACTCGCACCCCACAGGCATCAGCGATGCCACATCCGGACCACCAAGAGCCGCACTGACCAGCAACTCTGCGACTTTGCCGAGACCCTGACCTGAAGGTAGCGAAGGAGACCTTCGCGGACTGGTCGCAATCAAGGACTCCCCACTGAGACAGTGGGGCCTCCTTGACTGTCCACAGGGGACACC